>DAHWOF010000072.1 GCA_027335345.1 Granulicella sp. | reverse complement strand
TCGCGCCGCCTGATGGCCGGCTCCGCTTCGGGCTACGCCCTCCGCTCCGCCGCCCATCAGCCAACATCAACCCACAACCCTGAGGAGAACGATTCTACAGAACTTTTGGGACTTGACTGTCGATTTTCGATGTGCGGGCTACTACGAAGATCGAGCATGCCCCGCTCTCATTCGAAAGTAGAGAGCGGCGGGTAGGTCGATGTTACTATGCGGTCTTCTCGGCGGCGGTCGCAGCGGGGGGCACGCCTCGAAGGGGTTCGAGATGCATTTGAGGAAGATCAGCCCAGGACGACGTGCTTGTACTCCGGCGCATCCATGTGGTTGCCGAGCGCGTCAGCGGCGGCCCAGAGCTGGGCCTCCAGACCGTCAAGGGCAGAGTTTGAGTCGGATGGATTCGAGGTTCCCATTGAAGAGAGGATGGCTAGAGCTGCCGGTCGATTTTAGCAAACCCGAGGCTGCCCTCCGGGCAGTTTGATCAGCGGTGTGGCCGGGCTGGTTTTCGATCGTGCGCCGACACAAAAGTCGAGTGGCGGGTTTTGGAGCGGGTGAATTGAGCCTTTGCTGGTCTGATTATCCAGCGCGGTCCAGCCGGCTGGAGAGAATTGACTCTGGAGCGGACTTGGCGGAGGCGTCGAGCATTCGGTAAAGCGTGGAACGGCTGATGCCCAGCACTTCGGCGGTGCGTAGCTTGTTGCCGTTACAGGCCAGCAGAACCGAGCGAATATGCTCCTGGATAACATCCTCGAGGCGCATCATGCGGGTCTCGCGGCGGTGGCTCGGGGAGGGTTGGGGAGCGCTGCCCAGAACCGCCTCGAGGTCGAAGGCGTCGAGCACGGAGTTGGCCCCGGAGAGATCCCTGCGCTGGAAGAGGCCTTCGGCGGTCGCATAGAGCTGGGGAAGGTTGCCGGGCCAGGGAAGCCGGCGCGCGGCCTCCAGCAGAGCCGGAGTGAGCTGGGGTGAGAGGGCCCCAGCCTGGGAGGCCATGCCCTCCAGGATTTGAGTGAGAAGATGAGGAACGTCTTCGCGGCGGTCGCGGAGCGGGGGGATGACGATTCGCAGCGCTCCCAGACAGTCGGCCAGTTCCGCAGAGAAGCTATTAGCGCTGACCAGCGGACGCAGGCCGCGCTCGGCAAAGGCGACGATCCGCGGAGCCTGGGAACCATACTTGCGCACCAGATGCAACAGCGCATTCTGGGCGTTCTGCGAGATGCGTTCCGGGCGAGGGATGTAGCACATCCCCTTGCCGGCCAGAGCGCTGTGCGCATCGGGCCGGCTCAGCAGCCGTTCGGCCTCCGCTGAGGTGAGGATGACGAACGGGCGGTCCTTCAACGGAGAGAACTGGTGCAGAATCCGGGCCGCGGCCTCCTCTCCACATCCACGTTCTCCGGTGAGCAAGGCCGTACGGAAGTAGGGAGCGACGCGCCGGATCTGGCTGCGTAGCTGCGTCATGACGGCGCTGGCTCCATCTAGCCAAAGTGCAGGGGCGGCCGACTGCGGATTGGTCTCGTGCGGCGCGGGGCGCGCTTCTGGAGCGAGATTCGGTACCCGAAGGAGTTCAGACATGATCTACCTATCGGCAGATCGAGGCGATCGTTTAGCCGCTTCAAGGCAGAGGCTGCTCGGCGCCCAAATCTGCTCCCAGCTCCGCGCCTGCGGAGAAGGCCGGTTGGCGAGATCTGCCTGATGACAGCCTGGGTTTACCCCTGGGCATAGAGCGACGCGGGGCCATGCGGAGCGACGGAGGTTCGTGCCAGGATGATGGAGAGTTGACTGGCTAAGCGACCGTGTTCGCGCAGTAGGTGTCGAAGGCGCGCGCCAATTCCTGCGCGATCGCCGGCGCGGTGGAATTTTCAATGGCGGAGCGTTGCAACAGATAGATTAGCTGCCCGTCGCGAAGGATGGCCACGGCCGGTGAGGTGGGGGGGTGCCCCATGAAGTAGCTGCGGGCGCGCTCTGTCGCTTCGCGGTCCTGGCCGGCGAAAACGGAGATGACCTGGTCGGGAGTGTGGATGTGGTCGAGGGCCAGGCGAACGCCGGGACGCATCTTGCCGGCGGCGCAGCCGCAGACGGAGTTGACCACGACCATGGTCGTTCCAGGCCGGGCCAGAGCGGCATCGACCTCGGCTCCAGTACGGGCCTCGACGATTCCGGCTTTGGTGAGTTCCTCGCGCATGGGAATGAGCATGATCTCTGGATACATCTTGTTGCCTCCTGGGAGTCCTGAATGATGAAGTTCTGGCAAAGAACTTCTTGAATTGGATTGTACCCGGACCGAAATAGTCGCACCAGACCGGGTTCGATGGGGTGTTGCCCGCGGGCTGATGTACTCTCATAGCGTGCCCACAGGGTTGCAGATTCAGCGTCAGGTGCCTCTGGCGCCGCTTACCACCTTCGGGATTGGGGGGGCAGCGCGCTACTTTGCGACTGCGCATGCCGAATCGGAGGTGTCCGAGGCTGTTGCCTGGGCCGAAGATAGAAGTCTGCGCCTGTTCGTCCTGGGTGGGGGAAGCAACCTTCTGGTGCGAGATGAGGGGTTCGACGGCCTGGTGCTCAAGATCGGCGTGTTGGGTGTGGAGGAATGTGGAGAAGGCTGTTTTGCGGTGGGCGCGGGAGAGATCTGGGACGAGTTTGTCGAGCGGGTGACGCGGCAGGGGATGGCGGGCGTCGAATGTCTGGCGGGGATTCCCGGTTCTGTAGGTGGAACGCCGGTACAGAACGTTGGAGCCTACGGGCAGGAGGTCGCAGAGACGATTGAGTGGGTGCGGGCCTTCGATCGCAAGAGCCGAAGCTGGGTGTGGCTGGAAAAGGAAGCCTGCCGCTTTCGCTATCGCCAGAGCCTGTTCAACAGCGATGAACCGGAGCGCTACATCGTTACCCAGGTGAGGTTCCGGCTGCGGCCAGGGGGAAACCCGAACCTCAGCTACGCTGATCTCCGGCGCAGGTTGGGCGGCCGGCAGGGACTAACCTTGGCTACGGTGGCCTCCGTGGTGCGGGAGATACGAAGAGAAAAGGGCATGCTGCTGGTTCAGGGGAATTCTGACTGCCGGAGTGCCGGGTCGTTCTTCAAGAATCCAGTGGTGGGTTTGGATCGCCTGGAGGCGATTGCCGCTGCGGCTGGCGTCACGGCTGGCATGGTGCCTGGATGGCCGGCGGGGGTGGGCTTGATCAAGATCCCGGCGGCATGGTTGCTGGAACGCGCCGGGTTTGTGAAAGGGTTTGGGAGCGGGCCGGCGAGGATCTCCACCCGGCACACACTGGCGTTGACGAATCAGGGTGGAGCTACTTGCGCAGACATCGAGCGGTTGCAGGGACAGATCGTCGAGGGGGTCAGGGAGCGCTTCGGGATTACGCTGGCGCGCGAGCCGGTTTTGGTGGGTTAAGACGGCTTTAAATTTTCAGCCATCCGCCCAAGCTGAATGCCGCCGGTTCAATCCCGGTCCACTGCATCCCTTGGCCAACGATCTCCAGGCTGAACTTCAATCCATCTGGCAGCGCCAAACCATCGAGGAAAGAGAAATCTCAAGCAACCCCGCTTTTGGCGTGGTGCCCTATGTGGCACAGTTGCAGATCAAGGATCCGGGCAGTCGTCAACCCTGCTGCGGCTCGTCTACGCAAAACGAAACCAATCTGCCCCGTTCCGGGTTTCCGTCGCCAAGCTGATTACTTTGCGCTGGCCGTCTGCACCTTCTGCTCGCCGGATAGCTGGTGGGTTTCCAGGGCGAGCGCCTCGGGCATATAAGAGATCGCCGCATTCACCTGTGGATCCCATTCGGTGATGACTTCATCCCCGGCTGCCTGACCAAACTGGGAGGTGAACAGCTCGGTTTTGATCCGAACCTTCACCCAATCCAGGTTATCGGCGAACTCTTTATCGGTAAATGGAATCTTCTGTGACTTCAGATAATCCTTGAACTGCTGCAATAGCGCGTCGTCCACCACCAGATCGCGGCTCACCGTATGGTTGGCTAGGTAGTGGCTGCTGAAGTCGAAGAACGCATAGTGCAATAGCATCTCGTCCTGGAAGTGGTTGCTCTTCAACTCGGGAATCCGCTCATCCGGCGTGATGCCTCCGCCGCCATACACCACGCGCCCCGCATCGGTGTGTTCCACCTCTTTATTGGTTTTATTGGCAGGCAAAGCGTCGTTGCGCACGTAGTAGTAGTCATAGAGCGAAACTCCGTTGTAGTTCCGCTGAATCAACCGCCCAGAGGGGGTGTAGTAGTGGTACGTGGTCAGCGCCAGTCCGCTGTCCTCGGCGATCGGGAAGACCGTCTGCACCAGTCCCTTGCCAAAGGTCGTTTCGCCCACAATCAAGGCGCGGTCATGATCCTGCAATGCGCCGGAGATGATCTCTGCCGCCGAAGCGGTGTTGCGGTTCACCAGCACCACAATCGGGTAAGTTGCTGTGGACCCAGTTGGAACCGTGTAAACCTGATCCGGAAAGACGCCCTTGCGGGCCCGTTGCGAAACCACCACCTGGCCCTTGCGCAGGAACTTGTCGCAGACGTCGACGGCCTGGTTTAAGAGCCCGCCGGGATTGTCGCGCAGATCGATCACCAGCCCCTTCAGGTTTGGTCCGAAGCTGTTCAGCGCGTCCTGCACCTCCTGGGAGGTGGTCTCCATCTCGCCTGTGATCCGGATATAGCCAATTCCCGGCCGGATCATGAAGGCCAGCGGTACGGACTTGTCGGGAATCTCCTCACGCACCAGGTTGAAGTCAAGCGGCTTGGCAAACCCTTCACGCGACATCGTAACCGATACGTGCGTACCGCGTGGCCCCTTCAGCAGATTCGCCACCTGCGTCGTGTTGATGTGGCCGATCGGCTTTCCATCCACCGCCAGGATGACGTCGCCGGGACGGATACCGGCGCGAAAGGCTGGCGTGCCCTCAATAGGCGCCACCACCACCACCTTGCCGTTCTGCTCCACAATCCGCATGCCCACACCGAAGTACTTGCCGCTCTGTTCCTGGCGCATCTCCGCATAGGCTTTTGGATCGTAAAAATTGGAGTGAGGGTCTAGCGTGTGCAGCATGCCCGGGATGGCCCCGTCGTAGATCGTTTTGTCCACTTGATCCTGGCTCAACTTGTCCGCGTAGTTGGACTCCACCAAGGCATAGACGCTGGTGAACTGCTTCATCGAGTCACGCAACTGCGACTCATCCGAGGCTGACTGCGCGGCCACCCGGCCACCGGCGAGAGACCCGGCAAAACCACAGGCCGTCAAAAAGATCGTGGCCGAAAACAGAGCGCGACGCATGGGGGAAGAGATCATGGAAGTGAGAGAACCTCTGGCGAATCAACGGCGGATCTGCTTGTCGGCAGATCCTCCTATATTGGACGGAGTATAGCATCGCCGCGGTAGCCGCCACCGGCGACCGCCCTGAAGGTCGGTCCTGGAACAAGCCTCCACCCCCTGCCGGGAGCGTTGGGGCCGGTGTCCAACAGCACTCCGGGCAGATTGCACACAAGAGCTTCCGCGCGGGTAGAATAGAACAGCCAGATAACTTCTACCCGGCTGCGCAGTCAAATCCCCAAGGGGCCGTTGGGCCGCGGACCGATCATGAGTGTATTTGCATAAGGAACGGATGACCGAGAAGCTTACACGCACCAAACTCCATCACCGGTTGCTTTTCGCCGCCGGTATTGTAGCCACCCTTGTTCTCTCCGCTGTGGCCGTCATCGGCACTGCGGTCTTGGCACAGGCGCAGCAAGCGGGCGATCCGGCTACGGGAACCAACTTCGAGCCCTCCTCCAATCTGACGCTTTTGCCGCTACCGACTCCGACGCCGATTACGCCCGGCGGAACGGTAGTGGAAGATGCTATCGCCCGCATCAACGACCAGGTGATCACCCGCACCGAGTACAAGGCCGCTGAACTGCAGCTTCTTCAGCAAGC
>DAHWOF010000068.1 GCA_027335345.1 Granulicella sp. | reverse complement strand
GTGGCTGAAAGTGCCGATAGCGAACGCAAAACCGGCTCCGTCGCCCAACCCCTCGAAAATATCTGGCTGCCTGCACGGCTCACGGCTCAATCGCGAACCATCTTGCCATCTCCGTCACGGAATTTTGCAAGAGGCTCATGGGTCTCCGGATTTTGCTAACCGTCGTATCCGTCTGTGGGCTGATAGGTCTGATCTCTGCGCTGATTTATCGCCAAGGTCCTGAACGGCTATGCACCTCCTCTGAGCTCCCACACGGAGAGCAGCCGCGCCAGATCGTCAGCGCGAGGCAGCTTCTCGTTCTTATTGCGCCGTTTGTGATCGCTTATCTTCTGCTGCTCGTGCATCGCGCACAATACGGATTGATGGACCGTTACGCTCTGGAGCTTTTACCCCTCGCAGCACTGCTCATTGTTCGTTACTATCAGGACCGGATTCGGACTCGGCTCCCGGCTGCAGGGTGGGCGCTCATTGCTGTCATGGCTGTTTATGCCGTTGCACTGACGCACAACGGATTCACGATCTACCGCGCCGTCGTCTCACTCTCTGCTGAATTGCGATCCGCAGGCGTCCCCGACACGGACGTCGACTACGGCTGGCCATACAACTTCGTCACGGAATTACGGCACTCCGACCACCTGAACGACCCGCGAATCCTCGTGCCCTCACACGCCTATCAGGCGGTGAATCCCCCGCTGCTGCCGCCTGGTTGCGAGATGCATGCCTTCCGTCACACCCCACACGTTCGCCCAGTCTACGGCCTGTCCTTCCAGCCGAACCTTTGCTACGGTCTTGCTCCATTCGCGCCAGCGCACTTCTCTCGTTGGCCTCATCGCACACCCGGCTCGCTTTATGTCGTTCGCTTCGCGCCGCCCGGCAGGCTTCCGCCGGGCTTGCCATGAGCTGCTGCCCAAACGCGCAAGGGGCCGGGTGAGCGGCGCGTCTCTACATGTACTCGTGGCCGTACTGCACAGGAATCTGGGTGAAGGCGATGCGGGTGGGGGCGCTGTCGCGAGCTGGGAGCATGCCGGCGAAGTGCAGCGTGGTGTGCCCGTACTTCAGGTTGAGCCTGTCCATGGTGGCCGAGAGTTCTTTGCGGTTGCCGGGCTCGGCGAAGAGCGATCCCTGCATCTCCGCCTCAGGGATCAGGTTGCGCAGGGTGATGCCCACAAAGAAGGGCTTCGCGTGCCGGTCATCCTTGGGGGCCTGCTTCCAGCAGCCTTGCAGCGCCTCCAGCAGGGAGAGCGTGTCCTGGCAGGGACGGAAGCGCGCCTCCATGCCCCATCCCGTCTCCGTAAGGCCGCTCAGATGCTTTTTGACCCGTTCGTTCCCGGTGCGGGGTCCGGCTCGCTGGCCAGAGAGGCTGGCCGCCTGAGACGCGCTGAGAGCGTACTTGACGGTCAGCGCCAGCGAGCCGCAGAAGAACTTCTCCATGCGCAGGCGCATGGCCGCCTTGTGCAGCAGCTTGTGCGCCACAGCCCAGGCGCCCTCCGGGTTGCGATGCTCGGGAGCAAGCACGTGCGAGTGGCCCAGAGACTTCTGGACCGCGGCGGGGATGGGCGCGCCATCGTCGCCGGTGTCGTTGCCGCGCAGCCAGTGATAGACGCGGTCGCCCCATACGGAGTCGAACAGGCTGCGCATGGCGGTGCGATCCAGCGCCAGAAGCTCCGGCATGGTGCGGATGCCTTTGGCGTTCAGGCGGAGTTCGGTGCGGGCGCCCACGCCGGGAAGGTCGCGCAGCTCCAGATGGGCGATCGAGCCGGGCAGACCGCTGGGCAGCAGACTGACCAGGCCGTCGGGCTTCTGCATGTCACTGGCGATCTTGGCCAGGTAGCGGTTGGGAGCCATTCCGATCGAGCAGCGCAGCGTCTCGCCGACGTCGTCGCGAATGGCTTGCTTGATCTCCAGTGCGATCTGCCGGGCGCGGGCGGGCTCGCGTTCACGGCCCAGAAGCTGGCAGACCATCTCGTCGATGGAGGGTGTGTGGGCCACCGGGCAGACGCGCTCCACTGCGGCGACAATCCGGTGCGAGTACTCGGCGTAGGTGGCGTGGTTGCCGTGGACCAGGATGATCTCCGGGCAGATCCGTCTGGCATCCAGCACCCGGGTTCCGGTCTTGATGCCCAGAGCCTTGGCCTCATAGCTGGCAGCAATCAAACAGGTGGTGTCGGCTATCGTCGGAACCACGCCGGTGGGCCGGTTACGGTACTCAGGATGGAGCTGCTGCTCCACCGAAGCGAAGAAGCTGTTCAGGTCGACGTGGAGGAAGCCGTGGAGATCAGTTGCCGCCGAGGCGCCCATGGGCGAATTATATTCGCCGAAGATTCGCTTGCATGCATCTTTCCTGCACTGGCAGCCGGTTGCGCCTCAACCGGCCTCGCTGAGCCTGAAGACAGCGCTCGGCACTCTCAAGCGATGGAGACAAGACGGGGTTTTTGAAAAAGGGAAGTTACGAGGCAACGCCATCTGCAGGGCCTCAGCGAAAGCCGCCCGCGTCGTTCAAAACAGAGACGAAGCAGGTCTCTGGAACAGAATCGAACGAGACCGGATCAGGGAAGATCAGTGCTGCCGGCGACCGCGGGACCATCTAGGGAGACGGGCTTGGAGACGTTGACCTTGAGAATGATATAGAACTTGTTGGAGTCGTCGAAGGAACTGATCCCGTGGGACTTGGAGCGAACGCCATTGGATTCGGCCCAAAGCTGGTAGTCGTCCACGCGGGAGAGGTTGCCGAAGCGGTAGTGACCGGCATTGTCAGCAATGTACGTCTTGATCTCTGACGAGCCTGAGTTCTGGAGATAGACCACGGCGCCGGCAATGGGATCTCCGTCCTTGTTGACGACCTTGCCCTCCAGAATGCGCTCCTGCGGAACGTTCTTCTGGGCGTGGGCAGCAGTAGGCACAGCCAGAAAAATGGTGCAGACGGGCACGCCGAGACCAGCCGCGAGAACCAGGGCCAGCCCAGATGCCAAGACAGCCCGAATGCGGAGGCCCGACTCGGAGGTAACGCCTTGTGAAGAGCCTGCGCCAAGATCCCCTGAAAAACTCACCCAACCAACGCGTTTGAAGCCAAAGATCAAGCTACTCGTCCTCTTCATCATCCAGGGGCAGATCCTCGTCCTCATCGCTGTAACCCTCCTCATCGACGGGAACTAATTCCAACGGGTCGCTGGAGACGACTTCGAGATCGGTTCCGCACTCTTCGCACTGAATGATCTCTCCTTCTTCGACGTCATCGACATCGATGTCCAGGGGGTTGTCACATTCCGGGCATACGATTGACATAATCACATTCCTCTTTTTCGGCAATGCCGATATGAACCAGGACGGGGGGTAGCGATTACCATGGAACCTGCCCACCATCGCCATTTCTAGTTCTAGTTCTAGCGGTAGACTGGCGGCACGTCAACCATAGAGATGCAGGGTCGGGGCAACGGGTTCTAGAGAACACAGAAACTGCTCCGGAGGGCAGGGAAAGGAGTTCATGGCGTTTCGATCCAACCAACCGGTCTCGCTGGTATTCCCGCCGTTTCAAGGGGTGACGCGGCGCATCATTCTCCTGGCGCTGGTGGAGTATCTGGGGGCTGCTCTGCTGGCCCTGTTCTTCCATCCGTCCACGTTGTTGTTGAGCCTCTTCCGGCTGCAGCCCGGCCAGGTGGCGACCGGAATGCTTTGGCAACTGCTCACCTACCCGTTTGTCGGGGGTGGCCTGCTCAGTCTGGCCTTTGCCCTGCTCACCCTGTGGTTCTTCGCCTCCGCTCTGGAGGACGATCGCGGCTCGCAATGGTTGACCGAGTACTTCCTGGTGGCGACCGTGGCCGGGGGTGCGTTGGCAGTGCTGCTGAGCCTGTCGAGCGCCCGGATTCCAGGACTTGGCCCCTATGTGGTGACCCAGGGGATGTGGCCCGCGGTCCTGGCGGTAATGGTAGCCTACGGCGTGCTGAACGCAGAGCAGCAGGTGCAGTTCAACTTCCTGTTCTCGCTCAAGGCCAAGTATCTGGCCGTCATCTATGTGCTGTTCTACCTGGCCTTGGCGCTGGTGGGCGGCGACCGGTTTGGAGCACTCACGGCGTTGTGCAACGCCGGTGCGGGCTACGGGTTTCTCAAGCTGGCGCCCAGGCGAGGGCTGCGTATCGGAGTCTCAGAGCGCTGGTTCGCCGTGCGCAATGCGTACTACCGGGCCAAGCGTCGGCGCGCCGCCCGGAAGTTCGCCGTGTACATGCGCAAGCAGGGCAAAGAAGTAAGTCTCGATGAGGAGGGGCGGTACGTCGATCCGGATGGGAAGCCCCGCGATCCGAATGACCGTCGCTGGATGAACTAACCCTCCAGCGCTGAGCGCCGCCGGCCGATCCGCCGGAACAGGATGGCAGAGCCCAGCATGGGCACACCCAGGAACAGAAGGCTGGCCCCCACCACTCCCGCCGATGCGCTCTCGGCATGATGCGAAGCTGTCAGGGTCAGCGCTAGAAGGACGCCGGCCCCGGCCAGAAGCACGGCGCCGGCCAGGCGTGGTCTCCAAAGCCCAAGCAGGAGCAAGGCAGGAAAGAGAAAGGTGAGGATGAAGACGATCACGCCGGGTGCGCCGAGGATGCCAATCTTCCAAACTCCAGCCGCCCGGCCAGTGGCGACGCCTTCAAAGAAGGTCGTGGAAAAGACGTGCCAACTCACCACGCACAGCAGGACACTGTAAAGAATGAGGGCGCCGGCCAGGAAACGGGCCGGAACCGGCCAGGGTGGGGGATTGGGCATAGGCGCTCTCCTCAGCTTCGCGCGGCCACCCGCAGGCTGAGCTCGCGAAGTTGCAGGTCGCTGACCGCGGTCGGAGCATCCACCATCAGATCGATGGCCTTGGCAGTCTTGGGGAAGGCGATCACCTCGCGGAGGCTGGAGGCGCCGGCCAGGATCATCACGATGCGATCCAGGCCCAGAGCGATGCCTCCATGCGGAGGGGTGCCGTACTCCAGAGCGTCCAGGAAGAATCCGAACCGCTCCTTAGCCTCCTCGTCAGACATGCCCAGCGATCGGAAGATCTCCTGCTGCACATCCTTGCGGTGGATACGGATGGAGCCGGAGCCCAGCTCCGTGCCGTTCAGCACCACATCGTAGGCCAGGGCGCGCACCGCGCCCTTGTCGTTGACCAGAGCGCCAGACTGAATATCCTCCTCATGCGGCGAGGTGAAGGGGTGGTGGGCCGCGTCCCAGGTCTTGCTCTCCTCATTCCACTCGTACATGGGGAAGTCGGTGACCCAAAGAAACTTGAAGTCGGCGGCGGTGCGCGTCTGCTGAAATAGCTTATGCCGGTCAGCGAACTTCCTGGCCAACTCCAGGCGAAGCGCGCCAACCCGCTTGTAGATCCACTGCGGATCGTAGTTCCACATCTTCGGCGTGCCGGGTTTGGGTGTAATCACTACCGCGAGGTCTTCCGCGCCATGCGAGGCGCCGTTGAAGCGCATCATCTCCGCACTCAGCCGGGCCTCGATGGTCTCTGCGAGGGGCTCAAAAGATGGGTTGGTGCGCAGACGGGCGACGTCCAGCATGTCCAGACCGCAGTCACCGAAGCCGGCGCGGATCTCACTGAGCAGCGCCTTGCGTGCGGTGCCGCTGAGCTCGCCCACCCCCGGCACCGTGAATCCCAACACCGGCAGTGCGAGGTCGATCTTGAGCGTGGCGCGGAGCTCGGCTGTCAGCTCTGCAGAGAGATCCACCATCGCCGGCAGCCGCATATCCGGCTTGTCAATGCCGTAGCGCTGAATCGCTTGGTCGTAGGTCATGCGCAGGAAGGGCTCGGAGCCGAGTTCGATGCCGGCGGCCGAAAAGGCCGCGCGCAGGAAGCCTTCGGTAACCGCGAAGATGGTCGACATCTGGGGAAAGCTGATCTCCAGATCGACCTGGGTGAACTCGGGCTGCCGGTCGGCGCGCAGATCCTCGTCGCGGAAGCAGCGAGCGATCTGGAAGTAGCGGTCGAAGCCGGAGACCATCAGAATCTGCTTGAAGATCTGCGGAGACTGGGGAAGGGCGTAGAAGTGGCCGGGATGAACGCGACTGGGAACCAGATAGTCGCGTGCTCCCTCCGGGGTGGAGCGGGTCATGAACGGAGTTTCGATCTCCAGAAATCCCTGGCTTACCAGATAATTGCGAATCGCCATGGCAACCCGGCTGCGAATTGCAAAGTTCTGCTGCATCTCGGACCGGCGCAGATCCAGGTAACGGTACTTCAGGCGAACTTCTTCGTTGGCGATGGCCTCCTCGGCGGGCGAAAAGGGAGGTGTCCGGGCGTCGTTGAGCAGAAGCAGCGAGTGCGCCACGATCTCCACGTCGCCAGTGGCCATGTTGGGATTAGCCAGGCCTTCACCGCGGGTGCGCAGCACTCCGGTAACGGCCACCACGTACTCGGGACGGGCCGCCTCCGCCTTGGCGTGGGCCTCCGGGCTGATCTCTTTGTCGAGCACCACCTGGGTGATGCCGGTCCGGTCGCGCAGGTCCAGAAAGATCAAGTTGCCGTGGTCGCGGCGGCGGTTGACCCAGCCCATCAGGGTAAGGGCCTGACCAGCCTGTGAGCTGCGTGGTTCACCGCAAGTGTGCGTGCGTTGGAGCGTGCCTAGGAAATCGAGAGTCACAATTCTTCTATTGTACGAAGTTTGTGCTGCTGCTCTGAAGTCCGCGCAACGCTTCGGCCAACTTTGCGCGCGTGATTCTGGTCTGCTCGCCGCTGGAGAAGGCCTTGACGGTGTAGATCTCGCTGTTTGCCTCGTCTTCGCCCAGGAGGACGATGTGGCGGGCCAAGCCGTCGGCGATCTCAAAGGACTTGCGCAGCTTGAACGAGCCGTCGCCCACCTCGATCCTCAGGCCGGCGGAGCGGAGCTCGTGGGCCAGAGCCAGAGCGGCAGGATCCTGAGCCCGGGATAAAGGAGCGATGTAAGCGTCCAGCAATTCGCGTGGCGAAGTTCCCGAGCCCTTGGCATCTTCTTCCTGCTGGGCTTGCAGGGTCAGAATCAGGCGGTCCTCGCCGATCGCGAATCCAATGCCGGGCGAGCGCGGGCCGCCCAGCATCTCGCTCAGGCCATCGTAGCGGCCCCCGCCCAGAAGGGCGTTTTGCGTGCCAAGGCCGGTGGCGACCGTGAACTCGAAGGTAGTGCGAGTGTAGTAGTCCAGGCCGCGGACCAGCCTCGGGTTCAAGTGGTGTGGAACTCCGCAGGCCTCCAGCGCAGCGCGCACCGCGTCGAAGTGGGCCTGCGAGTCAGCGGAGATATGGTCGGCGATCCGGGGCAGAGCGCCGATCAAGGCCTGATCCTCCGGAACCTTGCAGTCCAGCACGCGTAGCGGGTTGGTAACAGCGCGGCGCTGGCAGTCGGCGCAAAGCCGGCTCCCAATGGGCTGCAGAGCGGCGCGCAGGACCTCGTTGTAATGGACGCGGTCCTGGGAGGAGCCGACCGAGTTGAGTTCAAGACGCCAGCCGCGCACCCCCAGCTCGTCCAGAAAGCTGGCCAGCATCTCCAGAATCTCGGCGTCACGCAAAGGAGATTCGGAGCCGGAGGATGGAGGTCCGATCACCTCCGCGCCGATCTGCCAGAACTGCCGGTAGCGGCCTCGCTGCGGACGCTCGCGGCGAAACTGCGGGCCGATGTAGTAGAGCTTCCGCAGGGCGCCGCTGTTGGCCATCTGGTGCTCAATGTAGGCGCGGACCACGCCGGCCGTATTCTCCGGGCGCAGAGTGAGCAACTGAGCCTTTGACTCCGGGCTGCGGGCGCCTTCGCCGGCCGCCCGGGCACGGTCCTCCCAGGTGAACATCTCCTTGCTGACGATGTCGGTCTCCTCGCCCACGCCCCGGGCAAACAGTTCGGTAGCCTCCAGCACCGGAGTGCGAATCTCGCCGAAGCCGTAGCGGGCGAAGAGGTTGCGAGCGATGGTCTCTACGTGGTTCCAGAGCGGGGTCTGGTCCGGAAGGAGATCGCGGGTGCCACGAATGGCCTTAAGCGCCGGGCGCGCCGGGGCCTTCTTGCTGTCAGTCATAGAGCTTTTAGTTTACGTCGGAGGGTGCGTCTGCTGCGCCGGCACGCGTAGATCTCGTCTGGCTGGGCGGTGCCGGGGACGTCGGCTCAGGCAGCGCCGCTGCTAGAGGAGTCGTAAGCCTGAGGCGGCGGCAACGAAACAGCCGCGTCTTTGGCCTCTTGGATCTCCCGCGCCTGGATGCGGCTGTCGATGAGAAAGCCGACGCCGATGCCCAGCGGGATCAACCCGGTGGCTGCTCCACACAGGACGTCGCGGTTCAGAAGAATGGCCGCCGATACGACAAAGAACAGGACGATGCCGGCTGCGGCGCTTACCAGCACGATTTCGGTCAACCGGATGTTGGCCTGGCGGCGCTGGCTGCTTCCCGCCTGACGCGGGGCCTGGGTAAGAACCAGCTCTTCAGCCGTGGGCGGAGGCGCGATACCCTGGGCGATCGCCGCCAGACGCTCGCGGCTCTCCAGCTCGCGTTTGCGCATTCCGGACCATATCCTGGCGACCACAATACCCAACACCATCGCGCAGCCGGCCACCGGGACGATGAATGGACTGTAAGCGACGTCGATGAGCGAAGAGAAGGTTTCAAGCATCATGGCAGTGCTCCCCGGGCCGCAAGCATTCGCCGCGTGCAGCCGATTTCTTTAGCGTTTCGACTGCGAGGCCCTATGAAAGTTTCAGGTGCGCGGCTGAAACTTTGCGTGCATGATGAAGTCTCAAAACAAGGATCCGCGATGGATCAGGCGAAAGGCCGGGTTCACGTAAAGCCGGGAAGGAAACAAAAGACTGAATGCGCGGCGACCTCATATCGCCGGAGGTCTTCGAAGCGCTGGTTCGCGAACACCAGCGCATGGTCTTTCGCACCCTGGCGCGGCTCACCGGAGACGGAGCGCAGGTGGAAGACCTTGCCCAGGAGGTATTCCTGCGTCTCTATCGGGCGCTGCCGGAGTTCCGCGAGGATGCGGCTCTCTCCACCTACCTGTACCGTATCGTGGTGAATGTAGCGCAGGATGAGTGGAAGCGCCGGCGCAGAGAGCGCGGAGCGATTGCCGAGGCTCCCGCCGATGTGGAACCGGATGATCCGGGTTGGATCGAGAGCTTTGCCGGCGATGAGCGGGCCGAGCATGCGCGCAATCCGCAGGAGCGGCTGGAGGATGCCGAGGTGCAGGCTGCCGTGGAAGATGCGCTGCGCAAACTGCCCGAGATGGAACGCACCGTGCTCGTGCTCTACCACCAGGAGGAGCGAAGTTATGAGGCGATCGCCGCGGTGTTGGACCTGCCGATCAACACGGTGCGGACGCATCTGCACCGCGGCCGCAAGCGTCTGAGCCGGCAGGTGAAGATGCGGCTCGGCGCCGCACCGGTAAAGACTCCGGAAGAACAGGCTCCGGCGAAGCCCTCCAAAGGAGGCCTGCTGAGCCGCGTAACCATGGTGATGGCAGGTAAAGGATGATGGATCAGACCAAGCAAAGCTGGACGGATGATGCACTGGAGACAGCAATAACGCGCGCGCTGGAAGCAAAGGCAGCCATCGCTGCTCCAGAGGGCTTTGCGGCGCGCGTGCGCGCCAGCCTGCCGGCCCGAGCCACACGCCGCAGCCGGTGGAGTTTGAGCCAGGCGGCAGGCGTAGCGAGCGCAGCCGTGTTGTTGATCGGTCTCTGCTGGCTGGCGCAGCGAGCGCGTCCCAGCTTTGCCAACGGTCCCTTCGATCTGGAACTGCTCCTCATCGTGGAATTGGCCGGCGTGGCCGCTTGGCTGGGCGCACAGTGGGAAGTGTGGCGCCGTTGAACCCGTGTCAGCCCCGCAGAGCAGCTTGGGCCGCCGGCAAGCGGCCACAGTGTTCGCTTCGAACGCACCTCGGCGTGCCTCGTAAGCCATCCGTAGCCATCTGTGGCCATCCGTTGAAGCGGTCCCGCCGCGGTTGCGCTGGAGACCGTCTCGACCGACAAAAACTCTCCCCCTCTGCCGCAAAGACAAACCAAGCCCTGGCCGGCGAGGGGGGAGGAACTCCCTCTCAGGACCATCCCCTTCCACCCTCGCCGCCCAATCACAGCCCGGCTGTGCCACCTTCCCGGCTGCCAAAAATGCTCTCGGTCTCCCTGATCTAGAAGAGGAACTTGATGGCCCCCTGGAAGACGCGCGCTGCGCTGGCCCCTGAAACCTGCCCAAAGGCCGAACTGTTCAGCGTTGCGTTCGGATTGTCAAAGTTGGGGTGGTTCAGCATGTTGAAGGACTCCAGCCGGAGATCCAGCGTCATGCTCCCGTGGATCGGGAACAAACGCGAAACTTCGGCATCGATATCGAAGTACTTGGGGCCTACCAGACTGTTTCTGCTGACATTCCCGTAGGTTCCCGAAACAGTATCCTGAGTAAACGCCGCTGGATTCAGATACTCACGAGTCCCTTCCGTGTTGGCCTTGCGGAAGGTGACCTCGTGGTAGGGATTCACATTCGGCACCTTATCGGGACGATCCTCTCCGATGTCCGTGAGGGAAACATCCTCTCCCGAAAGCACGTTGATGGGACTGCCGCTGTGGGTTACCAGCAACGGCGCAAACTCCCAATTGTCGAGCAGCAACTTCTCCAGGCGGCTGCGGAATTGGAATTGGCTGCGGGCGACAAGGCTCAGATTGAAGACCTGCTGAAGGTTGGAACCGCAGGGACCGTAATCCAGACTTGGGTCATTTGGATCCATGGGCCCGTTGCCGCCGATGTCGCCGCTGGCATCTGCGATGTTCAAGCACCTGGACCACGTATAGTTGGCAAACATGCTGAAAGAGTTGGACAGGCGATGGTTCGCCGACAACACCAGACCGTTGTAATTGGCCGTCGCCGTATCGTCGATGATGTTGGAGCCGCCGCCTCCACCCTGGATCAGATTGCCCTGGACGGGACTCTGCATGGTCAATGCGAATCGGGAGACTTCATTCCCCACAGTGGAGCACGGCGTTCCCGCCGCTCCCGGCGTTACCGCAGCCGGACCGGTGGTCACGATGCCGGAGCAACCCGTCCCGTTCAGTCCCCAGACCCCAGGGATGAAGACAGCCGGGTCGACAGCAATTCCAATGGGATCGTGCCTGGTCGTATTCCCGATATAGTCTGCTTCCAGCTGCCATCCACGGGACACCTCCTGCTGCACACTCAGGGTCCATTGCATGGTGTAGGCATCCAAAAACTGGGCCGGCATGAAGATGTACTGCGACTGAGGAAAGAAGGCCACATTCGAAGCCGGGATGAGGGGTTGCGGGAAAGGATTGGTCGGGGTGGTTCCCACCTGCCACGGCGCGCTGAAGATGATTGGGCCCGTCGTCGCCGTAGGCGAGTTGGTGTACGCCGTGGCGAATGGTGGATTTTGCTGGTTACGTTGCGAGGTGAATACGTTGGGAAGGTTATACGCGAGCTCCGCGCCGGCGCGAATAAGGGTCCTGCCTTTGCCCGTTGGATCATATGTCAAACCGACATTGGGCGAGAAATCCCAAGGGGAGTCAGCAGTGAAGCGCTTGGAGACGCCGGTGTCGCCGTAGTAGAGCATGCCGGCCGGCGCATTCGGATAAACCGTGCTGTGTACGTTCGCCAGGAAGTCTGCATGGCTGAACTCCAGGCCGCGGTGCTTGGCGTCATAAGGCATGATGTTCGGGACCCAACGAATCCCGCCGACCAGCGTCAGGCGCGGGGTGGCTTGATATACATCCTGGATATAGAGGCTCGGGAAGGGACCGCGCAAAGCATTCTGCTGCTCCTTGCTCTGCTGGAAGGTGTTCATCGCTCCGGCCAGGAAGTCCAGATTCTGGTCGCCGATGATCTTTCCTCCCGCCGGACCGTTGCCGCTGAACTCACCATTGAAACTGAAGAGTCCATTGCCTTCATAGACATTGCCGATGTTGAGCTGGTTCTGAATCCACACGCCGCCAAACATCAACTGGTTCTTGCCTACCACCCAGGTGGCATCGTCGTTCAAGCTCAGCGTATTGTCATCAAAGAACGCAAGCGAGTCGGTGCCGCCACCGACGTTCCACTTGCCCTCCTGCACCTGCAGTCCGACAGGGGAGTACTGATAAACATTGATGCCGAGCGTTGTGGCATTGATATCAGCCGAGTTGTAACCGCGATTGTCCGTCCGCCGGGTCACCGTAATATGTACCGCATTCACAAGATGAGGCGTGAACGTATAAGTATCCGCCAAAGTGAAGTTCTCCGCCGTCTGAATCACTCCCGCCGGCACGGTGACAAAGATGTCTGTGGGGTTGAAGAAGGCTGGATTCTGAAAGCCATCATAGAGAACGCTGAAGAACGCGTTCTGTTTGGGGCTGATCATCCAGTCCTCCCGGGTTACGAACTGGTTGTCAAACTGATCGCTGGGAACCGTGTATGAGGTCAGTCCGCAGTGGTTGATGTCGATCGAAGGGTTCGGCGGAGGCAGATACTTGTCCAGCGCCAGCGAGGACGCGTTGTAAGTTGGCGTGGTGGGATAGATGTCGCCCGGCAGCAAGGCGCCAGAGAATGGGTCATATAACTGCACAGCCTTCCCATTGGCTTCGCAGAGGGGACCGTCCGTGATGGACCAGTTGCCTTGCAGATTATCGGATGTGGGCACATAAACCTCGCTGTTGGCCTCAGCCGAGGTCGTCCGCGTCCTCTGGTAGCCGGCAAAGAAGAACAGCTTGTCGCGGACAATCGGTCCGCCGATCACGCCTCCGAACTGGTCCTCGTGGAGCTGGTCTGGCGATGTCGAGAAGAAGTTGGTCGCGTCGATGATGTTATTGCGGATGAACTCGAAGGCATCGCCGTGGAATTGATTTGTTCCCGATTTCGTGACCACGTTGACCATGCCGCCGGCTTCTCCTCCGTTCTGCGCGCCCATCACCGTGGTCTCTACGTCGAATTGGTTGACAGCGTCCGGAAACGGATAGGGCAGGTTCGACATCACCATGTAGTCCATGTTGTCGCCGCCGTTCAACTCGTACAGCGTCGTGTTCCCTTCGCCGCCGGCAATGGAGAGAGAGATCGTCTGGTAGGAAGATTTGCTGGTGGTGATATCGTTGCCGGGAGCCGGCGTGGCCGCCGGCGCGAGGGTGATCAACTGGGTCATCAACCGCCCATTCAACGGCATCTCCGTGACTGCGTGCTGGCCGATAACCTGCTTCAGAGTTGGATCCTGGGTCTGCAGCGCCAGACTCCCCGCATGGACCTCAACCGATTGTGTCGTGGCGCCCACGACGAGGGCCGGATTCACCGAGATACTGCTGCCGACATCCAGGACAATGCCCTTCTGAACATAGGTCTTGAACCCGTTCGCTGTGGTGGATAGGTCGTATTGGCCCACCTGGACGCCGGGGAACAGATACACGCCCGCGCTACTTGTCTTGGTGGTTAGTGTGGTCTGCGTCGCCTCATCGGTGAGGGTAACGGTCGCATTCGGGATCACCGCGCCCGTTGAATCCGTGACCGTGCCTTGGATGTTGGCCGTTCCGGCGATCTGCGCACCGGCCGTGGAGGCAACCAGAAGCAAGCCTGCGACGAAAAGATGCAACACCCTTTGCGAAGCTGCGCCTAGCGCTTGTTGTCTCTTGATTTGCATACTAACCCCCGACAGAAAATGTCTCTACTTCAAAACGCAAGATGCTATTGCAGGGAACTTGGTCGGACCACCCAAATTTTGCGCGCCAGTATGGCAGACCAGTTAAACCTTTGTCAAGAGGGAACCGTTTTCAATACAAAATGGCGCCTTTCGTGGCGCTGCCGAGGTCCGAAGTCGGCGTGCTTCAAGCCATTTCTTTGAGCCATGAATCGGCTGGCGGCCTCTATCTCGGCCCTCAACTCCGTCCGCTTGGAGCACCACGGCGC
This sequence comes from Granulicella sp., assembly GCA_027335345.1. Classification (GTDB taxonomy): domain Bacteria; phylum Acidobacteriota; class Terriglobia; order Terriglobales; family Acidobacteriaceae; genus Granulicella. The sequence continues at coordinate 8,036 of DAHWOF010000068.1, read as the reverse complement.
CGGCATGGCGCTCCCTCTGAGCCGGTGGAACTCCAATTCAAAGCGAGCTCGCCACCCTATTGGGAGGACCGACCACACCTTACCCGCCTTCTAAGTCAGGAAGCCGGCTGGGTTGTGCGCGGAATCGGGAAGGCGGCGGAAGGAACGGCGCAGGACCTCACGGCCTCAGCAGGTCTCTCCGAAGCGGCTGACTAGAAGGACCAGGTTCTGCGACGACACCCGCCGCCACAAAACTGCGCCAACGAACGGGGGCGCGCTATTTTTTCGCCGCCGAATACATGTCCACGAGCCTGGCGTTGGCCGACTGCATGGACTTGCTCGTCTTCTCGAACTCGGCCTTCGCCTTCTCTTTGTCCCCCATCGCCATGTAGAGCCGCCCCAACCGCAAATCAACATTTGCATCGTTGGGTGCGATCTTCGCAGCCGCCAGCATCTCCTGTAAAGCCATCTTCCGGCGGCCCGCATCGGCGTCCATGATGCCCAAATCCAGATAAGCCAGCTCGATCTTGGGGTTTGCCTGGATGGCTCTCCTGAGAAGCAGGGCGCCCTTTTGAGAATCACCCAACCGCATATCGCAGTCTCCCAGATAGGTCAGAGCCTGCGCGTCGCCTGGGTCGTTCTCCAGCTCCGCTTTGAACTCTGCGGCAGCCTGGGGCAGCTCATGCTGTGTCCAAAGAAGATAGCCAAGGCCAAAGTGGACTTCCGGCAGTTTCGGATCAGCCCTCACGGCGGCGCGGAACTGCTGAAGAGCACCCTGCTCGTCTTTCATCGCGTCCAGAGCCTCGCCAGCGAGCATATCAGCCTCCGCTGACTCCATATTGATCTGGAGCATGGCGTGATACGTCAACATAACCTGCTTGTATTGTTTGGACCACAAGTAGCTTTGCGCCAGAGCCAGAAGAAGTTCGGAGTTGTGAGGTTCGTGGGAGACCGCCTTTTGCAGGTAAGGAGCCGCCTGAGCAAATTCGCCGAGCCCATAATGGCACATCCCTACCAGAATCACGAGGCGCTGCTGCTCCGGCGAAGATGGAGCGGACTTCGTCAGCAACGCGCTGAACTCCTCCAAAGCTTCCTTCATCTTGCCTGCTTTGAAGTAAGCGAGACCGAGATTCAGGTGGAGACCGGGCAGGGTGGAGTGCAGCGCCAGCGCCTTGCGATAGAGCGGAATTGCCTTTTCATAGTGCTGTTGGCGCGCCTCAAGCAGGCCCAGGTGAGCATAAGCCTCGGAGCTGGAAGGATGCTCTCCAAGATAGGACCGCCAAGCGGCTTCGGCTTCGGCATTTCTACCTTCTTGCTCCAGGATGAACGCCGCTTGCCGCGGACTCTCCGCAGCAGCCGCCTCTTGCGCGCGGCACGTCGCCGCCGCAAGTAAGAGCATGACGGCTGCCCATAAAAGCCCATGCAAGCCGGTCCCTCGCCACGACCCCTTTTGACCGCAATCCATCCCTTGTCCTTGAGGACTCACATCCACCTGCGAAATCAGCGCAAAGGAACCAAATTCGCATGGATCTCCCAGCGTGCCAACTCCAACGTCAGACTTTGAGCTCTACCGAATGCCGCAACCTGATATCCGCAGCCGATGAACCCATCCTCAATTCCACTGTGCCAGGTTCCACGACGAATTCTTGCCGCGCCTCATCCCAATAGCGAAGCGTCGGATCGTCATGGCGCAACTCAAAGCGCAGCGTCTTGCTCTCCCCTGCGGCCAAGTGAACCCGCTGAAAACCCGCCAGTTGCTGGATGGGTCGCTGCACGGTCCCACCGGCGACATGCACGTAGAACTGCACCACTTCGTCACCCGCACGGCTGCCCGAGTTGGTGACCTGCATCTGGAGGGAAAGATCGCCGCCAGGCTGCAGGATATCTCCCGCGACCTGCAAGTTGCCATATTGGAAGGTGGTGTAGCTTAATCCATGGCCAAAGGCATACAGCGGCACACCCTGGAAGTACATGTAAGTACGACCGTAGCGAATGTTGTAGCTGTCGAAGTCCGGCAGGTCCGACGTGTGACGGTACCATGTGGTGCTGAGTTTACCGCCCGGGTTGTACGCTCCAAAGAGAACATCAGCGAGCGCATGGCCCTGCTCCTGTCCCAGGAAGATGCCGCCCACAATCGCGGATAGATTTTCCTGCTCCCAGACAATCGAGACGGGGCAGTTGGAAGAGATGACAAGAATCGTCTTCGGGTTCACCGCATGGATAGCCTGGATCAGTTCATGCTGCACGCCCGGCAGATGCAGAGCAGTGCGGTCAAGACCTTCGCGGTCGATCTGTTGATCATCGCCGGCAAAGATCAGCACCGCATCCGTTCCCTTCGCGGCATCCACGGCCGCATCGAACAAGGTGGCATCCTTTGGACCCGCGACTGCGCAGCCCACGGCATAGGTGATCTGCGTCTTGCCGTTGGTAAACGTCTGCGATGGTGGGCCGGAGTAGTTGTAGCCTTTGAACCCGTTCACCCAGGAGGCTGACTGCTTCTGCTTCGCCGTCGGTGCAGGAATTGCCGGAGGCGGTTGAATCCCGAACTGCTCCAGTATGCCGTCCAGCGGAGAAACCAGGTGATCAGGTTTGCCGCTGTAGTTGCCCAGATGGCAGGTTGACGCCATCGGGCCGATCACTGCGATCTTCTTCAGCGCGACCGCATCCAGCGGCAGCGTCTTGGCTTCGTTTTTGAACAGAACCACGGACTGGCGCCCCGCTTCTCTGCAAAGCGCGCGGTGCTCGGGGCTTTCGAGACAAGAGACGGGGATGGTGTGGTAAGGACTTGCCTCCAGTGGGTCCAGATCGCCCAACAGGATGCGCCCGGTCAGCGAACGGACCAGGGAGTGGTCAATGGTCTCCTCGCTGATGAGCATCCTGTCCACGGCTTCTCCGAGGAAGTTCGGCAGTGTGTTGCCGCAGTTGATGTCGCAGCCCGCGTTGACGGCCAGCGCTGCGGCCTCGGCGAAGGTGGGCACAAAATGATGAGTGCGGGTAATGTCGCCTACGGCATCGCAATCCGACACCACATAGCCGCGGAACCCCCAGCGATTGCGCAGCAGCTCCGTCAATAAGAATGGATTTGCCGTGGTCGGAATGTCATTCATCGCGTTATAGGAGCTCATCACGGTGAAGACGTGGCCTTCGCGAACGCAGGCTTCAAACCCCCGGCTGTAGTACTCCCAGAAGCTGCGCGGATCAACGCCTGCGGAGGTCTCCTCGCGGTCATCCTCTGTATCATTGGCGATGAAGTGCTTGGCGCAGGCAACCGTCTTCAGATAGCGCGGATCTTCCCCTTGCATGCCGCGAATCGTCGCCACCGCCAGCTTGCCCACCAGCAACGGATCCTCGCTGAAGTTCTCGCCGATCCTTCCCCATCTGGGATCTCTGGTTCCCATGTTCACCGTCGGCGGTGAAAACATCGCCAATCCCTGGCCGTTCTTCTTGTGCCAGGCCCACACCTCATCGGAGACGGCGGTAAACACCTGATGCATCAGGGCTGGATTCCACGTACAACCCAGCGCGAGCGGCAGTGGGAATGACGTCACAGGACCCTTGTGAATCAAGCCGTGCAAGGCTTCGCTGGCGTAGTAGTTGAAGGCGGGCAGATGCAGCCGTGGGATCGCCGGCACTTGATTGCCAAATTGGGAGACCTTCTCCTCCAGCGTCATCATCGCCACAATCTTCGCCGCGCGCCGGCGGGCGGCCTCAAAGTTCTCCGCGGAGACTGGCCCTGTATCAAGCGGCTCGGCGTCCTCCGGGACGGCGTTTTTTGGCTCGTTGCCGATGCCGGACGCGCTTGCAGCCAGTGGCCAGCCCACGATCGCCATGGCCGCGCCAGAGCCCGCGCGGGCGAGAAACTCGCGGCGGCTTACCCCTGCCCGCGATACAGGATCCTGTTCTGCCATTGCTCTTGAGTTACCCCCATGATGAAGTTGAGCATAATCCGCCGCATCCACTATAGAACACAATCGTCTGCATGCTTCTTCGGAACCATGCAGCAGATCCCATCGCGCCGCGAAGAGAAGAAGGCGCTTATACCGGTTGATTCTGCAAATTGCACATCCTGCGATAGTTTGGGGCGCAACAAGATTTCTCTTGCCGCGCCCCGGATGGGCAAGCAGAAGGGCTCAGAAGATGAATTTACCGGCAAGCTCCAGCTCGCGTGGACCATAGTCGCCGGTGGAGGCTCCAAAGTTGCTGTCGCCACTGTTTTCATCGATGGCCGAGTACTGAACCTGGTTGAAGGTGTTGAAGGAATCAAACATGAGCTCGAGGCTCTTCGAATTGTTTGAAGTTAGGGCGATCGTCTTGTACAGGGAGAGATTCCAGTTGAAGAGCCCAGGTCCGACGACGGCGTCCTTGCCGGCGTTGCCGAAGCCCTGATTCGGACCGCCATTCCACGGCGCCACCGGATTCGCGAAGGAACTTCGGGTGAACCACGCGGCCTCCGTCTTCGGATACTTCACCGGCGCAACCAGGTCGGGTCGATTGGTGAAATCCCCACCCAAGCCTACGGTGTCCGGACCTGTGTAGTAAATGTATGCCGGGACTCCCGATTGAGCGGTGGTAATACCGGAGATCGTCCAGCCGCCAAGAACCTCACGCTGCCATAGACTGCCGTGGCTGAAGAACGGAAGAGCATACACGTAGCTGGCGTTGAAGATCTGCCGGCGGTCCAACGCGTCATCCGACCCGTAATCGTACTTTGGATTGAATGGATCCGAGAGCTGTTCCAAATCGTCGTTCACCTCATCGATGGTGTGCGACCAGGTGTAAGACAACTGCGTGGTAAGCCCATGGCGATTATCGATCCGAAGCCCCGCCTGCAGAGAGTTGTAATTGACGTTGGTTTCCTCTTGCTCCTGCTCAATATTGCCGTACCCCGGGTAGATACGATACAGGTTGGGATTGGAGGAGATATCGGGGCATGTCGGCGCGGATGCGCTCGCTGAAGAACAAGTCGTGGCTACCTCTTCGCGATCGTCGTAGGGATTGGATGGATTATTGGGATCAGTCAATGGTAGCGTGTTTGAACCGCGATCGTTGCTCTGGTCCCACCCAAGCGTACCGACATACTGCACCACGGCTACCACGGATGGCGCAAGCTGATGTTGAACTCCAAGACTGTACTCCGCTGTGCCCGGGTTCTTGTACTGATATTGCATCGTGGTCAGATTGACAGGATAGAACTGGGCGGTTGTCTGCCCCGTCAAGACGCTCGTATGCGGATTGGAAAACTCCACATCGTCGCCAGCGGGTTCGTCGGCGAAAGGTGTATCCAGTGCCGCGTCATACACCTCGTTGCCCTGAATGCGCTCGTAGAACATACCGAACCCGCCGCGCAGAGAGGTCTTGCCGTCTCCGAAGACGTCCCAGGCGAAGCCCACGCGCGGCTCCCAGGTGTCGAACGGCTGCTGGACGCCTGGGCGTGGAATGCCATTCTGCCCCACAACTTCCATACCATTCAGATAGAACTGCGCACCATTGGTGTTACAACGTAGAGTGTTGCAACTGAACGTTGTTAGCGCAGATGGATTAATCGTTCCCGCCGGTGTAAGGGGGTTGCCGAGCGACGAGTTGTAGTCCGACGGGATGAAGTTGGCAAACTGGTTGTACCGCTCAAATGTGTGCGGCAATCCGTCGTAACGGAGCCCGAGGTTGAGGGTCAGACGCTGCGTAATGTGCCAATCGTCGTTTCCCCAGCCGGCGTAGTTGTTGTTGACCCAGTGCTTATCCGTCAAAGTCTCCAGTTGGGTAAAGCTTGTAGCTTCGCCGAGCAAAAAGTTGATGTACGAGTCGCCGGAAAAATCGCTCGAGTTGAAAGCCGCCTGGCCTTGAGTATCAAATTGAAGTTGCTGATTTTTATAGTCGTGCAGCCAACTGGCTCCAAAGGTAAAGTCATTCTTCCCCTTGATCCAGGAGAGGTTGTCACTGTACTCAAAGCCCTCATACCCGTTATGCCATGGCCAGTAATTCTCGTCCCAGGTCGTATTGAGCGGCGTACCTTGCAAGAGAATGGCAGGCATACCATCGCTCGCATTGTCGGAGATCGGGAAAAAGGTGGTGGCTGTCCAGTTGCTGGGAATCTTGTAGTTATAGCCCGCTTCTGCGAGCGGAGCCAGGTGGATCTTGTTTCCGCTGTAGGTGAACGCAGTCTCGTTCAGCAGGTTGGAGGAGTAAGTCTGCGTCAGACGGATCGCGGCGGTATAGGACGGGTTCTGCATCACAGAGCCTATATTTGGATAGGAGCTGTCAGTCCATAGGGAAGGGAAACTCGTTAGGGTCGCCGCATCGTGCAGATAGTCGCCCATCAGCTGCATCTTGCTATTGATCGTATGGTCGATTCGGACTACATCTTCGCGGAGGTTGGTCACCGAAGGAATTGAAGTGGTGTACTGGTATCCATTGGAAAGATTGGGCTTTGGAAACGTTCCGTCGTTCACTTCCGTAACCGCGTTCGGGTCCATCAGATTGGCGGGAATGATGTATTGCCCGTTTCCGTTGGTTGGAAAAGGTGTCCCAGGCTTCAGACCGTCGCTCAGCTCCAGACCGGTAACCGTCGCATTGTTGGGAAGGCTGGGAACAACCGGGGCCGTCGTGTCGCCAGGAGGCAACGTGTAATCGAGCGCTTGACCTGCCGTGGGAAAGTTCGAGGATTCAATGGTATCGATCGTCGTGGGAGCGCTTCCCTGGATGAGTCTTCTCCACTCTTCGTTCCAGAAAAAGAACGTCCGGTTGCGTTTGGTGTTGTAGACGTGCGGTATAAAGATTGGGCCACTTATGTTTCCGCCGGGGATGTTCAACATGAACTCCGGCCGGGGCAGATGAGCTTGCTTGGTGAAGTAGTCGTTAGCGTTATAGTCAGTATTCCGGTTGAACTCGTAGATCTCGCCATGGTAGGTGCTGGTGCCGGACTTGAGGTTCATGACGATCGTTCCACCGGAGCCGATGCCGTACTCCGGGCTGTAGTTGCTGTCCAGCGTCTTGAACTCGGCAATCGCCTCCTGGGAGGGAAGGTCCATGAAGCATCCGCCGCAGCCACGGTCGTTGAGTTCGCCTCCATCCAACAGATAGACGTTGTGATCCTCTCGGGTGCCATCGAAGCTGATTCCGGAGGCCGAGGTCAAGGCCATGATCCCGGAAAATTGCGGCAAGTTGTTGGACACGCCCAAGCCTAGAGCCGCAATGGCGGTAAAGTTATTGCCGTTGGTGGCAAGGTCTTCGACCTGCTGACCACTCAGAAGCGTAGTGACTGCATTGGTCTCGGTCTGGACCCTTAGGGCATCGGCTTTGACGGTGACCGTTTGGGTTTGACTGCCCGCCGCGAGGGTAGCGTTTTCCTCCAGGGCTTGAGCGACATGGACGATAATGCCCGTCTTGGTGTACGTCTCAAAGCCTTTCGCTGCAACGGAAAGCGTATAGCTTCCAATGTCGACGCTGGGGAAGCTGTACGCTCCTACAGAGTTGGATACCACCGTTGCCGTTTTGTGCGTGGCAGGGTTGGTGAGGGTGATTGTAGCGTGCGGGATCACGGCTCCCGTAGAATCCGTGATCGTGCCGTTAATTGCGGAGTTTGACTGTGCCTTGGCAGACGGAGCCAGGACCATGACCAGAACCGCCAGGATGAGCCAAAGGACCTTGCCTCCAGTGGCTTGGTATGAGGATGAAAATGGCTCGCCCGGCTCTATGCGACGCTGCACGGATTTTGCCTCTTTACGCTGCATGCTAACCTCCGAAGTGAGTAACGGGTTGGAATCAGGCGCCTAAACACAAGCAGGCCCTTGGTCTAGCTTCTTCTCCAATCAACGGCCTACCGCTTCCTCAGTAAACCGATTTAGTTCTTAGGAAACGTTTCCTACACGGGACGTAACTTTACGCCGCAGCTTGGAGGCTTGTCAAGGCACAAAAAAAGCCTGTTCTTAGCAAGTGAAATGTCCGGTTTTTCTTAGCACGTGAAATGTCCGGTTTTCATTTATATGCCCGCCGCCGCCGAAGTTGTTGGAAAGTGGGAATCCCGCGCAGTTTGCGGGATTTCCAAGTTGAGGGGGAAAGTC
>DAHWOF010000054.1 GCA_027335345.1 Granulicella sp. | reverse complement strand
CGAAGAAAAAGCCGGGAGCGGCATCTACGCACACTCCCGGCCCTCATCGGCGTCGATGAGACTCAGCCGGTTATCCCTTGACGGGTCGGTCTCCACCGGAGCCCGCCTCTGTTTCGCCGGCCATCGTCAGAATGCTGTACAGTGGTCTTGCCGTCGAGAAATTTGCAGCGAACGGCGAATAAAGTCTTATCTGTTTCTCTCACCCGAGGGGGCAACCCCAGAAGAAGCTCTATACTGAGCTGCAGATATGGCACTCGGGAAGGATCAATCGGCTGCGCCTACCGCTAAGCGGGATGAAGCGGCGCCTGCAAGACCAGAGGCGTCGTCCCGGCCAAGGACGCCTTCTTCTACGGAGGTGCCTGCGGCAGTGGAGTTGCAACGCGTCTCTCGGCTCTACGGCAGCTTCGTGGCCCTGCGCGAGATCTCGCTTTGGCTTGCCCCAGGATCCAGCGTGGTAATGCTGGGGGAAAATGGCGCAGGAAAGTCAACCTTGCTCAAGGTGATCGCCGGGCTGCAGTCGCCCACCTATGGCGAGATCAAGATCTTCGGCGAATCTCCGCGAGACCTGCGTGGCAGCGTGGCCTATATGAGCCACGCCACCATGCTTTATGACGAGCTCACAGGGCTGGAGAACCTCACCTACTTTGCCGGACTGCGCAGCAGTCCGGCGTCCATGGGATCCAGCCATTCCAAAGGGTCACGGAGGACTCGGCTGCGCGACCACGCTGCTCAGGCGCTTACCGAAGTGGGCTTGGACCCTGCCAACCCGCGCCGGGTAGGCGAATACTCTCAAGGCATGCGGCAACGCGCCTCTCTGGCGCGTGTGCTCCTCTCCGAGCCGGATCTGCTGCTGCTGGACGAACCCTTCTCCAATCTCGATGTCGGCTCCGCGCACAGCATGATCACTCGTCTGCTGGCCTACCTCGCCCAGCCCGCGCCGAGCGGCCTGGCGCGCACGCTGCTGTTGACCACCCATCAGGCGGAGCTGGCGCGGCCACTGGCGCAGAGCACCCTGACGCTGAGCGCCGGTCGCCTGGTTTCTCTGCAGGAGACTCCGCCGGCGGGAGCAGCCGCCAGTGCGCCGGCGCAAAGGGAGGCCGCTCGATGAAACTTCCTGCCAAAGCAGCCTCTCCCAATAAGACGAACGCGGCGCGATACCTGGACACTCTTGGCATCCGCTACGAGTTGCGCGCCTATGAGGTGGATCCGAACGACCTTTCGGCGATCACGGTGGCGCACAAGGTGGGCCTTCCCGCCGAACAGGTCTTCAAGACGCTTCTCACCCGCACCCACGACGGCGAACATCTGTTTGCCGTAACGCCGGGCAACTCCGAATTGGATTTGAAGAAGCTGGCAGCCGCTGCCGGCACGCGCAAGGTGGAGTTGGCCGCGCTGAAGGATGTCGAGCCGCTCACCGGATATATTCGCGGCGGCGTAACAGTGCTGGCGGCCAAAAAGCCATTTCCCACCTTCGCCGATGAGACCATCGAGCTGTTCGATGTGATCTCCGTCTCAGCCGGGCAGCGCGGCCTGCAGTTGCTTCTGGCGCCACAGGACTATCTGCGCGCCACCTCGGCTGCTCTGGCCGACCTCACCAAAGCCGATCAAGGCGCCGGCGCTTCCAGGCTCCCACAAGGACAAGCATGAACTACGCCCAGCACGTCCTCACCCACCTGTGCAAGGATCTGCGCCTGGAGTGGCGCACCAAAGACTCCATCAACGGCATGCTCTTCTTCGCTCTGCTGGTGGTGGTGGTGCTCGCCATGGCCTTTGACCCGGCGTCGTTTCCCGATATGACCCGCCAGATCAGCGGCGGACTGCTGTGGGTCGCCCTGCTGTTTGCCGCCATGACGGCGCTGAATCAGTCCTGGGCCCGGGAGACCAATAACAGCGTTCTGGACGCGCACCGGCTATCGGAAGCGCCAGCCTCGGCTCTGTTCATCGGCAAGGCCCTGGCCAACTTTCTCTTTGTCAGCGCCGTAGAGGTCGTTCTGGCGCCCATCTTCACAGTCTTTTACAACTTGCAACCGCTGGGCCAGACATGGAAGCTGCTGCTGATCCTTCCGCTCGGAACCTGGGCGCTGGTGGTCAACGGCACGTTCTTTGCCGCGCTCAGCCTGCGCACACGCAACCGTGAGACACTGCTCCCGCTGGTCCTGCTGCCCATCTCGATGCCGGCGCTTCTGGCCATGATCCAGGCCACCACGGCGGTCCTCACCGGCCAGTTTGAGCCCACATTATGGATCAAGGTTCTCTTGGCCTATGTGATTGTCTTCACAACCGCTTGCGTCCTGTTGTTCCAAACTGTCCTGAGCGCAGATTGAATCTGCCGGCCGGGGCGTATGTTGCGCCCAAAGCCCTGACCAACGGCTCTGGTGGGCGCCGAGCGCGGTTCTGAGCCTCTGCGGAGTGCGAAAGATCCCTCAGCCGTTGCGCGGCACGGATTTCGTGGCAGGAGAGCGCTGCTCCATGGCAAGCCTGAACGCTCCAAACCGGTTCAACGAAGAGATAAAATCACAGATGGTGACCAAAATTCATAGATCGAACCGAAAGATGCCCTGGTGGGCCCAAGGCTGGCTGGCGCTCACCCTGATCGTGCTGGTTTACGGTTTTTACCAGGCCATGGCTGCGCCGCGAGAGGCGACTATGGGCAACCTCTACCGCGTCTTTTTTTACCACCTTCCCCATGCCATTCTCAGCTTCGTCTTTCCCTATCTGAACTTGGCTGCATCCTTTCTGTACCTCTTCTGGCGCAAGCGTAATGTGGAACGCGCCGCCGCGGCGGACGCCTTTGCCCTGGCCTCGGCGGAGGTCACCGTGCTCTATGCCACCATCGGGCTGGCGACCGGCATGCTCTGGGGGCGCGCGGCCTGGGGCATCTGGTGGGCCTGGGATGCCCGCATGACCACTTACCTTCTGCTGTGGCTGCTCTACGTCTGCTATCTTTTGGTGCGCAGCTTCTCCTCCACGGGGCAGACGGCGATGATCGCAGCCGTGCTGGCCATCTTCGCAGCCATTGACGTCCCCATCTGCTTCATGTCAATTCGCTGGTGGCGCACCCAGCATCCGGCCGCCGTCTTCGGTGGCGGGGCAAACTCCGGCATCGACCCCAGCATGGTGCCCGCTGTGCTCTGGAACATGATCGCCTGGGCGATGTGGGGAGCCTTTCTTGTGGGTCTGCGCTACGCCATTGAGCGCCGCCGCCAGCAGGCTGCAAACGCTGAAGCCCTCGGCATTCTGAATGCTGAAGAAGCCGGTGTGGTGCTCTCCCACAGCCTGGAGGAGGCACGATGATTCCCTTCCACACGCTCTCACAGCGGCATCTGGTGTACGCTTACTGCGCCGTTTGGCTGTTTCAGTGCGGGTACGTCAGTTGGCTGGCAGTGCAATGGCGCAAGAGCAAGCGATGAGCCAGGAAAAGAATGAAGTGAGCCAGGGACGACAGGAGTCAAGCCTGCGGCGCGCCCAAAGAAGCGCCCCATTCCGTAGGCGTTGCGCGCCCAGCGTTGTGTTGCTTCTGCCCCTAGGCCTCGCCAGTTGTTCCCGATCTCCGTTTCCTAACTATCCAGCCAGCTATCATGAGTTCGCTTATGTCTCCAACGGCGCCGGCAATACCGTGACGGTACTGGATCTGGTCTATCTTCGCCGGGATCGGATGATCCAGGTAGGACGTCAACCCACCGGTCTCACCGTCAACCCCGTGCGCAACGAAATCTATGCGGTGAACAGCGGAAGCGACTCTGTCTCGGTCATCGACGCCACCACCAACCGCGTGGTCTCCACCATCGGGGTGCAACGGACACCTTACTTTCTGGCTGTATCGCCCGACGGCAAACGAGGCTACGTACCCAACTCGGGATCCAACACCGTAAGCGCGCTGGACTTGGAGAAACACCGTCAGATCGGCTATGCATCCACCGGCGAGGGGCCGGGCGTCGCCAAGGTAGCCCCTGACAACCATACCCTGGTGGTGAGCAATCGCATCTCCGGCAGCCTCTCTGTCTACAGCATCACCAACTCCGCGCAGCAGCCTCTAAAACTGCGCGACTCCTTTTCCGGCTGCCTGGGGGCTACGGACGTAGCGGTGGTCGCCGACTCCAGCGCGGAGCCCGACTCCGGCGCCAAGGCCTTCGTCGCCTGCTCGGCAAGCCATCAGGTGATGGTCGTATGGCTCTCCGCGTCTCCTCGATCCTGGCGCGGCAAGCAGGATGCGTCCCTCCAGAGCGACCATCTGCTTTGCTTCCTCGATGTCGGCGACACGCCTACCAGAATCGCAGCCATGCCGAACGGCAATGAGGTCTTCACCGCCAACTTCGGCTCTGACACCATCTCGGAGATCTCCACCTGGACCAACGAGGTCCTGGGAACCTACCCCATCGGATCGAAGCCCTCCGGAGCTATTATCGGTGGCGATAACTCCAGCCTCTGGGTCACGAACTTCGGCGCGGACTCAGCAGCGATGTACAACATTGATGACGGCCGCGTCGAGGCCAGCGTCCGCACCGGAGAGCATCCGGACACTCTGACCTTCTCCAGCAATCAGCAACTGCTGCTGATCGCCGACGCCGGCTCCTCTGATGTTGCCGTGATTCGCCTGCAAGGGAAGAACGGACCCACGCTCTTTACCATGCTGCCCTCCGGCGGCCACGCCAATGACATCGTCGTCAAAGGCTTCCGCTCCCGGCGATAAGGCGGAATTTAGCAAGCTGCGAATTTCACTCAGTTTTTTCGTCGTAGCAGAAACAGATCATTTGTGCTGCAAACAGGTTCATGAGCAACTATCTTCTCTAAGCTTCTCTAAGGAGCGCAGCGATGAGCCGTTACGTCATTCCCCAAAACCCCGGTTTGCTCAACGGGACTGGAGATGGGTTTGGAACAAGGCTAGCCAAGTACATACCCGCCGAGCTGGTGGCGATGTACACCCTCACGATTAACAGCCTGGCCGCTGCCAAGCCCCCCGCGGCATTCTCTCCCTGGATCGCGGTGGGCATGATCGTCCTGTTTCTGCTAGCCACTATCTTTTACTTTGTGCAGCGGGCGCCCGCCGGACCCGTTCGCAGAGCCCATATGATCGCCTCTCCGATCGCCTTTCTCGCGTGGGCCTATCCCTTGGCTGCCCCTCTGCTCGGAACATGGTTTATCGCCTGGGTAGCCGTAATCGGGCAGGCAGCGGCAGCGTTAGCGGCCTGGCTCATTGCACCCTGAAAGACCCTTACCGCACCGACAGGTGCTCGAATTGGGCGCGATTCCATCCCGTTCCGATCCCTACCATTCCATGCGTGTGTGCGCTGTCAGTCACCGACGCCAAACTTTTCCCATCGAAGTACACCGAAATTCGATTGCCCTGGAATGCGAGTGCCACCGCATGCCACCTCTGAGTGTCGATAGACAAAATGCCCTGGGCCAAAGAGAGCGTTGCTTGTTTGTATGCAGTGCGAAGCAGTGCCCAGTGTCCGGAGGCATCGATCTTGAAGACATAGCCGCTCGGATACTTGGCCTTTTCATCAGCAAAGACATTGGCGGAGTCGATGCGACCGAGCAACCGAATCTCTCCTTGCCCAAGGAAGCGCACCTTGGAGCTCAGGCGATAATTGGTCCATCGCTCATCTCCCGCCAGGGTCCAGGGGTCGGGTCTTCCGCCCCAGGGAATCGGTTTTTCGGTGATAACCTGCTCCAGACATTCGCCTCTGCCCTGCACACATGGCAAAACTTCAAAGGCCCCATCCTGGTCCGACAAGTACGGCACAGTGCTGTGCAGGGGTACACGGTCGAAGTCGGTGTGCCACGGAAATGGAAAATTCGCCGCTTGGGGCGGAGCCGCCTCGCCGCGGTGCTGCCCCGTAGTGGTTGTCAGCGAGTAGAGCGAGTCAGGGTCAAAAGTGTAAGCAAACCTGCCATTCCGAGGCGTCACATCCGCAATGTGTTCGAAGGTTCGCACGCTGTTGGTCTCCCAAATGTGTACGGGGCCCATCATAAGCCCGCCTTGAATCTGAAAATGGACCGTCTGCCGGTTCTTTGCGTCGATCGTCTGCAAGACGACGCTCCAATCTTTCGTCTTTGGAGACATCAGCGTCACATAGTCTCCCGCTTCCGGCAGGTAACCGCAGGAAGAGCGAAGATAGAGCCACCCAGGTTGCGCAAACTGAGTCGTATGAGCAGTCGCCCAGATCGCTCCCTGCACCCTGTAACTTCCCGACCATGGCGTATTGGCATACATCAGGCCAGAGTTGGGAGCGGCGAGAATGTCATAGTAGGATGTGACGGGACTCCAGATCTCCGTTGCGGCAAAGCCGCCCTTCAGATAGTTGTCGTTGTACAGTTGGGCGAGTTCCCTACCTCCGATCTCCCAGTCGCGAGAGTGGATCTTCGACGCGCTGGACGCGGGCTGATCTTCACTGGACCAAATCGGCTGTCGGATCAAGCGCGCAGCCGGGGGAGTGGTAACCTTGCCCTGGATGCGCGGGTAGTGCACGGTAACCACGGCGACGGAGGCGTCGAGCGCCGGATCCTCTTTCATGGCGCTCAAGATCTTCCATTGGCCCTCACTGGTTGTTTCATCGCAACAGACAATCTTCGTGGTAACCTGCTCCCGGTCCAGAGCCTTGCGCAACGCCTTCACATAGCCGCCATCAAAGGGAGTTTCATTTCTGACGCCCGTGTAGGCGATATCCAGGCCATACGTTGAATGAGCGCCTTGCAGAAATCCAGCCATGTACTCGGCAGTCTTTTGGGAGTAGAACGTTCCCACCCATCCCGGAGCGCCCCAGGCGAGCGAGTCCAACACAATATGAGGATTGCGCTTACGCGCCTCCTGCATCAGCCACCACTCATACCCTCTGTGAAAGTTTCTATCTGTCGGAGAGCGGGCATAGCTGGGTTCCGACCCATCGGTTGAGTTTGCATCCGCGCCTATCTCGACCTTCAAATGCTGGAGCGCAGCTCCATAATCCGGCTTGAAAAGATAATCCAGAATCTGGCTTCGTTCTGGTTCCGGATAATCGATGAGCAGCCGTGAGGAGGCCCCGGCGCTCACTGCGCCGATACCATAAAACACTTGGCCTTTGGCGCGTCCATCCAAAACCACAGAGGCATCTTTATCCTGCGCGCCTGCCAGGCTGCATCCCAGCAGCACCAGGCTGAGCCCTATGCGGACCGTTCTCTTCATAATGCGACCCTCCAGGAACTTACCCTTGCGCTTTGCGCCAGAACTCCTCAATCTCTTCGAGCGTTCTTCCTTTTGTTTCAGGAACAAGCTTCCAGACCAGCACAAACGTCAGTCCGCAGAGAAAGCCGTACAGGCAGAATGCTCCGGTAGCGGTTATAGCCTGTACCAGGGAAAGAAAGGTGAATGTCAAGACGCAACTGGCGATCCAGAGCGCCATGTTCGCTATAGACATGGCCTTTCCACGAACATTCGTGGGTAGAAGCTCCGCCATCAGCGTCCAGGTGACCGGGCCAAGTCCCACGGCGAATGCGGCCACGCAGAGCAGGATGGAGCCCAGCATGAAGAACGCCGGCGGCGTTCGCATCCTGAAAACGAGGCCCACCAGGAGCTGGCAGATCGCCATGCTGCCACTGGAAAACATGAGCAACGCGCGGCGACCAGAGCGCTCAATCAACCAGAGCGCGAGCAGAGTAACCGCAAAGTTCACCAGGCCAATCATGGTGTTCATCCCAATCGCGGAGGAGTGGCCATGGCTGCGGAACTCGCGCTCCCAGAGAAGTGAGCCATAAAACAGAACGGTGTTGATTCCGGTGATCTGTTGCAGAACCGCAAGGGCCATGATGAGATACAAAGGACGCCGCAGGGCCGGGGTGAACAACTCCGCCAGGGTTCCAGCTTGATGGTGCAGCGTTTCGCGGATCCGCTCCACCTGCGCCTGCCCCTCTTCCACGCCTTCCGTACGCTCGAGCACGGCGCGCGCATCCCCCTCTCTCCCTTTTTCCATCAGCCAGCGCGGACTCTCCGGCGCCAGGAAGAGGCCGGCGAATAGCGCCAGAGCCGGCGCCACGGCTACTGCGAACATCCACCGCCAACTCGCAGCTCCAGAGAAGGACAGAATCCAATTGGTGAAGTAGGCAAGCAGAATCCCGGTTACGATGGCTATCTGATTTAGCGAAACCAGACGCCCGCGAATATGCGCCGGAGCTACCTCTGCAATATAGAGAGGCGCCACCGTGGACGCGATGCCGATCGCAACTCCTCCAATCATCCGCGCCGCGCCAAATTCCGCGAAGGTTCGTGGCAGGGCGGCGGCCAGCGACGAAACTCCAAACAGCAAGGCGGAGATGGAGAGAACGCGCCGGCGTCCGTATCGGTCTGCCAGCCAGCCTGCTATTGCCGCGCCGGCAATGCATCCCATCAGCAAGAAGCTCACCGCCATCTCGGTCTGAAAGTCATTCAGGTGAAATTGCGCCCGCAGAAAGATGATTGCGCCGTTGATCACGGCGATGTCAAAACCGAAGAGCAGCCCAGCGATCGCCGCTACGCCAGAAACCAGCCAACAGTAGGCCGCCTCCTGCAAGGTCTGTGAGGAACCTTGTCGCCGCCCACCGGCAGGCGCTCCATGAATGGAGACACTAGGCATGCATCATCTCCCCAAGCCGGTTGGGAAGGCTCCAGTGAAGAATCTGCTGGCGCGCGTCAAAGTTGCTTGCATCCAATCCAATTACCTGCTGAAAGAGACTGCGCGCGTGATCCGAATCTCCCATCCCCAACACGGCAAATGCTTCCAACATCAGGCTCTCCTCCAGATTCCTCTTGGCTAGGTCGTCGTCAAAGAGCAGCAGATTCGGTAGTGACGTTGCAAAGTAGTCCACAACAGGTTTCTGCTTTCGCAGTGTCAGCGCGTAACTGCGCAGGCGATCCAACTCCGCGGCGGCCTCTTCGCTTTGGCCGAGTCTGCGGAGGGCGAGCGCACGATAATAGCTGTGTACGGATGGAGTCGTAAGCGGCTTGGCCCCTGCAAGGTAAAACTCACGGGCCCGGTCCATCTCTCCACCTGCTTCGAGGACCTGCCCCTGCCAGTAGTCAAGATGGCGCTCCAGGGTCAGCAGGTGTTTGCCCTCACCGAGGTTCTCCGGATAGATTCTGGCCCTCTTGAACGCATCCAGCGCGGCTGAAAACTCTCCAGCCTCGATCGCTCTGCATCCTAAAGCGAGATTGGTCTGCACCCACTGTCCGGAGACCAGCCCCTCGCCGCCTTCCCAAGGACTGAATTGCCGGCTCATCAGAAGCTGCAGGGCTTCCTCGTGCCTACCCGTGAGATTGAGCAGAGCCACGTACTCGACGCTGAGATCGTCTCGCTCTGCGACCAACGGGAGATCCGCCTCGAAAGCTGCGAGGCGTTCCTCCGGAGCGTGTTGCAGGCGCTTTCGCAACTGATCAAACTCATAAAGCAGGCGCGGATCCGAACGGTTGCAGGCGATGGCTTTGCGGTAAGCGGTCTGCGCTGCCTCCGGACCCTTTCGAATGTTGTACTCCGCAATTCCCAGGTTGCGCCAGGGGATCGAAAAATCCGGATCGGCCGCGACCGAAGCTCGCCAGCACGCAACAGCTTCGGTGTAACGTTTGCGGTCGTAATAAAGATTTCCCAGATAGTAGCTCGCCTTCGCATCCTGTGAATCCCGTTCGATCGCGCGTTCGAGAACCACCATCTCCTCCAGACGCGATGGAAAGCAGTAAAGCGGCGAAGCCAGCGATGCTCTTCGCCAATAGATATCCGCCTCCTGCGGCTCGCCTCTGCGCTCCGCCAGCCATGCCAAGGTGTAGAGGGCCATGGGATACGTCGTGCCTGTCTCCACAACCACCTTCGCCAACCACTGCGAAGCTTCCTGATAGAGGCCGGCGCCCGCATAATCGTATGTAATATCGAGTGCTGTCTGGATGTCGCCTTGGAGCATGGCCGCCAGATCGCGCCAGCCGGACCAGGAAGGTATTTCGAGAAACATCGTTTCAGCGTGGGCAAAAACATCCAACCGATCTTTGCCGAGCGTTGATTGCAGTTGGTAACGAGCTTCCTCATACCGGCCCAGATGACGCAAGACCGCGGATCGCAGATCACAAGCCTTGAGGTTCTCTTGGTCGCCTCGCAGAGACTCTTCCAGATGAGCAAGAGCCAGCTCGAAGTCGCCTCGCATCGCGGCCAGCTTGGCCAGTTCGTAGTATCCGGCGTTGTGCCAGGCCTCATTCCAGGTTGCTTTGTAGAATGCGTCATAGGCTTCCGCAGGGCGCCGCTGCCAGGCTAACGCAAGCCCAAGATTGAAAAAAGGCTCTCCATCCCTAGGATTCGGATTCAGGCAGGTAAGGCGCGCAATGCTCTTGCGGAAAAGTTCCTCCGCGCGACGGAACTCTCCTCTGCGCAGCGCCATCAGGCCCAGCGCATGGTTTACCCGCGCATCCCCCGGATCGCGCCGCAACGCCTCTTCCCAATAAGCTTCGGGAGAGCGTGTCGCATGGCGGTATTGTTCCAGATGAAGTCCGGTAAGATACAGCTCGTCCACCGAAGAGATCTCTTGCGGCGATGGTGGCTCCGTGGCCGTCTCTGGCAGTTCGACTGAGGTTGTCTCTTCAGGTGCATACTCCAGGAACAGATTTCCGTGTGCGTCCCGCAGTTCAAAACAAAGCTCGCTCAACTTCCGTTCCGTTTGGAACTCGCCGATCCATGGCGTGCCAGGGTCGATCTCGATGTCCGCGCTAAAAACGATTCTCTCGCCATTGCGAGCCATCACCCTGCATCCAGCCACGCGTTCGGGAGTGCAGACTCCCAAACGGGTGTTTGCTCCCAACTTCTCCACGCTTAGAGCCGCATGAAGGTTGGCGCAAGCCACAGGGCCGATCTTTTGAATCGGATACCAGAATTGGCTGAAGGTCTTGGTCTCATAGGGAGCAAGCCATGAAAAATCCGGCTGGTTATCCGTATAGACGCCCGCCATCAACTCCACATATGGACCGTCTTCGTCCGTGAGGTTTCGATCCCAGGCATGGCCGAACTCGCCACTTCCCCAGGTCCACAGCTTTTTCCCGGGAGCGATGTGACGGTCGGCAACATGGACAAACCCTGCCTCTTTCTCGTAATCGTAGCCACCGAAGAAGTCGAAGTCAGATGCTGTGACCATATAAGAAGTTGGTACGGGGATGTTTTTGTACCAACGGAGATCGGCCCCCTCCGTATAATCCGCCCCGTAATAGAAGCTCCTGGCCATGGGAAAGGACGAGACCGCACGTTTGGCATGATCGGCGACAAAGTGAACGTCGGGAGGGAAAAACGCCTGGTACCGGTCGTGTACCCGTACCGCGACGTTGGCCCACCACAAAAACGTCTGGGAGAACGGAGTCCGGTTATAGAGCCGCACCTTCGCCTCCACCAGCGAGCGGTTCGGATGCAGACAGATTCCTACCATACCTTTCATGCGCAGCATGGGATCGTGCTCACTGAGCCATGCGGTTACGCTGCCATCCTCGGAGCGCTCGACGGCAGCATGCACGGGCATAAAGGTGGAGGGACGGTGATGTTGCGGCCAGTTGAACTCGACGCCGCCCGAGATCCAGGGTCCCAGCAACCCGACCAGCGCCGGTTTGATCACGTTCTGGCGATAGAAGAAGTCGTAGCCATTTGTCTTGTCCTGCCCTACATGAATACGGCCGCCGATCTCCGGAAGAATCATGAGGTGCACATATTCATTTTCAAGATAGATCGCCCTATAGCTCCGTTCCGATCTCTCCTTGGAGATGCGGTCCGTGAAGGCATTGGGGTATACCTTGCCGCTGCTACCCTGATAGACCCTCCTTTCCAGGAACATGGGATTCGGATCTGCAGGACCGGCTGCATAGGTCGGCAGCGAAATCGTCTCTTCCCACGCTCTCACCGGTTCAGCCACGTCTTTCATGCCACTCCCTCCGGACGATGATTCCCCCAAAACTTCACGTTCTGGCCTAGCAGGCTCGCAAGGTTAGCTCCGTGTACGTTCACGTATTATTTATATCAGAGGAGGTCCGCAGTGGATCAAGCCCCAGCCCTGATTCCGGCTCGGCAATCGAAAGGCCAAAGCGAAGCGGAACAAAACCATCCTTTATCATGGATCTTGCTCCTTCACTTGCCAAATCCACAACCCTCTCCTGATCCCTAGCCGCCGGCAAACCGGCCTGCTCCTCTCCGAGTCCATGAAAAGCGCGAAGGCATTGCGTAGTTCCAAACCGGTACAGCACGTTGGCATCAAAGACATCGCCGCCAGCCTGAGCATCTCCATCGGCACCGTCGATCGCGCCCTCCATGACCGGCCTGGAGTGAATCCCCTGACCCGCGATCGAGTTCTGAAAATGGCCGCAAAGCTTGGTTATCGGCCGAACGTAGCGGCCCGCTTTCTCAAGTTGAATCGCACCTTCCGCATCGCTGTGCTGCTCCCGACGGAGATCGCAACCTTTTTCCAGCCGCTGCGGGAAGGGATCCGTGCCGGGGCCTCCGTCTGGCCCGATGCGGGTCTGGAGATGCACTTCGAGGACTACAACCGGTTCGGAGCCGGCAATGTTGCTCTTCTGAAGTCCCTCGTCGGAAAACATCTCGACGGCGTGGTGTGCGCGCCGAGCGATGCCGCCGCAGCCACGCCGGTCATCAACCAACTACAGCGAGAGGGCACCGCCGTGGTTTGCGTCGCGACCGATGCCGTACGCAGCGAGCGGCTTGCTTCCATTGCCATTGACGGTTATGTCAGCGGCTCGCTGGCGGCGGAGTTGCTCAGCTACGCGTTGCCGCCGTCAGCTACGGTAGGCATCTTTACCGGTGACCTGCGGGTATTCGATCATTCCGAGAAGTTGCGAGGATACGCCGCAAGCCTTGCGCTGCTGGCGCCGCATCTGCGCCTTTTGCCGGTTGTGGAAAGCCACGATGACCCGGCCCAAGCCTACTCCATGGCCCGGAAGATGCTGGCCGAACACGCAACCATGCAAGGGCTATACATCAGTACGGCGAACAGCCTGCCGGTGCTGCGAGCGATCCGAGAAGCCGGGCGGCTGGACTCCGTTCGCATCGTGGTGACTGATCTATCCCCGGAGCTGATCTCGGAGATGGAGAACGGCTACGTCATGGCTGCACTTTACCAACGACCCTTCACCCAGGGGAGAATTGCGATTCAATCCCTCCTGCGCTACCTGTGGGAGCACATCCGGCCTGCCCGCATCACCAAGCTAGCTCCCCATGTCGTGATGCGGGGAAATCTGTCCATCTTCTCCCGATATGTCGAGGATCCTGGCTCAATCCCTGGATGAAGGAACCCTCGTCCGGATCAGAAAAGGGGCTTGAATAACCGACCATGCGTCCTGATCGGCTCTGGCGCCTTGAGGCCTCCAAGATCGGCTTCGACGAGATCTCTGCAGCGCAGAGCGAGATCTCTGCCTTCTCAGAGCGAAAGAGGTCAATTCAGTGAGTCGATCGAACGTGTAGGTACACGATTCTTTCGTGAAAACCTCGCCACAAGGCTGGAATCTCCTCCGGCATCTTTGGAGATCTGAACATCGACTCTCGGAATCGCTCCCGACCAGCCATCCGGCTCCTACGCTGCTCCAAGCTGTGCCTGCCAGGCGCTCGGCGGGGCTGCTCTCCTTTGCACCCAGTGGAACGCCTGGCGCCTGCGCAGATTCCGCCGTAGATCTTCTCTACCAGACCACGTCCGCCGTTCGGCAGCGCTCGCCGCTCGTTTCCGCTCCTGCGGCAGTTTTAATTTCGGATCCCAGCCAGCACCCGCTCAACTTCCGCTCGCCCTTCCGCGTTCAGCGCAAGACGCGGCAGACGAGGCTCCCCGCCGTAGTAGCCGTTACAATCGCACCCATACTTTATGCCGCCGATTCCCAAGTGCTCGACCATGGCGTCCGCCTCCGCCAGGCGCTGTACCTTTTCCTCCGCAAGCGCTGGATCTCCATCCTTGAACGCCGCATAGGCCTCATAGCAGGCTTGCGGGGAGCAGGCTGCAAGCGACAGCATCGCGCCAGCCACGCCCGACCTAAGCAACTCCGCAAATCCAGTCGAGCTGCCCATGGCCATCACCTGAAAACCAACCGGCTTGGTGCGCGTCTTAATCCCATGCTTCGGTGCGCTTATCCCCGCGCCTGCGCTCCCGATCGAAGCAGCAGCCACAAATCCGGCCTCTTCCGTCTCACCTCTCTGCACCATTCGTCGGGTCACAGGGGCAAAGACGCTCGTCACCAGCACCTCTCTTCGCACCCTACCGCTGGCCTCGGAGATAGCGCGCAGCCTCTCCACCGTCAGCCCGTGGTCGTAGATGCCGAGCACATTGCCGTGCCGTGCCAGCTCGGCAATCTTAGCCACGCTCAGCCGGTATCCTTGCCGCCGGGCTCCGCTGCTCAGCGCGATGGGCAGCGGCGATCTGTCCGCAATCGTCTGGAAATAGACCATGACCTCTTGCTCGCTAAGGCTCTCCCACTGTGGCGGGGCTGCCAGCAGCACCAGATCGAATCCCTCCTGAGCAGCCGACTCCGCAACGGAAAGCACGCTACGCACGCTATCCTTGGCTACCGCGGCCACCAGCACCTTAGCCGGATCAGCCACGTCCCCAATCACTCGCAACGTTTCGGCGGTCTCTGCGTCGCTCAGCGAAGTTCCTTCCGTCTCGAAGGTCAAGGCCACCAACCCCGAGGCCGGAGTCAAGGAGTAGCGCCGAACGTTGTACTCCAGCTTGTGCAGATAGCTCCTGCCGTCCCGGGTGAACGGCGCCGTCAAAGGTATATGAATTCCATCAATCAGCATCACCACAAGTCTACTGCCATCCCCCCACAGCCGCATCCTGTCTCATGCTCGGGAACCAAATGATCAGAGGCGCGTACTCGGCAAACATCCCCATTCTTCGCTATTGTGAATCACAGATCTTTGGATGCCGGAACGGGAGGACCGTCACCTCCATCACCCCTGTTCTCGCCAGTGTCCCGATAGGACTTACACTAGGATTCAGTTCCCCCAAGGAGAATCCATGCAACTTCGCTCCCTTTCCTCTGCTGTCCTGTTTTCTGAGCTTATACTGGCCGGATCTCTCACCCTCTCGGCTCAAACAGCTACTTCCGCGGCTAACCCTTCACCCGCAAAGCACAACCGATTTCAACCGGCCGCAAAGCAGGCTCCCGGGGCAGCGCCTGACAAGGTTTGGGTGAATCTCTCCACCCATGTCTACCACTGTCCGGGCGATCGGTACTATGGCCGGACCAGCAACGGCAAGTATATGACTGAGGCCGAGGCAAAAGCTGCCGGAGATCACGGCCCTCGCGGAAGGAGCTGCTTCAACAAGTAGCGCAAGGGCCGCGCTCAACAACCCCCGGGCTCCAAGCTCACCGCGAACCTCGCCCGCCCAGGCTCTCGATCACCCAGTCTCATCGGCAGCCCTCGAATCGCGTCCGGGCACCCGCAACCGTCGCCGTCAGCGCCCGACTAGGGAGCAGTTTGCGAACCCCACGCCATCCTTCTGCTGCGGCACTTTGCCTCCGCTAAATCGGAGTAATGATTCCACCCACCGGCAGAGAGGTAGGGAATCTTCCCAGCCTGCGCAGAGGCATGGCTGCGCGTAACGCATCGCCATCCTTCCAGCCTGCGGACGGATTGACCAGCACGATGCGTTCGTCCGGCCGCACTTCGCCACTGCCGGCAAGCGACTCAAAGGCAGCCGCGGCCGCTGCACCCTGCGGCGAAAGAAAGACGCCTTCCTGCCTGGCAAAATCCAACACCTTTGCCAACGCCGCCCGCTCGTCCTGCCTCACCACTCTTCCGCCCGATGCCGTCACGATTTCCAGTGAGCTGCTATCCGGCGACGCCGCAAACCTGTCTGCCGCGATCTCTCCCACATACACGCGGGGTCGTCTCCCGGCCACCCATCCCAGCACCTCCATCTCTTCAAACGCCTTCCACACGCCGACTAAACTTGTTGCATCGCCCAGCGGCCAGAGCAGCGCATCGGGATACGTCCATCCCATCTGCTCGACCAGTTCATAGCCCAAGGTTTTGTCCCCTTCCACTCGGAACGGATGCTGCGGCGCAGAGAGGTCAATCCAGAGCTCTTCGCCCGCATCCTTTGCTGCTCGCCGGAGGCTCATCTCGTGCTCCAGCCGCCGCCGGCACTGCTCGGCAGGACCATCCACAAGGTGCACCTCGGCGCCATAGAAAACAGCCTCCAGTTCGCTCTCAGGCGATAGATCCCTGGGCAGAAAGAGATGCGCCTTCCTCTGAGCTGCGGCGGCATAGGCCGCCACCCCCACTGACAGGGCCGCCAAAGGCGGGCGTCCTTGCATCCCGCCATCAAAATACGCTACCAGGGAGATGGCCATGGCCATCCCCCTGGCCTCGGCCGTTCCCGTTGGATTGGCGCCCTCATCCTTGATCAACAATCCCGGATGGCGCCAGCTCTGCAGCAAAGGAGTCCACCCCTCTCCGAGAGAGACCGGCGTCACCTCCGGCAGCACCTCGGCGTAGCGCCACATCCCGGCGCTCGCTCCCGGGCGCGCGGACAGCTCCGCGGATTGTTCCCGACGCGCTCTCATCCGCAACACCTCCATGTCATAGCGGACCAACAGCGCCCCGCCGTCCACCGGGCAGAAGGATGGTGGCATCACGGCTGCCGGTGGCGCCTCCATGGAGACCCGATGCCGGCAACGGCTGCACTCCAGATGAGTGACGACAGGCATAGGTATCATCCTAATGAACTTCAGCCTCTGGCGCTGATCAAGGATCCTTCTGTTCCTCCATCCGCAGCCTCTCAAGCTGGCTATGGGCTACCCTAGACGTAGATGCCACCGCGCCTCATCGCCCTCGATCTCGATGGAACGCTCCTGAACTCCTCCGGCCAGGTGAGCTCCCGCAACCGCGCCGCGCTGGAGCTTGCCCAAAACTTTGGAGCGGAGATCGTCATCTCCACGGGTCGCCGTCATAGCTTCGCGATGCAGGTGCTGCGCGATCTTGGCCTCAAACCGAGTTCGGCGGTGATCAGCTCCAACGGCACCGTGATCCGCACCCTCAACTCGGATCTCATTCACCGCTCTCACCTGCCGCTCGCCACCGCGCTATGGCTCTGCGCCTACCTCAATGACTACCGCAACAGCCTTGTTCTCACCTTTGACCTCACGGGTCCAGATGGGAACGACTCCCGCGGCGCTCTCATCGTCCAGAACATCGACCAGATCCACTCGAGCATCGGTCGCTGGATGCGAGCCAACCAGCAGTACATCCTGCAGGCAAATCCCATTGAGGAGGCGCTTCAGCCTGGCAAGGAGCTACCGATCCAGATGATGCTATGCGGTCCCATCGAACGCATGCAACGGGCTGAAAAGCGTCTGGTCCAGCACCCCCGGGTGATCCCGGTAGGCGAGCAGGAACTCCCTCCGAACGCTTCTCACGCTGACCGCAGCCAGGCTGATGCCGCGCTCCACCGCACCACCTACCCGGAGACGGATCTGACGCTTCTGGACATCCTGCCGGCCGGATGCTCCAAGGCCTCCGCTCTTCGCCATTTGGCCACCCTTCGCGGCATTGGTTGCGCAGAGATCCTGGCGATCGGCGACAACTGGAACGACCTCGCCATGCTTCGTCTGGCCGGCGAACCGGCCCTAATGTCCAACGCTCCCGACGACCTGCGATCCCTGGCCACCGCGAACGGGTGGGCCATTCTTCCCTCCAACGATCAGGACGGCGTGGCCACTGCCATCGAAGCAGCCTTCGCGAGATCCCCTGCGTGGAAGTAGGGCGGAATTCGGATCTTCGCCGCGGCGTCCAAGGCGAAATGGTGGAACGGCCTGCTCCAACTCAGGCCGTTGGCGACCGCCGCTCGATCAACCCATCCAGATCTGTTGGGGGCGGCTGTGGCGCTCCTCTCGAACCCGCAGCCGCACCCTTACCCCGCAGCGATGGCAGCGCCAAGGAAAGATTCCGAAACGGCTGAAGAAGAATCGGTCGACCATCGTCTGTCTGGACCTGTAGATCCTGCCTTTCAAACAAGTTGAACAACGCATCCACACACTCCCTGACACAAGATGACCCCATCCTGAACCGTATCCCTCAACCAGTTGCCAGACGGGGTTCTGCCTTTGCTTTGAGCCTATTGCTGCCTTTAAAGCCTGAATGATAATCTCAAGTTCAGTGCATCGTCATCGACCAAGCCGTATCCGTTTAGGTACCTCCCTCCTGATCGCGGCTTCCCTGGCTCTGTTGGGGGCGCAACTCTGCCCCACTGCGCGCGCGTTCCAGCGCGTCACGCTGCGCAATGGCTTTTCTTATGACTGCGCCCGGTATGAGGCGGTCGACGGCAACCACATTCGTCTGTTTTTTCTCTCTCCCCACTCCGGCGATTTCATCGATATCTCCAGCCGCCTGATCGCCAGCATTGAAACCCTGCCCGATCCTCCGAGGCCCGGTCCAGCGCCCTCTGGATCAATACAACCCCGCAGCGCAGCATCTGCAACCACTCCCCGGCAGATTCCAGCCAATATTCCCCAACTCCTCTCCGCCGCTGCCCGGCAGCATCGCATCGATGCAGCCCTGCTGGCCAGCATCATCCATGCAGAGAGCGATGGTCGCGTTAACGCGGTCTCGCCCGCCGGAGCCGAGGGCCTGATGCAGCTTATGCCTGGAACCGCGCAGCAGTTCGGCGTCCGCAACGCCTTTCGTCCCGACCAGAACATCACCGGCGGCGCAGCCTATCTCGATCAGCTTCTGGACCGCTACGACCCCCGTAATGACGCACACGGCCTCGCCCTTGCTTTGGCCGCCTACAATGCCGGGCCAGCCGCGGTGGACCGTTACCATGCCGTCCCGCCTTATCCCGAGACACGCGCTTACGTCAACCGCGTCCTGAGAGAGTTCATGCGGCGCAAGCTGGCCCGGCAACGCGCACAGGCCGCCTCGCCCAAAACCAGCCCCGGCGAAGGCCGCTTTCATAACTCTGAGAAAGGTGCGACAACCACCTCTCCCGCTGCCCTGCCGGCTGCGACCGCGGTTGTGCTGTCTAGCGACGCCGCTCCCGTCGCCTCCGCTCCGTCGGCCATCACCCTCGCCTCAAACGGCGCGCCCTGATGGAATCACCCTCGAGGCGGGCCAACACCGCCAAGCCAGTCCCTGGGCCGATCTCGTCTGGGAAGCGCCGTTTTGCGCCGCGCACATTGCTCGCTGCTCTGCTGGCTCTGCTGGCTCTCTGCGCCTGGATGGCGCGCAGCCACGTCAGTTTTAGCTGGCGCTCTCTGCTCCATCAACTTCGCTTCGTCTCTCTGCCCTTGATCCTTCTGGCCTTCGCCTGCACTTATTTTGGCTATTGGCTGCGCGCCTGGCGATGGAGGATCTTGCTCTCCCCCTTGCACAAGACCACGACCAAGCAGATGTTTGCACCCCAGCTTATCGGCTTTACCATCGTCGGCCTCTTCGGCCGCTTCGCCGACCTGGGACGTCCGTACCTGATCGCTCGCCGCCTCAGGACGCCGGTCGCCATGCAACTCGCGGTCTACTCCATTGAACGCGCTTTCGATCTGGCTTCAGCCGCGATGATCTTCTCCACCACGCTGGCTCTGGCGCCGCGCAACATGCCGCACCATGAGGCCTTTGCCCGCGCCGGAGCCGTCTCGCTGGCAGCCACTCTCTTTCTGGCCGTCTTCGCGATCTCTCTGCGTCTGGCAGGCCGTCATGTAGCCTCCGTGGCCAAGCGAGCTTTGAGCCCCATCTCGGAGAGCCTGGCCCACACAACCTCCGAGCGCATTCTGGAGTTCAGTCACGGCCTGCGCATCGTCTCCACCGTGAGCGAGTTCCTCGCCGCCATGAGCATTTCTCTCTTCATGTGGCTCATCATCGCGGTGATGTATTTATGTGCCGCCCACTCCTTTCGCGCCACTCCGGAGCTGGCCGGCCTTAGCTTTGCGGCCACCATGCTGCTGCTCGCCACCAGCCTGGGAGGTTCACTTCTGCAGCTTCCCATTCTGGGTTGGTTCACCCAGATCGCCGTCCTCACCGCCGCTCTGCGCGGCTTTTTCAACGTTCCCCTGGAGACCGCAACCGCCTGCGGCGCCGTGCTCCTGGTCGTCGCCAATCTTGCCGTCATCCCTGCGGGCCTGGTGGCTGCCCAGATGCAAGGCATCTCCCTGAGCGAAGCGAGGCAGAGCGCCGAGAACCCTGGGGCAGAGTGATGCCGGCAGTGGGACGCAACTCCCGCCCTCGATCCCTCCAGTCCGTAAATCTCGCCCCCGGCGTAACGCGTTCGGTAGCCAACCTCATGCCAGGCCCTAAAGATCGCACAGTGTATTCTCAGCCGAAGGCTCGAACCCTGCTCCGTGCCTGCTTCCAAGGGCCCATCCAGGAGGAAGGTACATTAGAATCGAGGCAGCCATGAGATGCCCCTACTGCGGCTTCATCGAAGATAAAGTGATTGATAGCCGAGAGAGCAAGGATGGCGACTCCATCCGGCGCCGCCGCGAGTGTGTAAGCTGCCATAAGCGCTTCACCACCTATGAGCGCCTCGACGAGATTCCTTACATGGTGGTGAAGAAGGATGGCCGCCGCGAAAACTTTGACCGCCAGAAGGTTCTCACCGGACTGCTCCACTCCTGCCAGAAGCGCAAGGTTTCGGTCTCGCAGATGCAGGAGATCGTCGACGCCGTCGAGGCCTTCGTCGCCGAGTCCAACGAACGCGAGCGCTCCACGGCCTCCATCGGCGAGCTCATCATGGCGCGCCTCAAAGAGATTGACACTGTCGCTTATATCCGCTTCGCCAGCGTGTACCGCGACTTCAAGGACGTCAACGAGTTCAAAATGGAACTGGAGGACCTGCTCCGCAACAAAAGCCAACGCCAGCGGTTTCCATCGAGCGCTCCTACCACCCTCCACAGCTCGGCAGCATCCAAGTCAACATCGTGATTCCTCGCGCTGCTTCTCTTATCCTCTTGCTCGCTCTGCCGCTGGCCGGCTGCAGGCAGACCCCCTCCTCTTCTCAAGCCACAGTCTCTCATCCGGCGCCCATGACGCCCGCGTCGACGGCCGGTGGAGTCTCCGGCGTTGTTTCCTTCAGCGGTAAAGCGCCCCCACGCGTCCGCCTGAACGTCTCCGCCGACCCAGGATGCTATCAGGCGAACCTGCCCAGTTACACCGAGCAGGTAGTCGTCAACCACCACCATCTGGCGAACGTCTACGTCTACATCAAATTCGGCGCGCCGAACCGTCCCGCATCCGCCGGCACTCCACCAGTCGTGCTTGATCAGAGAGGTTGCACCTACATTCCCCATGTGGTTGCAGTACAGCAGGGCGGCTCGGTCGAGTTCGTCAACTCTGACGCCACCGTCCACAACATCACCACCCTCCCCACCCAGGCAGGCAATCCCTCCGCAAACTTCTCCGAGATGGCCAATTCCGCGCCTCGCACGGAGACCTTCAAGGCGCCCGAGGTCATGCTTCCGGTACGCTGCAGCTACCACCCATGGATGAGCGCCTTCATCAACGTAGCGCCGAACCCATGGTTTGACGTCACCGGATCGGATGGAGCCTTCCACATCACCGGCCTTCCCCAAGGCACGTATACTCTGGCTGCGGTGCAAGAGAAGTTCGGGGAACAAGACGTCCAGGTGACCGTTGCTCCAAGATCGGTCACCAAGGCGAACTTCACCTTCTCGGCCAAATAGGCTGGGCTCGGTGAATTCATGTGAACACTGCTTCTCTTCAGTTTAAGAGATCTTCGGTTTCGTTTTTGCAGTTTGAAAGAGTCCGCGCAGCGCGGACTGCGCCGATCACTCAGGAGCCATTTTTCCATGACCATCCATATGAATCTCGCAACGCACGCCATTCCTCTCTGGTTTCTGATTCTCTCCCTCTTTCTACCGCGTATCTGTATCGCCGTTGCATGGATGCAACACGACATGGCGCATTACATTCCATCCGTGGTCGGCGTCATCCCGGTGATCGTTATGCTGCTGGTCCCGCGCCTGCTCATCCTGTTCTGGATCTATACCGATCAAGGAATCGGTCTCTGGTTCCTGATCCACGCTGTCGCCCTCGTCTGCGCCTGGGGAGGCGGTGGCTCTCGGGTTTACACCCGACGCGAGGTCAACTACACCGAATAAGCGGCAAATCTGGCGGATTCGGAGGAAATCTGCCTCCAAATCCGCCCGGAAGCTGCGGCAATCTGCCTGCCAGACATCTCCAGGCCAGGAGGTCGCAGGTCCCGAGCCTGGCGGAACACCTCGCGTCGGCTGCGCCTCCCTTTCGCACCTGGCCTCTCGCGCTGCCGGTCTTGTTATCTTCCACTCTCCCGGTCTGGTTTTCCTCCACGGTCTCGATCTTGTTATCTTCCAACGTCCCGGTCTTGTTATCCTTGATAGATGGAACGCAGAGACGTAGGAATTCTTGGCGCTACCGGCATGGTAGGGCAGCGCTTCATCCAGCTTCTGGAAAATCATCCCTGGTTTAACATCACCTGGTTGGCAGCCAGCGACCGTAGTGCCGGAAAGACCTATGCCGAGGCCTGCGCCTGGCGACTGGATACCCCGCTCCCGGAACGCATCGCCCGCATGGTCCTCCAACCGAACACGCCTGCGGCCGCAGGTCCTGATCTGCCGCGTATTCTCTTTTCGTCGGTAGATGCTCCCATCGCGCGTGAACTGGAGCCGCTCTTCGCCGCCGCCGGCTGCGCCGTGATCTCGAACTCCTCCGCCTTTCGCATGGCTCCGGACGTACCGCTGGTCGTTCCCGAGGTCAATGCAAGTCACTTGGCCATCCTTGAGCAGCAACCCACTCGTCGCGGATCGAAGGACGAGGGCGACCGCGCGCCCTCGGGTGGTTATATCGTCACCAATCCCAACTGCAGCGCCATCGGCCTAGTGCTTCCCCTGGCCCCGCTGGAGACTCGCTTCGGCATCGAAAAGCTCTTCGTCTCCACCATGCAGGCCGTCAGCGGCGCCGGTTACCCTGGTGTGCCATCGCTGGAGATTCTCTCCAACGTGATTCCCTACATCAAAAATGAGGAAGAGAAGCTGCAGGAGGAGGTGGGTAAACTGCTCGGTTCCACAACTCGCTCAGGCTTTCAACCAGCGCCCGTTATGGTCTCCGCGCACTGCAACCGCGTCTCTGTGTTGGAGGGCCACACCGAGTGCGTCAGCCTCAAGCTTCGGAAACCAGCTACCCGGGAGCAGATTCTGGAGGCATGGCGGGAGTTCCAACCCCTGAACGGCAAGGGGCTCAACGGGCTTCATCTTCCCTCCGCTCCCCTCTTTCCAGTGGAGTATGCTCCCGAAGACACGCGCCCGCAGCCGCGCCTCGACCTGATGCGAGGCAACGGAATGACCACCACCGTTGGCCGTCTCCGTCCCTGCAACCTCTTTGACTGGAAGTTCACCTTGTTCTCGCACAACACCATCCGCGGCGCCGCCGGCGCCGCTGTTCTCAACGCTGAGATTCTGGCCGTCATGGGCAAGTTCGACTTCCGAGATTACCCCCCCGTCGCGTCCGGAACCGCCTCCGCGGAGCTGATATCCGCATGAGCCTCGACGTCTTCCCTGCCGCCCGCCGCCGCTCGACAATATGCTGCGTGCGCGCCTTGCTGCTCAGCTTCGTTTCCCTGGACGCAGCTCTGTGCGCCGGCTCCAGGGCAGCCGCGGGAGAACGGATTCCATGAGCACGCCACGCCGTCAAATCGTCGTCATGAAGTTCGGTGGCACCTCAGTGGAGGACGCAGCCGCCATCCGCCGCACCACCGCCATCGTCGCCGGCCGTATGCGGAAGGGCCTGAGCCCGATTGTGGTCGTCTCAGCCATGGCCAAGGTTACGGACACGCTGCTCGCTGCCGCGGCCGCCTCCGGTCGTAACGCGCGTGAAGAGGCGCTGAAGCTCTCCGAGAGCCTGCGTACCCGCCATCTCAACGCCGCCTCGGAACTGGTTACCAACTCCAGCGACGATGGCGACCGCCTCAATTCGCTGCAGCTCAATATCCATCATGAGTTTGACGCCCTAGACGATCTCCTCCGCGGCATCGCGGCGGTCGGCGAGCTTACGGCGCGATCCTCGGACAACGTGGTCAGCTTTGGGGAACGCATCTCTTCGCTGCTGGTCACCGCCGCCTTCGCAGAGCAGTCCATCCCCAGCATCCATGTCGATGCGCGTAGGGTCATCCTCACCGATGATCACTACGGCAAGGCCGCGCCCCAGGAGGAAGCCATCGAGGCTGCACTCCTTCAACACGTTCTTCCTTTGGTTGAACGCCAGCAAGTCCCCGTGATGGGGGGCTTCATCGGCTCCTGCAACGGCATCACCACCACCCTGGGCCGCGGCGGCTCAGACTACACCGGAGCTTTGGTCGGCGGCGGCCTGCACGCCGGCGCCATTGAGATCTGGACCGACGTCGACGGCATCATGACCGCTGACCCGCGGATCGTCCCCGAAGCCCTACGCGTAAAGACCATCAGCTTTGAAGAGGCGGCCGAGCTGGCCTACTTCGGGGCCAAGGTTCTGCATCCGGCCACTATTCTTCCTGCAGTGCAGAAGAACATCCCGGTCTACGTTCTCAACAGCCGCAACGCCGAAAATGAGGGCACCCGGATCACCGCCACGCCGCCCCCTTGCGGCAGTCCCTTCAAGTCCATTGCGGTCAAAAGGAAGCTCACCATCATCGACATCGTGGCCAGCCGCATGCTTCTGGCCCATGGCTTCCTCAAATCCATCTTCGATGTCTTTGACAAGCATCAGTGCGCCATAGACATGGTCTCCACCTCAGAGATCTCTGTCTCCCTCACCGTCGACTCCCGCGAGGCCCTCCCGGCCATCTGCACGGAGTTGCGCAAGATCGCCGACGTCAAGTATGAGGGCAACAAGGCGCTGGTCTGCATGGTGGGCGAGGACATCCGCGGTCAGGCCGGCATCTCCGGCCAGGTCTTCTCCTCCATCTCCCACATCAACGTCCGCATGATCTCTCAGGGAGCGAGCGAGATCAATATGAGCTTCATGATCAATGAAGAAGATGTGGACGAAGCCCTCCGCTCCCTGCACCGGAAGTTCTTCGCCAACCCCGACCCCAACATCTTCGACGCCGAGCCTCGCTCCTTATCCACCAACGCTTGACCGCCCCGCTTCGGACTGCCCGTGTGCGCTGGGGAGCAGTGCGCCCTTTCTCTCCGCAAGCATGCGTGCGGGGCACGCAGACGCATCCCTTGCCGATATCCGCCCTAACCAGTCTCAGTCTTGGCAGCCACCCCAACGCTGCCTCCGTTGCCGGTCTACACTAGCCTCATGCGCATCCTTGTTCTAGGTTCCGGCAAGACAGGAAGGCTCGTTGCGGAACTGGCCGCTGAGCGTAACCACACGGTCCGGGTTCTGGCGGCAGCGGAAAACGCCAAGGCCAGAGCCCTCACCCCCGATCTTCTCCGGGACTTCGACGTCGCCATCGACTTCACCACCCCGGACGCAGTGGTGGCCAACATGCGCGCCTGCCTCTCCCACGGGCTGCGCATGGTGGTGGGCACCACCGGATGGTACGACCACCTCCCTGAGATGCGCTCCCTGGCGCAGAGGCATAGCACACCTCTGGTCTACGGAACCAACTTCTCCATCGGCATGCAGATGATGCTCAAGCTCGCGCGAGAGATGGCCTCCCTGCTCAAGGACTCCGGCTACAACTTCAGCATCTCCGAAACTCACCACGTCAGCAAGCTGGACGCACCCAGCGGTACAGCGATCACTTTGCGCGACGCTGTTCTCCGTGCTGTTGACGGCCTCCCGGCGAGTATGAACGATCGCGTTCCCATCACCTCGCACCGCACCGGAGACGTCGAGGGCATCCACTCGCTCATCGCCACGGGCGCCGTCGATCGCCTGATCCTGACCCACGAGTCGAACTCCCGCCGCCCCTTCGCAGAAGGCGCCGTCCGCGCCGCGGAGTGGCTGGCTACCCACACCGGCGTGCATGACATTCAGGAGATCTTCGGCGAACTCTAGCGCTCAGGAGACCCAGTCGCCGTTGCGCATCAGGGGCTCCGAGACGCCGTTGGCATGCAGGCCATCCACGTTCATCGTGGCGCCTCCGATCATCCAGTCGACGTGAATCAAGCTCTGGTTGGCCCCCAGCGCGGCGAGCTGCTCCTTGTCCATCGACTCACCCCCGATCAGGCAGGTGGAGTAGGCCTGCCCCAGTGCAATATGGCTGGCGGCGTTCTCGTCAAACAGGGTGTTCCAAAACAGAATGCCGGATTGGGCAATGGGGGAGTTGTGGGGAACCAGAGCAACCTCGCCCAGCCGGGAGGCTCCTTCGTCGGTGGCAATCAGCTTCTTCAGCGCATCTTCACCCCTGGCCGCGCTGGCGGCAACGATGCGGCCGCTCTCAAAGGTGCAGCGAATGCCTTCAATCAGCGTGCCCTGGTGCGAGAGCGGCTTGGAGGCGGTCACATGGCCGTTGACGCGGTCCTTGTGTGGAGTGGTAAAGCACTCTTCGGTAGGAATGTTCGGGTTGCAGTAGACGCCGTTGGCGGCTGTGGCGCCCCCGCCGCACCATAGATGCTGATCGGCTAGTCCAACGGTGAGATCCGTGCCGCCGTTGGGAGCGTCACCAGAGGTAAAGAAGCGCAATGCGTCGTAGCGTTTGTTGTTAAGCAGGTCGACGCGCCGGCTGATGCCGGCGTTGTGTCTTTTCCAGTCTTCAATCGGATCTTCGCCGGTGATGCGCGAGGTATGGAAGATCGCCTCCCACAGGTTAGCCAGAGCGCGCTCGGGCGAATCCTCCGGGAAGACCAGAGAGGCCCAGGCGGGGGTTGCCGCGGCAACAATCGTCCAGTTGATGGCAAAGCGCGTGATGAGGTCCATCGCCGGCTTGTACGCCCGAGATGCAGCCGCGTTAGCGCGAGAAACCAGGGCCGGATCCTGCCCGGCCAGCAGGGCCGGATCCGCCCCAGTGATGCCCATGCGGGCTGCGTTGGAGCGGTAAGCAGCCGCCAGGGCGTCATAGTACCAGGCTGGAGCGTAGTCAAAGCTGGAGTCGGGTGCGTACTGGAACCGAGCAAGGCTCGCGGCGTCGTCGGCATAGAAGGTGGTCACCAGCTTCGCGCCAGCCTTATAGGCCTGCTCGGTGATGCGGCGGACCAGCGATTGGCCCTCTATCGGAGCGGTAATCACCAGCTCCTGATCCGGCTGGAGGCCAGCCCCAACCCGGACTGCTACCTCCGCGAGGCGATCCAGTTTCTTCTCGAAGGGAAGCAGGGTAAAAGGAGCGGAAGCGGCAAAGGAAGCTGAACTCATAGGGAAAGGTTATAGCATCTTCCATCTTGCCGGGTATCCCCGCAGAGCGCACGCAGCAGCCCTTCTGCCCGGAGGCCGCCACGCCAAGCCGAGCCGAGGGTTATGCGCCGAGGATCCTCTGGGTCCGCCGCCAGGCCAGGCAGGCTGGGCCGAATGGCGCCTCCGAAACCAAATCTCGCGGCAAACGCCGCAAACCCAGCTCCCAGCGATCTACCCCCAGCATCGCTCGCTCAGCGCTCGTTCCTCCTGTCCTCAGCCTTTCGGACTCCTCTTCCCGCTTCGCATACCCACCTTGGCAAAGTCGATAAAGGCCCGCACCGGGTCGGTGTGCAGCAACTTCACCGTCACCTTGTCCCCCACGTCCAGCCCATCTTCTCCCTGAATCACCCGGCCCTCGAACGGAGGGTGGATCACTCGCACAAACACACCCTTATCGCTCTTGCCGGTAACCACGCCATTAAAGACCTCGCCAATCCGGCCGGCCATGGCTACGGCAGCTACGCGCTTCTGCATTCTTCGCTGAATCTTGCGCAGCGTGCTGTCGGCCACATTGCAGTGCGCGGCAATCGCGGCCAGGTCGGCATCGCGGTAGGGCGCGGACTCGGAGCGCATCATCGCGTGCAGAATCCGCTGCGTCACCAGATCCGGAAACCTGCGGTTAGGCGCTGTCGAGTGAGTGTAGTCGCGCGCCGCCAGCCCGAAGTGTCCCGTCGGGTCATCATCCGGCCGCATCAGCATGTACTCTCCGGGCCCCATCAGTTTGATCACGGCCACCGCCAGATCCGGATAGTGAATGGAGTCGGTCTCGCGCTGCTCCTGCAGGAAACTGTTGAGCGCGGCTGAATCCGGCGCCGCCGGCAGGCGTGTTCCATGCTCCGCCGCCAGCGCTACAATCCGGTCCCACCGCTCCGGGACCTTCACCACGCGCTGCAGGCCGCTCCGGCCGCCCCTGCGCAGGGCTCTGGCCATTACCCCATTGGCCGCTACCATCAGGTCTTCAATCAGATTCATGGCGCGATTCTGAATCACCTCATGAACAGCGATCACCCGACCGTCCATCACCACTGGATCGGCCTCGGCGCGATGGAACTCCAGGGCTCCACGCTTCACCCGCGCGGCGTGCAGGGCCTGCGCCGCCTCATCCTGCAACTTCAACTGCTCGACCAGCCAGTTTGGGCCCAACCCGGCCTGCGGCAAAGCGCTGGAGGGGTCACCAAGGCTTGCATCCGCCGGGTGCTTCCGCGCGCTATCTGACCGGAGGCTCATCACGTCGTGATCCTCCACCCCTGCGGCAATTCTATCCAGCCACGGCCCTACTCGGGAGTACGCCAGTTGCGCCCGGTTTCTCACCAGCGCCACCGACACGCTCTCATCCCTCATCTCTCCATCCGGCCTTACCGTAAACGTCATCACCACAGCCTGCCGGTCGCTGGCTTCGTTCAAGCTGGTTAAGCCCGTCGAAAGCTCCAGCGGCAACATGGGAAAGTTCTTCACCGCCGTATAAATCGTCTGCGTCTGTGCGCGAGCGTGCTGATCGATCGGGGAGTCCAGCTCCACCATGGAGGCGACATCCCCAATAGCCACCCGCAGCCGGATTCCACCCTCTACGCGCTCGGCAACCTCAATCTGATCCAGGTCCATGGAGAGATCGTTATCGATGGAAGACCACCCCAACCCCCTCAGATCCTGAACCGCGTCCCTGCTCGCTGATTCGCCCTCGGCCACCGCCGCCTGCGCTGCAAGCCTCTCCAACTCGGCCATCTGCGCATCCACTCCATCCCCGAACTCCGGCCGAAAGCCTGCGGCGTGCATATCCTCGAGCGCCGCCCGCGCCAGGTCGAACCCTCCAGATCCATGTTCGGGATGATGATTCAGATGGCTCGGTTCCCCACCCGGTTCTTGTTGCCAGTTTCCCTCTGGAGACTCCTCGATCCGAGAAGAAAATCTCGGCATGTGTCCTTCGCCGTGAAAGCCGCCGTTGTGGCGGTGGTTATGTTGCGACATGTCTGGCAGGGTATCACGCACCACTGACGCCTGGCTCCCTCCAAAGCTTCCGGCTCTCCGTTGCTCCGCCGCTACGTCTTCGGAACCCTTCTTACGGCTACTCAACGCAACCGGGCTTTGGGATCAGCCGCGCAGGGAAAGTCCACGCCGGCGCGTCGTCTTCAAAAGCGAAAAAAGCCCCACCATCGGCTTCGCCGACTGCAGAAAAGTATGGGTCGTTGTGAAGAACTGCACCACTTCGGGGGCTCGGTTCACGTTTCCCCGATACTGCACACGCAGCCCCAGGTGCGGCGGCAGTTCCCAATCCACACCGGCCCCTTAAACAAAGACTCCCGTCGTCGAGTTGCTGGTCGGCAGGCTGATCTGCAGGCTGGTCGGCAGGCTGCCGGCGGGACACAGCGGGGCTGAAACTGCGCAGACCGTATCCGTAACGACAGATGTCCCGGTTGGCGTGTCAAATAGGATTCCGCCGCCAGCCAACGCAAATGGAGTAAATCCGCCCAGCCGAAACGAGCCAACCCAGACAATGGAGATCTCGTTCGCATCGGCAGAGACCGACTCGGTATAAGTTGAGGGCCCAGAACACTCCAAGCCACATACTTTCGGCGAAATCTGCGTAAATGTCTGGTTGGCGCGATTCCAGGAGTATGCCGCATCAATGCCCATGAGAGGATTGAAAATATTACGAAACTCGAACATGGCTCCTGCGGCATCCGCTGGAGTCTGCGTTACTCCAGATGTACCCGGCCCTGTGCTTTGGCTGAACGCTCCCAGGACGCTGGCTGAGACGGTCGTCTGGGCTCGCGCTGTGCAGCTCAGCGCCAGCAGTCCTGCCAGCAACAGAGCCGTATTGCATCCGCTCCTGCGCATTGATCCCTCTCCTTTTACCCCTCTTCTGCGGCAGATCCGAAACGACTTTCACGCTTCGCGGACTGAGCCTCTGGCGTACAGCATCTTCAGTTTACGCTGACATGCCGGCCAGGGCGTGACGGTAAGCGCCGCGTCACCGCGACCACGCAGCTCAACGATCGTCGCAAGGCTGAACCATGCAAGACGTTTAAGTTTGAAGAGAGAAAAAAAAGAGAAGTGCGTGGGTTCGGAAAGGTTCTGCCTGTCTGGCAGGGTCCAGGCTCAATCCAGAACGAGTCCCAGACTCTGAGGACAGCGCGATTCCCCAATGCCTCTCACGCGAGCACCCGCGGGTGATCAGCTTGCCCGCAGTGCATCCCAGCGTTCGGCTCCAAGACGACGGAAGATCTCCCGCGCCGGCGCAATCTGCGGCAAGTGCAAAGCGCCTCCGCTGCCGGCGGCCTCCCGAACTCCTCGCAGCGCATGATCGTAGGCAGCAAAGGCAGAACCAAGCAGCGCGTCGGAGAGGAATGCCAGACGGTACCCGGCCTGTTCAATTTCCGCGAAAGAAAGCAGTGGGCTCTTGCCCCCCAGCAGAATATTCAACACGCATGGCCCGTGAACCAGTTGCGGAACTTTAAGAAGCTGATCGGCGGATTCGGGAGCTTCGACGAGCGCCATGTCGGCGCCGACATCCAATGCTGCATTCGCACGATCCACCGCCTCGTCAAATCCGAGAACGGCATTGGAATCCGTGCGCGCAATGATCAGGAAGTCGGGGTTACAGCGCGCGGCAACCGCGGCGGCAATCTTGCTGACAAACTCGTTGCGCGGAATCACCATCTTCCGGTCAAGGTGTCCGCATTTTTTTGGTGATACCTGATCCTCCACGTGAATTCCGGCTACACCAACGTGCTCATACTCCATCACCGTTCGCGTCATGTTAAGCTCGTTGCCGTATCCCGTGTCGGCATCCGCAATGATGGGGATGCGCACCGCCTTGCTCATTGCCGAAGCGTTGGCGACCATCTCGGTCATGGTGGCGAGGCCATAATCGGGCAGACCGAGCCGGCAAGCTGCCGTGCCCATGCCCGTCATGTAAATGGCGGAAAATCCATTCTGTTCTACTACTGCCGCTGAGATGCAATCCATGGCGCCTGGAGCGATGACGAGTTGATTGCTCTTGAGCGCTTGCCGAAGTTTCGCTGCTGCATGCATAAGTCGCCTCTCATGGAGGGGGAGTCGCGTTCAAATGTTTCGACGCTTCACTGCAACAAGAGCGAGCCCCAAGGTCGATGACAAATTGTTCATGGGATCGGCGCTATCGAGCCGCATCTCGTGAGCGAAGGCTCAACGAACAACCCGGGCCGCTTCCTCTTTTTGCCGGCAGCCTCTGCATCGCTGGCAGTTTTGTCCTGCGCTTGCGCTAAAACTGCTATAGGATTGGTCTGCTCGATAGTCTTCGACGGTTAAATCCGGTGAAGCGGATCTCTGTAGCTCATGAAGGTGGAAACAATGGATCTGGAGTCTTCTCACGCTACTGCGGCGCCCTCCCATGGCGCCTTCGTTGTCCAGAATCCCGACTTTGAGCTGAGCCCGATGACGGGCATGACCCGTCAGCACTACATCGACTGTGCGAAATACGTCCTCGGGCGCGCCTTCCGGCACGTCCAGTCTTTTGACCAGCCGATCGTCTTTCCGTTGGTTCCGGGCAAATCCTATCCTCAACCGAACGCCCCCGGATGGCGCCATCGCTCGCACGAGTTTGAGGCTCTGGAGCGCACCTACAATCTCGCTGCGCCACTGATTCACGTCGATCCCCAGGCTGCCATCAACGGCATCAAGCTGCGCGATTATTATTGTCATCATTTTTACAACGCCTTCACGCCTGGCCATGCCAATAGCCTGCCCATGCCTGAAGAGCTTCCAGACGCAACCTACCAGTTCACCTGCGAGTTCGGCGGCCTGGCCAAGACGTTGCTGCTGATGCCCGATGTTCTCTGGCCCTGCTTCACCCAACCGCAGCGCGATGAGATGGCAATCACCATCTCCAAATGGGCACATCACCGCACCACGCAGAACAACTGGCGAGTCTTCAACATCTGCGCGCTCTCGTTCCTCAAGATGAACGGTTACGCGATCGATGACAGCCTGCTGAAGAGCCACCTGGAGTGGATCGCTTCCTATCACGCGGGCAATGGCTGGTACCTCGAACAGAGCTACAACTACTACACCATCAGCCTCTTTGTCGTCTACGGAACCATATGGAGCCGGGCCTTTGGCCGTGAGCACTATCCGGAGATCACCGCCGCGCTGGAACGCAGCTTTCTGGAGCTGTTCCAGACCTACGCCAACTTCTTCGGCCGCAACGGATTTATCAACATGTGGGCGCGCAGCATCTGCTACCGGCTGTGGATCGCGGGCGGTTTCCCGGCTTCATTCCTGCTCTCCTCCGAGTCCCCTCTTGATCCGGGCTGGGCGCGGCGTCTCTGCTCCGGCTCCATCCTTCAATTCACCGCGCGTGAAGACTTCTACGAGAACGACATTCCCAGCCTGGGCTTTTATCCCCACCGCGAGTTCGCGATCCAGAGCTACAGTTGCCCCGCCAGCCCGTTCATCATGTTTCTGCCCTTCATCGCGCTGGCGCTGCCAGAAGATTCTCCCTTCTGGACTGCCCAGGAGAACGACGGCATGTGGAAGGAGCTGGGCCGGCAATCCAAGCGGACGCTGCTGGTAAAACCTGGCCTCGCGCTGGTCAATCATGGCTCCAGCGGCTGCTCGGAGATTGTCTCCGGCAAGATCTATGACGATGATCCCAATTACGCCAAACTGGTCTTCAACACGCACTTTCCCTGGGAGGATCGCGATCCCGAGGGAGGCACAGCGCAGGAGTACGGTTTCCACTCCCTCGATCCGCGCGACCTTGGCGGCGCAGACATCAACTTCTACCTCACCGGCCTCGCCGTAGAAAACCAAGCTGCGAAGGACGCCGGTTTTACCGGAGCGCAGAGCACTCTCTTCAACGGTGAACGTGACGGTGTCCTCTATCGGCAACTGATCCTGCGCAGACCGCCGAACAACGGTGTGGGCTATATTATCGATCTTGCCGAGATCACGATTCCGGGTGGCGTCTTGCGCGTCGATCGCTGCCGTCTCGCCTTTGAGCATGAGCTCACTCTGGGTCACTTCGGCCTGCCGCACATGCGTGGCCAACAGGCCGTCACACGCTCCTTCCAGAACACCGCCGGGCATGGCATTCTGGCTTCGATCCCTGGACGCCAGGTGGCGTTGATCGCCTATGCCGGCTGGGATGCGGTCAAAAGCAAGGTGCATCGCGGCTTCAACGCTGAGGCGGACGAAAGCACGGTGCTCTACAACTACCGCCGACGCCTGACGAAAAACCCCGCGATGGAACTCATGATTTCAGCCATGCTCCACAAAACGGACGATACCGAGTGGACGCCGGAGGAACTCAATCCCATCCGGAGCTTCCGGATCTTTGAGGTGATGCCTTCCCTGTCGGTGCTCGGGGCTGAGATCGTGCTCGCCGATGGCGAGCGCCACACCGTCGATTTCAAGGATATCGACGGTCTCAGGACCTGTTAAGGCATCCAACCCGGAATTGATCCAACTCCAGGTGCTTCCTGGCGCGATCACTCCGCCCGGCAAGCTGCGGAGGGCCCGGTTGCGCCTGGAATCCGGCTCATCGGGAAAGCGCCCACTCATGGAGTGTATGCCTGGGTTTTCCGGTAGCCGGAGGCGCCGATTCTGGCCATGGCGCAAATTGGAGGCATATAATTCTCGCCGATCATTAAATCGGTTTATCGTCCACCCTCCATCAGGACCTTTGCCATGCTCGCCATTCCCTATCGCGCTACATTGCTTGCCTGCTTGCCACTCCTTGCCTCTTTGGGCGGCCTGACCATGGCGGAGAGTGGTGCACCCTCTGCGGCCCAGCGTGTGGTTCTCCGCGCCTCTACCACCCGGGTTGTCGTCGCCCCACAGGAACCTTTTCCCGTGCTCCGCGCCGCCCAGGACCTCGCCAGTGACATCGAGAAGGTGTTCGGGCAGATGCCAGCCGTCGGGAACCACTTTCAGGGCACAGATCCGGTGGAGATTCTCATCGCCGAAAACGACCACCTGCCTGCAGGCGTGGCATGCAGGCAGGCCACGGGCCCTGAAGCATTTGCGTTTTCCTTGGCAGATGCCGGCGCAGGACCCAGGCGTCGCCAGGTTGTTTGCCTAACGGGTACGGACATGCGTGGAACGATCTACGCAATCTACGAATTTTCTCAGAGGGTGCTGGGCGTGGATCCAATGTACCTTTGGACCGACAAACAGCCGGCCAAACGCACGTCGATCGCACTCTCTGCCGGCTTTGCGCACGTCTATCCCAGCCCCATCTTCCGGTACCGCGGATTTTTCATCAACGACGAAGACCTTCTCACCGGATGGATGCCGCCAAAGAAAGGGGAGCAGACTGGAATTG
The DNA here is from genome assembly GCA_027335345.1 of Granulicella sp. Classification (GTDB taxonomy): domain Bacteria; phylum Acidobacteriota; class Terriglobia; order Terriglobales; family Acidobacteriaceae; genus Granulicella. The sequence continues at coordinate 943 of DAHWOF010000054.1, read as the reverse complement.
CGCTCTCCTCATGGGACATGGTCTTCGAGACCATCCTGCGACTAAAGGGGAACATGGTGGTTCCGGGAACGTGGATCTTCCCCGACGATGCGCAGGTGCTCGCGGCCGCCCGGCGAGGACTGATCGTAAATCAGCATCACGCGATTCCGCTGGGCGTGAATGTGGCGCGCTGGCCGAAAGATGTGCCTTACAACTACTCCACGCATCCTGAGATCCTGCGCCGCGCCTGGGCCAACGCGGTGAATGAGTACAAACCGGGCGAGGAGATTCTGTGGAGTGTGGGCCTGCGCGGCTTGTCCGACGCAAGTTACAGCACCTGCGACCCCAGCGTGCGCAACAACGATCCGCTGCTCGGCAAGAGGATCAGCGACGCCATTGCCGATCAGATTCGAATCGTCCGCTCCCGCTATCCCCATGCCCAGTTTGTGACCGACCTTTGGCAGGAGGGCGCCCGGCTCATGCAGGAGGGGTATATGAAGATTCCTCCGGAAGTCATGCTGGTTTGGCCTGACACTGGCTACGGAGACATGCAGGATGGCGGCAAAGTCGCCCGCGGTCAGGGCATGTACTTTCATGTAGCCATGATGAACGGCCATGCCAATCAACTCTCGGAGATGGTTTCGGTCAAGGTGATCCAGTCCGTAATCGGGCGCTACATCCAGGCCGGGGCGACATCCTACTTTCTGGTCAACACCAGCGACATCCGCCCGGTGGTGATGACGGCCCGCGCAGTGATGGAGATGGCCTGGGGAGGTGTGCCAGCAACCACGGACGGCTTTCCCGGAGATGCGGACGCTGCCTATTACCGCAAATGGGCCAGCGAAGAGTTTGGCCCAAAGTCTGCTGAAGTTCTGACGAAGGTCTATCGTGAGTACTTTGCCGCGCCGGCGCTACGCACACCCTCCCCTTCGCCACATCCAGCCTCTTCCGGCGAGACCACGTC
>DAHWOF010000049.1 GCA_027335345.1 Granulicella sp. | reverse complement strand
TCATGGGAAAGGCTGCCTCCACACGGCGAAAACTACGCTCTGACAACGTAGTTATGCCACAGAAAAGACGGCCTTTCCAGTTATATTTTTGCCCGCTGACTTTCCCCTTCAACTGTCGCCGTGTGAGATATGCAGGTTAACGTGTTTACGCGGAGGCAGGTTTACGCCGCGGCTGGCAGATGCCACTCAGCGCGGAGTCCAAAAGCCGAGAGGAGCAGAATCCCGCGTCTGCTCCTGCGCCGGCGCTTGGCCGCACCTTTGGGAGCAGTTCAGCATGCGCCGCAGTTCGGAGTGCGCCAAGGCGGCGCGCCAAAGCGTTTTCCTCGTCTGGCTGGGTGGGGCGGATTCAGACCTCTGCCGCCAGACTCCTTCCGGCTAGTGTCCATCGCGGCTCCAGCCCTGCATGCTGCTCCAGCCTGGGACTACTGCGGGGCAGAGGGCTTGTAGGCCTCTTTTTCCGCCTTCCCGGTCGGGTCAAACGGTTGGTTATCCGCATCCGGCGCAGCCTGCTGCGGGAGAAGGAACGGCCTGGCAATTCCATTCTCGGCGGCCTGCTTGGTGTCCGGGCTGCCATCCCGCACCACCAAGGCCTGCTTGTACTCGGCAATCGCGTTGGCCCGTTGCGGCGGATCCATCACGTCGTAGAGGCGCCCCAGGTAGATGTGGCTCCAGGCCAGGGTCCGGGGATCCTGGCTGAGCGTCAAGGTCTGCTGGAAGGCCTTGGTGGCCGCGGCGGCATTGCCCTGCATCAGGTCAATCCGGGCCATCAGGTAGGTGGCATCGGCGTGATCTCCGGAGGGATCTTTCAAGGTCTTCTGCGCCAGGGCCTCCGCGGATGCAATGTCTCCCTTCATCAGATCCTCTTCCGCAAGCTCCAGGCCTTGAATCTTGTGGGGGGTCGGGGTGAAGGAGGGACTCAAGGGGTCGGGAGGAATGCTTTTGACAAAGAGAATCTGTTCGGCCGCATGCTTCTGGCGCTGCACATCCATGCCATAGATCAACGGGGCCATCACATCGCTCAGGCCCTGGCCGCTGTGCTGCATCTGGGTGAGCCCGTTATAGAAATACTGAGTGAGGATCCAGCCCTGGCGCATGTCGTAGAGCACCAGATTATCCCGCGCCGCGGTGGTCTCTGCGTCATAAGCGGCGATTGCCGCCTCGTAGGCTGCGTCCGCCTGGCTCCTCTTCGGGCCGCCCGGCGCCTTGGGCGGAGGCTGAGGGATGAGATAGAGGTGGGCTTCAATGGCCTTGATCACGCACTCCGTCATCAATGCCACAATGTCACTTTTGTAAAAGAAGGGCAGCGGAGCGCTCTGTACCGTCTCCAGAAGGGGCTGCATTCCTTCCATGGCCTGGCCACGGCTATAGACCAGAGGCTCCACCACATAGTGCAGATAGACATGGCGAATCTGGTCCAGATTCACTGGAGCGCCCGAGGTGCTGTTATTCGGCGAGACCACGATGATGTAGTCCGACCCATAGACCCGCGCGTTGGTCAGATTGGGCGAGAACATCGGCTCTACCAGGACCAAAAACCGCCTTGTATTCAGCGTGGTGGGCGGCTTGTGAAGGTAGAAGTTGGTCTGCAGAATCATGTCCGTCATCGGATCATGGATGCGCGCCAGCAACGCATCGTACTCCGGACGGTGCTTGATCCAGATGTAGTGCAGATCAATTTGCTGGGCGAAGTTGCGCAGCAGAGGCAGCACGTTCACCACATCGGCAGCCTGCGGCGGCAGCCGAGGAAGATCCACGTTGGGCCTCAGGTCCGGCGGCGGTGAGAGATACAGCGCCAGCGACACATACTGGCTGACATCCTCCCCCACGTCGCTGAGCTGGTGCTTGGCGATGTAGGCGCAGAGATCATCCCGGCTCTCCCGAGCGCTCTCTGAGGCTTGCAGCGCCGCATTAACGTCAGCCCGAACCTCAGCCCGCACCGGAGCCGATCGATCTAGGTCAGGGTTATAGCCGCAGGCATTGAGAGCAACCGCTACCTGGAAGAGCGACTCATTGGTCTCCAGCGAGATGGCGGCGCCGCCTCGCTCGATTCTGGCTGCCTCTGGCCGGTCGACAGGGTTCACCGAGTCATTCGAGGGGATTGAGGGGGTCTGAAGCGTCGACTCGGGTATACCGCTTGCGGAGGAAGACGAGCTCTGAGCCGAAGTGGCAACCGTGCAGAGAAGCAACGGAACGCACACTAAACACACTGCTGGCAGCCAGTGCAGCCTCCGAGGCGCCGGCCAGCGGACCTGTTGCTTGGGCTTCCGGAAGATGGAGTGTTCTCGGTGTCTCACAATACTGATTCGATGCATCGCCACAGTCTAATGGAAGCTCCAGAAGTGGAATCCCAGCGCATTCTCTCCTCGGCGTCCGCTCCGCTGGATGGGCGGTGGCCCCTGGGCTACCCCTTCACAAACACACCGGAGTATGTCATCACCACATGACCGCGCACCGGAATTCCAAAGACGGTTGCCGGCCTGAAGACACTGCTGAGCAGGTTGTTCTCCACGCGAAGGTTGACTTCCGGGTCATCCGGTCCTTCCAGGATCCTGTAGGAGTAGACTCGACCGCGGTTGTCCACCATCGCTTCGACGACGATGGGAACGTCTGCCCGCGTGGTAATCGGCTCCGGTGGCGTGGCGGAGTAGAGAAAGTGGGGCGGCACCAGGTGGGCCATCGCATCGTCATTGGCCTGTACGGTGCTGGGAACGGCGAAGACCCAGCTCAACCCCGCAGTCAGCAGTAGGGTTGCCGCCAGACCGCCGGCGAGGCGCAGGGCCAAAGGAGCCATCGAGCGCCTCCACCGATAGAGTGCTCGGGCCAGGAGGGGCAGATGCGCGCCCCGTCTCCGTTCTTCGGCCAGAGCCGTCCGCAGCCAGGCCTGGAACCGAGCGGGCGGAGGCTCCGGGCGCAGCGAGCCAAGCGATTGCTGCAGCTCACGCCACACCTGAAACTCCCGATCACAATGGGGGCATTGTCGCAGATGGCTGGAGATCAGCCCCATCTCCACTCCGCTGACTGCGCCGTCCAGATAAGCGGAGAACTCTGCCTGAATAGCCGCGCAGGGCTTTACCGAAGCTCCACCGGCCGTCTGCCGGGAGGGTTCTTCCGAGTTGTGCCAGCGCCATCTCATATAGTGATTCGCCTCAGGTCGTGAGCCGATCCAATCTGTGCCCCGTCGCGCGCTGCGACCTGCACGAGCCCAAGTGCAGCGTCGATGGCGCACCCTGCCGTAGAGCCTCGCGGAGGGCGGCGCGTCCGCGCATCAGCCGGCTCTTTACCGTTCCGAGGTTTACGTCGAGCATCTCGGCGATCTCCTCATAACCAAAGCCTTCGACCTCGCGCAGCACAACCACCTCGCGAAAGGTCTCGGGGAGGGTACGCAAAGCAGCCAGCACTTGTTCCCCAAGCTGCGCATGTTCGACACACTCATAAGGAGAGGCGTCCTTGGCTGCCAGGGCGTCGGCCATGCAGAAGCACTCACCCTCGTCATTCTCCACCTGAGCGTCGATGGTCAGCTCCTGCCGCTTGTGTCGGCTCCACCAACGGCGCTGATTGCTGGCCTCATGGAGCGCGATTCTGTAGATCCAGGTGCGCAGACTCGCCTCGCCGTGGAAGCTGGAGATCTTGCGAAAGACCTTGACGAAGACCTCCTGGGTGACATCGGCGGCATCGGCCGGATCGCGCAGGGTCCGCCGCATCAGGGAGTAGATGGGATGGCTATACTGCCCCAGCAATAAGGCAAAGGCCTGTTCCGAGCCGGCCTTCAACTCAGCGACCAGTTCCTGCTCTTCTTCTCGGATTCCGATTGCGCTCGCCAGATCGCTCATTGCCGTCCCCGCCCAAGGAACACTCGCCCCATGGGCGTTTTTCCATGCTATATAAACTAGGCGCTTCTACTATCGACTGTCTAGCGAGGGCGGATGGAACTGCGAGGGCGGATGGAACAGAGTGACCCGCTACCTGCGCCCAGCGCAGCGGAGCGGCAAGGGCCCCCGAAGGATCCGGCCGATCCGCTTGGCAGGGCGATGGCGCCAGGCGCCGGATCCAAACCTCTGCTTGACTCTTCCCTGCAGGCTCTCTCGACCGCCTTTCGCTTGCTCCAACAGAATGATTTCAAACTGATTGCAAAGCGCGGGCAGTCCCCGAACGGGCCGGCTGCAGGGCCTGCGTGCGCGGTTTGACTTGCCGGCCTGCATCCGAGAGAATGGAAGGGTCCCTCCTTTGGAGAGTGGGCCTGTGGCGCAGCTGGGAGCGCGCTTCCATGGCATGGAAGAGGTCATCGGTTCGATCCCGATCAGGTCCACCATAAAATCAACAACTTACGGCTTTCGCATCC
>DAHWOF010000022.1 GCA_027335345.1 Granulicella sp. | reverse complement strand
GGCGCAGCGGATGTTCGGTTTCCATCATCACCTCCTGGAAACAGAACAGCCGACCAACACCAGATGCAGAAGTATCTACCTGTATCCCTCTCGTCAACCCTGACCGATGCGCCTTCGCCTTTTCTTCATGCGATAGCCCTGTCGGTTGCGGGCTCTGTCCGTGGTGCGCCAGGAGAGCCCTTGTGGGCTGCATGGAGTTTTCCCTGGTCTACTCTCTGTTCAACTCGGCGCAACGAGCGTGCGGGCCGCACGGCTTGCCTGTCGGATCAGGAATGGTTCTTGCCGGTGCGAATCCAGCTCGCAAAGAGGGAGGCGGAGGTCCGGAGGTTATCGAGGTCCAGGGGGTAGGTTGCTACGGACCGGAGGGCGCTCAAGAGAGCGGCTCGAGTCTTTCCCTGCGCCTTGAGTGCATCGGCGCGCTGCTTATAGATACGAGCGTAAGCCACCTGACGAGGAATCAGACCGCAGCCGGCGGAGCCATAGTGTTTGCGAACGAATTGTTTCTGCGCATCCACCATCCGCTGCGTGTCTCTGGACATGGAGCTTGCAGACCACCGATAGTACGCGATCACCTTCGGGATAAAAGCTACCTCATGGCGCAGAGCGATCCGGAGCCAGAGGTCGCGATCCTCGGTAGCGCGCATGCTTTCATCGAATAGGCCGATCTCTTCAACACATCGCCTGCGGAAGGTGATCGTTGGGCAGGGAAGATCCACCTTTTTCATGTAAATCTGCGGAGCGATCCTTCCCTCCGCATGATGGCGATTTCCCAGGAATGTGCTTTGGGGAATGCCATCGGCATCGATGTGCGTCACCAGACCATAGGCGAGGCCGGCCTCGGGCCGTTCCCGGAGTGCGCGTACCGACTCCGCAAGCCTGCAAGGAAGCCATATGTCGTCGGCGTCGAGCAAGGCCAACAATTCGGAGTCCGAGGCCCGGATAGCGGCGTTTCTTGCCGCCGGAAGCCCGCGATTGACTTGCCGAATATAGCGAAGCTTTGCCCCGAGCCGGTCCATGAATGGGGCGACAATCTCCGAGGTGTTGTCGGTGCTTCCATCGTCGACGAGCACGATCCGCCAGTCGGAGAAGGATTGCGAGGCCACACTTTCCAGTGCGGCCGGGAGATATCGGGCCGCGTTGAACGCCGGAATGATCACATCAACAGTAGCCATGGCATCTATCACTGGCAGTGATTACGGGCGTGATTTGGGGTGGTTGTCCGCAGTGTGGAGTGATGCAGTTGCTCTGAGGCGGCCCGGAGATGGCTTGGAGATGGCTGAGCTGGACGAATATCGGTTGAATCGGACGGAGCGTGAAGCTGCATGCTACCTGAAGAACGTGATGGTTTTCTTGAGGGACTGGAGATGCTCATAGTCGTAGTTAGAGGTCTCTTGAGCTTCATTGAGGTAGCGAGCCTTGATGGCGAGAGCATCGGGAAGGCTGATCTCAGTATACGGTTGAATATTCTCCAGGCGATGGAGGATGTCGTTGCGTATCCAGAAGAAGTTGTCGTGATAGATCACGGGGCTATAGTTAGCGATGAACTGTGGAATATGGTAGATGTCTCCAGCACGCGACCACGGGATATGAGTCTCAATGACATCCGGATTCTCCGTGGTCAGGACTTGCGCCAAAGCCGAATATCCATCGTGGGCCAGGACGGTATTGGTCAATAACCCGGCATCGACGATCCGAATGTTTTCGCAGCACAGAGAGGCTCCGCCAACATCGGGAACCATGAAAGTAATGGTGGCCATATCCAATTGTTTACGGATATCGTCGACAGCTCTCCCCGTCGTCGCAAACTGGTGAGCGGTGATTCCGTACATGTTTGGCCCGTAGGGAACCCGATAATGGAGCAGCAACCTCTCGAATAAGTTGGATGCAGGGGCGCTCGTTCCGAGGCCGTCCGAACGAAGGGCGAGAGACCAGGCCTCATGAAAGTCGAGATAGCGATAGTGGATGGTGAATGTTGAAGCCCACCAGAGGACGAGGACAAAGGCTGTCCACGCAGCTGGCAATCTTCGCCTGTACGACAGGAACAGATAGAAGATGAGAAGAATGGCCGGAATGAAGCAGGAGTAGTACATGCGCCCCCGGTATCCGGAGTTTGTGCCGATGATGAGATTAAAGAAAGTTACGCCAACCGTATAGCCGATGCAAAAGCGCAGAGAATCGTTGGAAAGCAGGGAGGATGCTTCGCCGGCCGAACTCTCATCAAGGCGGAAGTTAGCGACATCCTGAGTAAAGTACAGCCATAGAACGCCTGCGATCAACACGGCGAGACAATCGTAGAGACCAAGCAATCCGCCCAGGTGGCTCCAAAAGGCCGCCATTCCGTGACGCGTGTAGGGAGCCCAGCGCTTGGCAAAGATCGTATTGGGCATGAAGGTGTGAAAGACCAGCAATCGCCAGATGTCAACCGCCAGCCAAGCCAGGACGGTAGAGGCTGCAATCTGAACTCCCCTTCGCCTGGACTGGCGATTCGCGGAGAGAAAGATGGCTACTCCGGCGCACCAGAGATAAAAAGCTGCCTCGAAGCGTACGGTGGTTGCAAGAATCGTGGTCAGGATCAACAGGAAGGAGTTCCTGCGCTGCAAGGCCACGATGCATAGGGCAACCAGAAGACTGAGCAAGCTCATCTCCATACCGTTTGCATCTTCATAGAGAAACATGTTGCTAAGCCCAAGCGTGAGGCAAGCAAGCATGGCCATCGGAGCGCCGATCCGTTTGTAGAGGAGAAGGTAGAAGACGCCGCAGGCCAGAGCAGAGCAGAGAGAGGCCAGCACCTGGCTGACTTGCAACATGCCAAGGAATCCAGGATGGGCTATCTTGTAACAAGCCGCCAGGAGCCAGAACCAAGCCGGCGATGAGAATCCCTCGACCTGTTCGGAGACAGGCGTCAGGGCGATACGTCCGGTTTGGGCATAGGTGCGTGCGTATGCCACAGTGATGCTGCCGTCATCCCAGCCGAAGTCGCCAATGAAGTGAATCTGCAGGATGTTGACGGCGAGGAGGGTGAGGACGAGTGCAGCGAAGAAAAAGATGTAGTTACGATTGTTTGCGGAGATCTTGGGGTTGGAAGAAGACACAAAGGCCACTAGCACACTCCTGAGAATCAGAATCATAGCAGAGGAGAAGCATGGAGCCTCTGCGCGATCTTGGCTTTATGGGGCGTATCGCAACGCAACAAGGCCGGAGGTAGTCCTGGCGCCGTTCAGGTCGTGATCGTATGGCGGAAAGACCATCATGATCCTCGCCATGTGTATCGATTCCGTGGCTAGGATATCAAAGAAGCTTACGGTTCCGACTTCGGAGAGAATCGTGTTTCAGGCTCGGTATCTCAACGCGTCTTGCTCAGGGAGTGGGGAGACCGTTGGTCGGGGGTGGTTCGTCGGCGCTCGCATCCAGGGCTACCTTCCATTTGCCATGCACCTTCTTCCAGAAGGTGATGTAGCGGCCGGAGGTGGTGGTGGACTTGCCGTCCTTGCCGATGGTGGTGGCGTCGTAGTGCCCCCAGGTGAAGCCGGATTGATTCGAGGGCTCCATCTGCGCTCCCTCCGCGTACCAGCTCAGCTTGTAAGTTGCCGGGTTCCAGTTGGCGACGGCGGCGATGGCCGAGCGGCCCTGGACGGCCGGCTGGCCGTTGTTGAGGGTGATGCCGTCGTCGGCGAACCAGGAGCTGAAGGCTTTGCCGCCACCTGCTGCCACGGCCGCGGAGAACTCCCCTTCAAGTTTCAGCAACTCCAGCACTCCGGCAGAGAGATGGGGCAGCTTGAGGGGCGTGTAGGTGAAAGCGGACTTGGAGGAGTTGGCGAAGGCTGCGACGGATGGAGCCATGGCCGGGTTCGCTACTCCGGGCGGCGGGATGCTCGGGGCTGAGGATTGAGCGCACAGCGCAAGAGGAGTGCTGATGGCGCCGAGCAGAAGAGCGGCGGCGAGTGAATTCATGAGCACGATTGTACTTCGGGAAGGCGGCTGAGATGATCTTTGTTATGGCTGCGAATGCCAGCAGTTCGGATAAGGGCTGGGGGTCTGGTTCTCGATGTTCGGAGTGTTGGCTGGATTCGTTGTGTTGGGAGGGTTGGTGCCCGGCATGGGGGAATTGACGCGACGCCCGTTGGGAGTGAGAGCTTCCGGCATCATGCACGGATCAGGAACTTCATTGGGGCCATAAGCGCGACCCCCCGGGGATGGAAGGACGTTGATGGCGCGCAGCCAATTGGCGGCCAGTTTGGACCAATGCTCTTCCGGGGTTCCGGGAGGATTCATGCCGAAGCCGTGACCGCCGGTGGCGTAGTAGTGGAGCTCTGCCGGGACGTGTGCGTGCATGAGGGCCCGGTAATAGACCAGGGCGTTGAATCCGTAGCTGTGGTCATTCTCCGCCTGGATCAGGAAGGTAGCCGGCGTGTATTGATCGGGTTGGTAGGCGGGGAAGATCTCCGTATGGTCAGGCGGCATGGCGAGGTAAGCGGGGTAGGCGAGGATGGCGAAGTCGGCGCGGGCGCTGAGGTCGGTTTTGCCTTGGGAGGCCGTTGGGGTGGCGTCAGCCTGGCTGTCTTCGGGGTGAGTGCAGAGGAGGATGGCTAGGTTGGCCCCGGCAGAGAAGCCCATGACGCCAATGTGGACGGGGTTGATCCCCCACTGGGCAGCGTGCGCGCGAGTGATGCGCATGGCTTGCCGAGCGTCCTGCAAATCAGCGAGATCGGCAGGATAGTGGCCGGCCTCGCCGGGAGGCTGGGGGACCCTGTATTTGACCAGGATGCAGGTGATGCCGAGAGAGTTGAGCCAGTGGCAGGGAGCCAGACCCTCCTTGTCCCAAGCCAGGATCTGGTAGCCCCCGCCGGGGAAGACAAGGGCTGCTGCCCCGTTGCCGCGGCCGCTGGGGAAGTAAACGGTCAGGGAGGGCGCGGTCACGTTGCTGATCTCACCCGGCGGCAGATGGGCGATCCGGTTCGCGGGTATAGACGTCTGAGGTGACGGCGGAGCCCCGTTCGGCCAGAGTGGCAGAACAGTTTGGGCGTTCGAGGAGCAGGATGCCGAGGCAAGTGCGAGGAGGATCGAGGCCAAGAGCGGGTTACGCATCATGGCGTTTATAGTACGCTGCCGCTCTCAAGTGCAAGTCTTGGTGATGAACGGTTATTGACGGCTGACCGAAGTGGGGGCGGGGATGCAAGATGGGGAACGGCGCGTGAGGGTGGGGAAAATGGAAGGGGTTCGGAGACAGGGGCAAGAGCCGGCGGCTGCCGGGGTGTTGTTTGAGCCGGCTTCGCGCGGTGGAGTACCGGGAGCGGGGTAGGGAGCGAGGCTTAGAGGGGACGCTCCGCAAGTTGAAGTTTTGAAAGGATCTGGAGCCTAAGAACCCGAAGAGGCGGGGCGGAAGAAGTTGCGGCCGCTGCTTGGTTTGCGGCCGGGTTGGTACACTGGAAAGATCGTCCATCCGTCTCAATACAGGAGAGTTCTACCGTAGTTGTTGCAAAAGCACAGGTTTCCAGCATGAGTGATTATCTTAGCCGGATTCAATCGCCGGCCGATGTCAAGAAGCTCAACATCACCCAGCTTGAAGAGTTGGCCGAGGAGATCCGTGAACGCTTGATCGTGAGTGTGGCGAAGACGGGTGGTCACATTGGGCCGAACCTGGGCGTGGTGGAGTTGACCATCGCCATGCATTACGTCTTTGAGACGCCGCGCGACAGCTTTGTTTTTGATGTGAGCCATCAGAGCTACGTGCATAAGCTGTTGACCGGACGCGAAAACCGCTTTGACACCATCCGTCAGCCGGGCGGGTTGAGCGGCTTTATGCTGCGTAGTGAGAGCGAGCACGACAGCTTTGGCGCAGGACATGCCGGAACGGCGCTGAGCGCAGCCCTGGGCATGGCCGTAGCGCGCGATATGAGCGGAGGGGAGGAGCACGTGGTGGCGTTGGCCGGCGATGCCGCCTTTACCAACGGCATCAGCTTTGAGGCGCTGAACAACATGGCCTCTACCCGGCGGCTGATCGTGGTTCTCAATGACAATGAGTGGTCGATCGACAAGAACGTGGGGGCGATTGCTCAGTATCTGCATAAAATCGCCACCAACCCGGCTTACGCAAGTTTGCATGACCGCGCGGCCATACTGCTGGAGAGGTTTGGCGGCAAAGCGGCGAGGCATATCGCACGCAAGGCAGAGGAGGCAGCCAAGGGAATCGTGGGCCGGGGCATGATCTTTGAGGAGTTCGGCCTTACCTACTATGGACCGGTGGATGGGCATAATCTTCCGCTGCTGATTGAGACCTTCGAGTTCCTGAAGAAGCAGCAGCGGCCGGTGATGCTGCACGCGCTCACCCAGAAGGGGCGCGGATTCCAACCGGCGATGGAGAAACAGAAGAAGTTTCATGGGTTGGGGCCCTACGATCCGGAGACCGGGGAGACCAAGGCGGCGGGACAGAAGACCTACTCGGAGATCTTTGCCGAGAGCTTGATTCGGCTGGCCGATGCGCATGACAAGGTAGTGGCGATTACAGCGGCGATGCCCAATGGCACGGCACTGGATCTGTTCCGGCCGCATCATCCGAAACGCTACTTCGATGTTGGAATCGCCGAAGAGCACGCGGTGCTCTTTGCCGCGGGGATGGCCACCAAGGGGTATCGCCCGTTCTGCGCCATCTACTCGACGTTTTTGCAACGGGCGTTTGACCAGGTGGTGCATGATGTCGCCCTGCAGCGGCTTCCGGTGGTCTTCTGCATGGATCGTGGCGGACTGAGCGGGGACGATGGGCCCACTCACCATGGGCTCTTCGACATCAGTTATCTGCGCGGCGTGCCGAACTTGATCCACATGGACCCCAAGGACGAGGATGAGCTGCAGGACATGATGTTCACCGCCCTTCTGCATGATGGTCCCAGCGCCATTCGCTACCCGCGCGGAACCGGCCCGGGCGCGGTGGTCAAACAGCGGCCCATGGCGCTGGAGATCGGCAAGGCCGAGGTGCTGCAGGACGGAGACGAGGTGGCGATCTTTGCGCTGGGCAACATGGTGGCCGAGGCCGAGCGTCTGGCGGCGCTGCTGCGCGACGAAGGATACAGCACTGCGGTCATCAATGCGCGGTTTGCCAAGCCCGTGGATGCAGACTGTCTGGCACGATATGGCATGCGCTGTGAGCTATTGGTGACCATGGAAGATCATGTGCTGGCCGGCGGATTTGGTTCGGCCGTGCTGGAGGTGATGAATGCGCTGGAGATGGATCTGCCTGTAGTGCGAGTGGGCTGGCCGGATACATTCATCGAGCATGGCAAGGTGGAGTTGCTGCGCGCCAAGCATGGGCTGACGGCTGAGGCTGCCATGGCCAAAATTCGCCCCTATCTGAAGAAGCCGGTGGGCGCTTGAGCGGGCAGGAGCCGGTGGGTGGCCAGGCGGCGAAGGATGCTGTAGCCGGGACGAGCTGCGGTGGCTCCGTCGGTGACGCAGATGCTTCGGTGGAAGGTGAGCCCCTGGGTTCTTCTTTATTGACAAAGTCGAAGGACGGTCTTCCACTGGCGCAAGGGGTGCGGGAGCAGACCAGCGTGCAGGGGCAAGCCAATGGACCGGGCCAGGCGCCAAGCCAGGAGCAGGCTTGGACGCAGAGTGATCGGCAGCGTGGTCTCTTGCTGGTGGGGCTGTTCAAGCTTGGCAAGGCGCTCTTCTTTGCTGCTGTGGGCGCCGGAGCGTTGCATCTGGTCAACCGGAATATGCGCAGCGTGCTGATGCACGTGGTAGACGTTCTGGGAATCGATCCTGAGAGACATTTTGTCTCTGTTCTGCTGGACCATGTTCAATTCATTGATCCGCATGAGTTGCGCAAGGCAGGCGTGCTCTCATTTTTGTATGCGGCCGTCTGCGTAGTGGAGGGCGCCGGACTGGTTTTGAAGAAGCGCTGGGCCGGGTACTTTACGGTGATTCTTACAGCGCTCGGGCTGCCTTGGGAGGGATTTGAGCTGCTGGTGAGGTTCTCCTTATACAAGCTGGCGCTGCTGGCTATCAACTTTGGGGTTTTGCTGTATCTGCTCTGGATTCTGAAGAGGAGAGAAACAGGCGAGAGCCTGGCCTTCTAACGCTGGGGCTGAAGTCCAGATGCGGTGCTGAACTCCCGCAGCGGGCCTTGGGCTCTGCTGGGTCTGATGAAAGCGAATGGACAGAGCAGGATGGGAAGACGGTTCGATGAAGTTCTCCAGGCTTCCGCGCGGCGTTTGAAGACAGCCCCGGAAGGGCCCCGGACTGAGGCTGAAGGACTCGTCCTGGAGCGGGGGGAGCAAGGCTCGTCTTGCGACGGCGGTGAACTTTCGCTTTTAGTTCGCCTACATCAGGGCAAACGCTACTGACAAGTAGCCAGCTAGGGGCGAATCAATCGGAACAACACAATATATTGTGGTTGGGTAGCGGAATATCGCTATATCATGGATTTTCCACATTTCCAAAGGAAAACAGGGCAGAAATCCAGGAGATTTCGCTTGCTATCCGTCGCCGAACACTCCATTCTTAGTGGAAAGAAGTGGAAGAAAGTGGTCTGAATTGGTCAAAAGAGAACAGCTAATGCCGATAGTAAGGCAGATGGACCCCGAATGGAAGGCCAAGGGTTGTAAGGAAGCAGGAGGGAGTCGAGGCGGATACCTCTCCTTGCCAGGAAGTTGCGATTCGGGATTGGGAGTGAGGTTTTGAGATGTTTCGTGGCAATCATCCAACGCGCGTGGACGAGAAGGGCCGGCTGAAGGTCCCGGCCGACTTCAAGCGCCGTGTGGATGAGCTTTATGGTCCGCAGTTTTTTATCACCAGCAAGGATGGCAAGCGGGCCGAGTTGTACCCGATGAAGGAGTGGGAACGGATTGAGGACGCGTTGGCCAAGGCGCCCTCCAGCGGGGCCAAGAAGAAGTTTCTGGATGTGACCAACTACTACGGCCAGGTGGTGGAGATGGATGCGCAGGGAAGGCTGTTGATTCCGCAGTTGCTGCGCGAGGACGCGACGCTGGCTGGAGACGTGGCTGTGCTGGGAATGCAGACCTATCTGGTGGTTGCCAACGATGCCAAGCATCGGGCGCAACTGGCCGAGAATCCGCTGACGGATGCGGATATTGACGCACTGGGATTGGTTGGAATTTAGTTTGAAGTCCCTGAGCGGGACGCATGAGGCGGAAGGCATGGTGAAACCGCAACATGTACCGGTTCTTTTAGAAGAGAGTTTGAACTTTCTGAATGTGCGCCTGGGGGGCGTGATAGTGGATGCGACGCTCGGTTTGGGCGGTCACGCGGAGGCTATTGCGCGCCGGCTGGGAGCTGGGGGAAGGCTGATCTGCCTGGATCGCGATGCGCAGGCGATGGAGCTGGCCAAAGCCCGGCTGGAGGAGTTGGCTGGGGAACTGGGGGAGCGTATGCCGCAGGTCGAGTTTGTGGAGCGGCCCTTCTCCGAGATTGCCTCGATCGTTGAGCCGGGAACGCTGGATGGATTGCTGGCGGACTTCGGCGTCAGCAGCCTGCAGTTGGACGAAGCGCACAGAGGATTCAGTTTCCGGCAGGAGGGCCCCTTGGATATGCGGATGGACAGGCGCGGGGGCTTGACGGCCGAACAAGTGGTAAATCAGGCGGACGAAGAAGATCTTGCCAACCTGATTTACGAATTCGGAGAGGAAAGGAGGTCGCGGAGAATCGCCAGAGCTATTGTGCGGGCGCGGCCGATTTCGACAACAGCGGAGCTTGCTCGCGTCGTATCGGCCGCCGCCCCGCCAATAAAGAGATCGGAGCGAGGCCACGCAGAGGGTGGTCAGATTCATCCCGCGACAAGAACCTTTCAGGCGCTGCGAATTCGAGTGAATGATGAGCTGGGCGAGATTCAGGCGCTGCTCCGAGCGGTAACCGGAGCCGAAAGCCTGCTCAAGCCGGGCGGACGGGTGGCGATGATCAGCTTCCACTCCCTGGAGGACCGGCTGGTGAAGGACGCTTTTCGGGAGGCTGCCAGGCAGGGACAGGTGGAGATTTTGACCCGGAAGCCGGTGACAGCCGGCGAAGAAGAGGCGATAAGAAATCCCCGAGCCAGGAGCGCAAAACTCCGGGCGGCGGAGAGAGGTTCGAAGCGAAAAAGTTGAGAGAGATCGGGCCGGGGTTGTCCAGCCGTGCTTTCAGGCGAAAGACAACCATAGCAACAAAAAGTCCCTTCCCCCATCCGCAACCCCGGCCCGGGTTGTAACGCGTTTGGGTTCGTGGAGGTTGCGTGATTTCCAAAGGGTGGTTTGAGAGAGGTTGAAAGACGGAAGACGAGTTTCGGTGGAGGTGTCGCGATGGCGACCATGGTGATGGCAGGACAGCAGATAACGGAGATGCAGAGCGGGAGCGGCACACGCCGTGGTTGGAGCGTGGCGGAGCGGAACCGCGCCCTGTTCGAGCAGCAGCGAGCGCGGCGCCGCGGGCCGACGCCGGAGATGTTCTTTGCCAAGCACATCGACAACAGCCGCCTGGTCAAGGAGGACGATCCGGAGAGGCGGCGGGAGGTGCGCAGCTTCACCATTGCGATGATCGTGTTCTTTTTGCTCACGATGGTTTATGTCTGGCAGCACTTCTCGGCCATTGAGGTGGGCTACCGGGTGGAGGCCCAGAAGACTCAGGTGGAGCAGTTGCAGGAGAAGAACAGGCAGTTGGAGCTCACTGAGGCGCAGTTGAGCGATCCGGAGCGGATTGACCGGATTGCGAAGCAGTTGGGGATGGAATCCCCGCAGCCTGGCCAGGTGGTGCGGCCCGACGGCATGAGTGGAGCCGCAGTGATGGCGCAGGCCCACGTGCCGGCGCTTGCGGGTCCGCGAGTCGGCAATTGAAGAGGTCCGGAACAGGAGAGCTGCGATCTTCGAGCTGCTTTCAAAACGAATTCGATTCGTTGGCAAAAGAAGATAGGCACTGGCAGCCAGGAAAGAAGCGGAAGAGATAGAGCCTGGCGAGAAATCGATCGCTTTGAAGTTGCAGGGAGCTTTGCACGGGAACAGGGATTCAAGGATGAATCAGACGCCACGGCAGAAGCTGACCGCACCCATCCGCAGGGTGCGGTTTGCTTACGTGGCGCTGTTTTTCTGCGCCTGGTCGGCGGCGATTGCGCTGCGGCTGATATGGCTGCAAGTAATTCAGCACAGCGAGTGGGTGGAGCGAGCCAAGCAACAACAGCAAAGGACCTTTGAAGTGGCGCCGCATCGCGGTGTGCTCTATGACCGCGAGATGCACGCTTTGGCGATGACGGTGCTGGTGGACAGCATCTACGCGGTGCCGAGCGAGCTGGGGGCCAATCGCGCCGAGGATGCCATGCTGCTCTCCAGGATTGTTCACAGCGATCCGCTGGACCGTTTCACGACGGAGAAGCAGATGGACGCGCGGTTCAACGCCTCCCGGAACTTTGCCTGGGTAGCGCGCAAGGTGACGCCGGAGATTGCCACCCGGGTGCGCCAGCTTAATCTGAAGGGGATTTACTTCCAAAAGGAGTTCAAGCGTTTCTATCCCAATGGGGAGCTGGCCTCCCATGTGCTGGGGTATGTGGGCACGGATGACACCGGGCTGGGCGGTCTGGAGGAAGAGTTCGACCAGGATCTGCATGGGGAGCCGGGACATGAGCTGACCGCGATTGACGCCAAGCGGCATGTTTTGGGCTCCGATGAGAGCGATCCGATACCGGGAGAGAATCTGGCGCTGACCATCGACGCCAACATTCAGTACATGGCCGAACAGGCGCTGGACGCGCAGATGGCCAAGGTGAAGGCGCTGCACGGGACCGTGGTGGTGCAGGACCCGAATACAGGGCAGATTCTGGCGCTGGCGGTGAGCCCGCGATTCAATCCCAACGATCCGCTGCATGTGGATCCCAGGGACCTGACCGATCTGGCCGTGAGCGACGTGTATGAACCGGGCTCGACGTTCAAGCTGGTGACGTACTCCGCGGCGATCGATGCGGCGGGGGTGAAGCCGACGGACATGGTGGATTGCCAAGGCGGCGAGATGACCATGTATGGACGCACGCTGCACGACGATGAGGAGGATCGGCGGCATCACTATGGGTTGGTGACGGTGGAGAAGGCGCTGGAGATCTCCAGCGATGTGGCGGCGGCGAAGATGGCCTTGAAAGTCGGGCCGGACACCTTCTATAAGTACATTCGCGCCTTTGGATTTGGCCAGCGTACAGGGATCGAACTGCCCAGCGAGACACGCGGTCTGCTGCGTCCGCCGCGCCGCTGGGGATCGACCAGCATTCTTTCCCTCGCCATTGGACAGGAGATCGCGGTGACGCCGATTCAATTGGTCACCATGGTATCGACAATCGCCAACGGGGGGGTCTACCTGCCGCCGCATATTCTCCTGCAGTCAACGGATAGCCAAAGCCAGAGCAATCAGAGTCCGGGGGCCAAACTTGTGGCTGAGCCCTTCCATCCGGAGGAGGGACTGCCGGCGAAGTTGCCGGACGGAGCGCGAAGGATCATCAGCGAGCAGACGGCGGCTACGATGCGTCAGATGATGCAGGCGGTGGTTTTGGATGGAACCGGGAAGCCGGCCCAGTTGGATGGATACAGCTCGGCGGGGAAGACGGGAACGGCGCAGAAGGTGGATCCTGTGACCCATGCCTACTCCCACACCAACGTGGTGGCGAGCTTTGCGGGGTTCGCTCCAGTGGATCATCCTGCGATCTCCATAGCGGTGGTGATTGACAATCCCACCGTGGGCAGCCGCTACGGCACGGCAGTCTCGGCTCCGGTCTTCCGCCAAGTGGCCCAGGAGGTGCTGGAGTATCTTGGCGTGCCTCACGATGAGCCTTTGCAGACCGAGCAGCAGAGGGAAGAAGTACAGAATACGGCGGAGCCGGACGATGAGCCGGATCAGCATATTGGAGACCTGAACGCCATCTACGACGAGGTGAACAGCCTGCCGGCGGATGATCCGCTGCGGCAGTCGCCGGCCGAAGCAACGGGCGGCGCCGAGGAGATGTCGGCGGCGGTGCAGCCGACGCGTTCCGCCCCGGCGCCGGCAGCCCTCCCTGAGCCAGTGGTGGAGGCTTTTCATAAGAACGGAGATACGACGTCATCCCTGAGAGACGCCGTCCCCGATGGACAGGTCAATGCTCCCGTGATTCCGCCGCCGGTGCAGACCAGAGGCGACGGAGAGGTGGTGATCGATGCCGACAAGCGCGTTGCGGTGCCGGACTTCCATGGCGATAACCTGCGTGCGGTGGTGGAAAAGGCGGAGGGCATGGGGCTGCGCCTGAGGATGCTGGGCAGCGGGTTGGCGCAGGATCAAGCGCCGGCAGCCGGGACTATGGTGCCGCAGGGAACGCAGATTGTGGTTCGGTTCGCTCGTTGAAGGGTGACGGGGCTTGTGGAGTCGGGAACTCTGGTCGGGCTTTCAGTCCGCAGGCCGGCAGATTTAGGCGCTGGGAAAGACGGATTTACGGATATGCTGTGGAGCCAAGCGATAGCGGGGATGGGCGCGGTAGAGACCGCGGGGCGGCCTGATGTGCAGGTGAGTGGGGTGCAGTATGACTCGCGGCGGGTGAGACCCGGAGACGTGTTCGTCGCCATGCAAGGAGGAGTCACGGATGGTAACAGCTACATCGACGCGGCGATTGAGAAGGGCGCGGTGGGGATTGTGACGGACTCGCCGGAGGTCTTCGCCGGCCTGCGGGTTCGGCAGCCGGAACTGGCTCTGGCAAGGGTGGATCGGAGCGCGAATAGTGGGCGGAGGGCGCTTTCAAAGTTAAGCTCGGCGGTGTTTGGAGCGCCGGAGAAGAGGTTGAGAATCAGCGCTGTTACCGGGACCAACGGCAAGACGACGACCGCATTTTTGCTCGAGCAGATGCTGAGCTGGGCCAGGCGGAGTTGCATTTTGTTGGGAACCATCGAGACCCATCTAGCCGGCCGGGTGAGGGCGAGCGAACATACCACTCCGGAGAGCCGGGATCTGCTGGCGGTCTTTGCCGAAGGCGTGGAGGCGGGTTGCAGCGAAGCGGTGATGGAGATGAGCTCGCACGCGCTCGCTCAGGAGCGAGTCTGGGGTATTCCGGTAGATGTGGCGATCTTCACCAATCTTACCCAGGACCACCTGGATTATCACGGAACCATGGAGAAGTACAGGCGGGCCAAGCAGCGGCTGTTTGAGGGGGTGGGCGCCGCTCCGCCGCGCGTCGCGGTGATCAATGCGGAGGATGCTGCCGCAGAGCAGATGCTTGCTGCGGCGGCGGGTTGCCAGAGGATGACGTATGGAATCGAGCGCGGCGACTGGCGAGCTGAGGATCTGGTGCTGGACGCGGGGCGGATGCGGTTCAGGCTGCGAGCGCCGGAGGGCGCGGTCGCGGTGGAAGCTCCGCTGACCGGGCGGGTGAATGTCTTCAACCTTCTGGCAGCATCCTGCGCGGCTCATGCACGCGGTCTCGCGCTGGAGGAGATCGCCGCGGCGGCGCGGCGATTGCGCCCGGCGCCGGGCAGATTTGAGGTGGTGAGTGGCTGCCAGGATGCGGGCTTTCTGGTGGTGGTGGACTACGCCCACACGGAGGATGCGCTGGCGAACCTGATTGCGCTGGCCAGAGATCTGGTGCGGGAACGGGATGGGCGGGTGATTACCATGTTCGGCTGTGGAGGCGACAGAGATCGCGGCAAGCGGCCTAGGATGGGCAGGGTGGCAGCCCAAGGCAGCGAGGTGGTGGTGGTGACCAGTGATAATCCGCGTAGTGAGGATCCAGAGAGGATCATCGAAGAGATTCTTCCCGGCGTCCGTGAGGCCCAGGCCGAGTCTGTGAGCAGAGATCCGGCGGAGTGCCTGGTGGAGGTGGACCGGAGAGCGGCGATTGCGAGAGCGATTGACGCGGCGCGGCCGGGAGACGTAGTGCTGCTGGCCGGCAAGGGGCATGAGAAGACGCAGACCTTTGCGCACGGGGTTGTGGCCTTTGACGATGTGGCGGAGGCCGAGGCTGTGCTGCGCGCTCTGCGATTGGGAGCTAAGGAAGGCTGACTTGGCGTAGGGCTCTGGAGTGGATTTGAGGGAGACGACGGTTGGAGGAAGGCTGAGGTGAGCGCGTGAGGCTGACGCTGGGACAGATTGAGGGCTGGATGCAGGCGCAGGGAAGGTTCGATCGTGGCGCGGAGGCGGTGGGGTACGCGATCGATTCCAGAACGATCGGCGCGGGCGAGTTATTCTTTGCGGTGCGCGGCGAACGGCTGGATGGGCATGGCTTTGTGGAGTCCGCCCTGGACAGGGGTGCGGTGGCTGCTGTGGTGAGCGAGAACTGGACGCCTCCACCGGGGGTTGCGGAGGAGCGGCTGGTGCGGGTCCCCGCGGTCGGCGGCGGAGCAGAGGATGCCGTGCTGGCCGCGATGCAGCGGCTGGCCCATGAGGTGCGGCGAGCCTGGGGAGGGATTCTGATCGGCGTGACGGGATCGGCCGGAAAGACTACCACCAAGGAGTGTATTGCCGCTGCTCTGGAGACAAAGTTCCAAGTGTTGAAGACGGAAGGGAACTTGAATAACCACTTTGGCGTGCCCCTGACGCTGCTGCGCTTGCAGCGGCAGCATTCAGCGGCGGTGCTGGAGATGGGCATGAATCATGGGGGAGAGATTCGTGCGCTGGCGGCGATGGCCGAACCGGACTGGGGGGTGGTGAGCAATGTGGGTCCTGTGCATTTGGAGTTTTTTGCCGACGGGATCCAGGGGATTGCGCGCGCCAAGTATGAACTGGTGGAGGCGTTGCCGGCCAACGGAATCGCCTTTCTGAACGGCGATGACGCGCTGGTGCGGGGCTTCGCCGCGGGCATCGAGGATCGCGCCGTACTGTATGGAACCAGCGAAGGTTGTGCCGTGCGCGCGGAGGCGATCCAGGACCACGGGCTAAGAGGAATGGAGTTTGAGCTGGTGGCGGAGCTCAGGGCTGGTTCCGTGGAGGTCTGCGCGGACAGAGTGCAGCCAACTCGCAGGCGAGTTAAGCTCTCTCTGGCGGGGCGGCACAACGTGATGAATGCGCTTGCGGCAGTGGCTGTGGCCTGCATCCGCGGCGTGGAGCTGGAGGTTGCGTGCCGCGCTTTGGAGCAGATGCGGCCGACCGAGAAGCGCGGCAATGTGATCGCTTGGCGAGGCGCGCAGGTGGTGAACGATACGTATAACTCCAACCCCTTGGCGCTGCAGTCCATGGTGGAGGCGCTGCGCAGGACCGAAGCCCGCAGGAGAATTGTGGTGGCGGGAGAGATGCTGGAGTTGGGGCCGGAGGGCGCTCGGCTGCACGCTGCCTGCGGAGAGGCGATGCAGGGCATCGATGTGGTGCTGGGCGTCTGCGGGCTGGCGCGGGAGCTGGTGGATGGAGCACGAACTCTGCCCCAGGGATCCGGACCGGCGCAGGCGGAGTTTGTCGAGACGCCAGAGCAGGCCGGGGAGTGGCTGCGCCGGTATCTGCGCGAGGGAGACGTGGCGCTGCTCAAGGCATCGCGCGGAGTAAGGCTGGAGCGGGCCCTGGAGTCTCTGGGTTCTGCATGAGCCGTCGCCGGGCTGGGTTGGTCTTTCACTTTTGAGGCGGGAAGAATAGACACGCAAGAGAGGGCGCGCAAGAGAGGGTAAGATGGGCCCAGAACCGCGATTCGATGATCTGATTCGAAGACACTGACGAGGCGAGATCCGTTGCTCTATTGGTTGCTTTACCAAAGGTTGTTTCCGTATATTCCGGTCTTCCGGATCTTTCGCTACGTCACCTTTCGCTGCGCCTTTGCCAGCATGACGGCGATGCTGATCGGGCTGCTGATCGGTCCGTTTGTGATTGACCGGCTACGGCAGTTCCAGATTGGCCAGTACATTCGCGAGGAAGGCCCCAAGAGCCACCAGAAAAAGGGTGGAACGCCGACCATGGGAGGGGTGCTGATCTGCATCTCCATCCTTGTGCCGACTCTGTTGTGGGCCAACCTGACCAATCCCTACATATGGATCGTGATGTTCGCCACCATCGCCTTCGGGGCGATTGGCTTTGCCGACGATTACATCAAAGTGGTGAAGAAGAGAAACCTGGGGCTCAGGTCCTTGCAGAAGCTGTTGCTGCAGTTCATCGCCAGCGGAGCCATCGCTGTGGCCCTGGTGGCGATGCGCAGCGAGCATGCGTACTCCACGCGGTTGATGGTTCCGTTCATCAAGCGCTTTCGGCCGGACCTGATTCTTACGCCACTGTTGGGCCATCCGCATCTCTGGCCACTGGCATTTCTGCCGTTTGTGGTGTTTGTGATGCTAGTGATCACCGGTTCCAGCAACGCGGTGAATCTGACCGACGGGCTGGATGGGTTGGCGATCGGTTGCACAATTATCGCAGCGGGGGCCCTGACGGTCTTGACCTATGTGAGCGGGCATGTGGTCTTTGCCGACTATCTCGAACTGCAGCGCATGCCGATGGTCAGTGAGCTGACCATCTTCTGCGGGGCGATGGTGGGAGCCAGCATCGGGTTTCTATGGTACAACGCGCATCCAGCCGAGGTGTTTATGGGCGACGTAGGTTCGCTGGCGCTGGGCGGGGTGATTGGCACGGTTGCGGTGATCATCAAACAGGAGCTACTGTTGCCGTTTATCGGCGGAGTGTTTGTTCTAGAGATCCTGAGCGTGATCTTGCAGGTGGGGAGTTACAAGCTGCGCAATGGCAAGAGGATCTTCAGGATGGCGCCGCTGCATCATCACTTTGAGCTGCTCGGCTGGTCGGAGTCCAAGGTGATTACGCGGTTCTGGATCATGGCGCTGGTCTTTGCCCTGTTTGCCCTGACCACGCTCAAGCTACGATGATGAACAGAGACCGGCCGCCAAACCTCCTCGGCGCGAATTCCTGCTTGAAATCGGCTGTCCGGAGGAACAAGGATGGTAGTCGGCAGGAGATTCCGCGATGAAGAACGAGCTTCCTATTGTCTGTATCCCAGGTCTTCTCTTTACCCCGCGGCTCTATGCGGAACAGCTTCCGTCATTATGGAGATTTGGACCTGTGACGGTTGCGCAGCACAGTTTCCATGAGAGTGTAGAGGCGATCGCGCGCTCCATTCTGGCCTCAGCGCCAGAACGATTTGCGCTGGCTGGCCTCTCGATGGGCGGTTACATCAGCTTTGAGATTCTGCGTCAGGCCCGGGAGCGAGTGGTGAAGCTGGCGCTATTGGGAACCACTGCGCGGCCCGATTCGCCGGAGAAGACGGCCGATCGGCGCGCCCTGATCGACCGGGCGCGGAGCGTTCCCATCCAGGAGATCTCCGACGAACTTTTCCCTCGTCTGGTGGACCGCTCGCGCCGGCAGGATGAGTCTCTGCGCAATCTCTTTCGGCAGATGGCGGAGGAGACGGGAGTGGAGGGATTCGTTCGCCAGCAGACCGCGATTGTGAACCGCCCGGACTCGCGGCCTGGGCTCAAGGAGATTCGCTGCCCGACGTTGGTTCTGGTGGGTGAGGGTGATGATCTGACGCCGCCGCAGTTGGCCGCCGAGATCGCTGATGGAGTCGCCGGGGCCCGGCTGGTCAAGGTTCCTGGCTGTGGCCACGCCTCCACCGTGGAGCAGCCACAGGCGGTGACCCGTGCGCTGGTGGAGTGGCTGGGGGGCTGAGGATTTCGCCAGGATGTCTCCCCCATTGAGGGGGATCGCCGGGATGATCGTCGAGGCGATCGTCGAGATCGACAGAGAGCTGGGTGCGCTGGTCAAACGCCAACGGAGCGTCGGCTCCAACGGGTCTGTGGCCTTTGCCGTAGAGTGCGCATCCTGCCGGTGATGGCAGGATGATAGCCTTCTTAAGGCTAGGGATGCAGGCGTGAGATGTCATCGCGGGTAGTTTGCGTGTGGTTGGCGGTGAATCTCTTGAGGGCAACCGAAGCCGGTCTGGACGTTTTATGGAGATGAAGAAGCAAAATCAGTTGAAGAATCAGCGCGTGTTGGTGGTGGGCCTGGGGAAGAGCGGGATCTCGGCGGCGCATTTTTTGAAGGCGCGCGGGGCCCGGGTGACGGTGAGCGATGCCCGGCCGGCTACGCTGATTGCGGAGATCTCCGAGATGCTTGATCAGGGCTTCATGGTGGAGACCGGCGGCCATGGGCTGCTGACGTTTCGGCGCCAGGATCTGATCGTGGTGAGCCCGGGCGTGCCGCTTTCAACGCCGGAGTTGAAGCAGGTGCGCGCCATGGGTGCGCACATTATCGGCGAGCTGGAGCTGGGGGCCGAGTATCTGCAGGGCGAAGTGGTAGCGGTGACCGGATCCAATGGAAAGACCACCACGACGACACTGATCGGAGAGATTCTGAAGGCGTCCGGCAGACCGACCTTGGTGGGTGGAAACATTGGGAGGCCGGTGACCTCGATGGTGGATGAGAGCACGCCGGAGAGCTGGAGCGTGCTGGAGGTTTCGAGCTTCCAATTGGAGACGGTGGAGAGCTTCAAGCCGCGCATTGCGCTGCTGTTGAATATCACGCCGGACCATCTGGACCGGCACGGAAGCTTTGAGCACTACGCGGCGCTGAAGGCGCGGATTACGGAGTTCCAGAGCGCCGAGGACTTCCTGGTGCTGAACGCGGATGACGCCAATGCACAGATGGTGGCGGCACGAACTGCGCCCCCCGGCCGAGGCGCTCAGGTGTTCTGGTTCAGCCGGCGGCGCGCTATCAAACAGGGAGCCTTTGTCTACGGCGAGTCGATTGTCTATGTGCCACGGGAAGGAGCCAGGCCCGAGCCGGTGATGCCGGTAGCAGAGATTTCGCTGGTTGGCGGGCACAACCAGGAGAACGTGCTGGCGGCAGTATGCGCGGCGCGGCTGGCTGGTGTGGAGAGCGAGACGATCCGCGCGGCGGTGCGAGATTTCAAGGCCGTGGAGCACCGCCTGGAGTTTGTCCGCGAGACCGGTGGGGTGAGGTATTACACCGACTCCAAGGCGACAAATGTGGACGCGGCCATCAAGGCTCTGGAGGCTTTTACCGGCGCAGTTCACCTGATCCTGGGGGGGAAGGACAAAGGCTCCGATTACCGTGTCCTGGAGCCGTTGTTGCGGGAGCGGGTAAAAACGGTAATCACGATTGGTTCAGCCGCGGAAAAGATCGAGCGCCAACTCGACGGGATGGTGAAGATAGAGAGAGCCGGGACGCTGGAACAAGCGGTGGCGCTGGCACAGAAGACGGCGACGCCAGGCGATACGGTGCTACTGGCTCCGGCGTGCGCCAGCTTTGACCAGTTCGAGAACTACGAGCAGCGCGGACGAGTCTTCAAAAAGCTGGTGGCGGCAATTTCCTAAGTGCTGGGTGTAGCGTTCGGGGCTGCATGGGTGTAGAGGCGGATGGCAAAGCGCGTTGGCGTTGACAAATGGTTGTTCGGCATCGTGCTGTTGCTGGTTCTGTTTGGGCTGGTATCTGTTTTTTCAGCCTCCGCGGTGCTGGCCAAGGCGACGTTGGGCTCGCCGTATGCGTATGTCAGTAAGCAGGCCGGATATGCCCTGGCGGGCATGATCGTGCTGTTTGCGCTGATGCGCGTGAATTACAAGAAGTACAACAATGCCAAGCTGGTCTTTGCGCTGATGGGCATCACGGGGTCATTGCTGCTCTCCGTCTTTGCCTGGGGCGGGATGAATGGAGCGCATCGCTGGGTGCGTTTCCCCGGCATCACGTTGGAGCCCTCCGAGCTGGCCAAGCCGATGATTGTGCTGTTTCTGGCCTGGTATCTGCAGACGCGCATTCACGCCATCGACGACTTCAAGGAGACGATTCTGCCGGCTGTGATTCCGCCGCTGCTCTTCATTGCGCTGATTTTGAAGGAGCCGGATCTGGGGACGGCCCTGGTGTGTGCGGCGGTGATGACGCTGATGCTGTTTCTGGCCGGGATGCCGTTGAAGTGGGTTCTGGTGGGCGGAGCCGCCGCCTCGCCGGTGATCTATTACATGCTCTTCCATGTGGCCTGGCGAGCCAAGCGCATGTTCGTCTTCATGCATCCGGATGCTGATCCTCGCGGGGCTGGGTTCCACATCTTGCAGTCGCTGATCGCGGTGGGGACAGGAGGGATTCGCGGTTTGGGATTGATGGAGGGAAGGCAGAAGCTCTTCTACCTTCCCGAGCCGCACACCGACTTCATCTTCGCCAACATATGTGAAGAGCTGGGGTTGATTGGCGCTCTCTGCGTGCTGACGGCGTTCTGCATTCTGGGCTATCGCGGGCTCCGGGCGGCGTATCTTTCTACCGACCCGTTTGCGCGGTTTCTGGCCTTTGGCTTGACCACGATCGTGCTGGTGCAGGCGTTCTTCAATATGAGCGTGGTGCTGGCCCTGTTGCCGACCAAGGGCTTGCCGCTTCCCATGATCTCCTCAGGTGGAACCAGCATCTTTGTGACCCTGGCCTGCATGGGCGTGCTGTTGAATATGACCCGCGAGATCGATTGAAGCCCGAGGGTCAAGGATGGCTTTCCGGCGGAGATAGCGAGCCGGAAGCCGGTCGCCGATGCCGGGCAAGGCCGCAAAGGATCGGGTTGCGAACCGAGTGAGAGACAAAGCGTTGCGAGTGATGATTGCCGGAGGAGGCACGGGCGGGCACGTGATGCCGGCGCTGGCGATTGGGCGGGCGTTGCGCGATCGATATGAAGCCGAGGTGTGTTTGGTTGGGACGGCGCGCGGGCTGGAGACGCGGCTGGCGCCGGAGGCAGGCTTTCGGCTGGAGCTGGTGCGCTCCGGCCAGTGGAAGAATGTAAGCCTGATGACGCGGCTGCGGACCATGATGGATCTACCGTTGGGTGTGCTGCGCTGTGTCGCTCTGTTGCGGGAGTTCCAGCCTCAGGTGGTGGTAGGCGTAGGCGGTTACGCCAGCGGACCGGCGATGATTGCGGCGTTGCTGCTCCGGATTCCTACTCTGGCCTATGAGCCCAATGCCGTGCCAGGGCTCACCAACCGGTGGCTGGGGCGGCATGTGAACGCGGCCGCAGTGAACTTTGCCCAGACAGCGCCGTACTTTCGCGGTGCCGAGGTCACGGGGGTTCCGGTGCGGCCGGAGATCTTTGCCGCAGCGCCGAGGGCAGAGGCAGTTGCGGAGCACCATGCTCCGCGGCTGCTGGTGACTGCCGGCAGCAATGGCGCCCTGATATTCAACCAGACCATGCCGTTGATCGCGAAGCAGTTGATGGAGGAGGTTCCAGGGCTGACCATTGTTCATCAGGCCGGAGCCAGGCAGTTGGAGTCTACAAGAGCGGCCTATGCGGCCAGCGGGGCTGACGCCGCGCGCTGGGTGGTGGAGGCGTTCCTGACGGACATGCCGCAGCAGTACGCCGCGGCTGACCTGGTGCTGGCCCGGGCCGGGAGCACCGTAGCCGAGTTATGCGCGGCTGCCAAGCCCTCCCTGCTGGCGCCGCTGGCCACGGCTGCGGATGACCACCAGCGCAGGAATGCAGAGGCGATGGTCGCGGCTGGCGCGGCAGAGATGCTGCTGCAAAAGGATGTCACCGCCGAGACGCTGCGAGAAGCGTTGCTGGGGCTGCTCCGGGATGAACCGCGTCGGAGAGCGATGGCAGAGCGCGCACGGGCCTTGGCCAAGCCGGGCGCGCTTGATCGGATTGCGGAGATGGTGCTGCGGTTGGCGGGGTAGACAGCAGGGATATCGATCTTGCTCCGAGAGTCCCTCCAAATCCCTTGCAAAGCGGCGCATTCACATAGAGGCAGCCTTAACGTACATGGCCAAGGCCGCTAGCGCCGAAGTGACTACCGCCAGCGCCGAAACGGCCGATGCCACCGGCAGCACCTCCGAAGTGACTGCCAGTCGCACCGCCAAGGCTATTTCCGGAACCGCCGAAGTGCTCGCCGGCAGCACCACTGGAGAAGTGACTAGCGCTGCTCATGGCTCCGGATGCACCGAAGCCGCCATGGCTAACACCGCCGATGGCGGAGCCCCGGAAGGCTGCACCGCCGCGGAACGCCACTTGCTGGGTGAAGGAAGCTCCTCCCGGACGACCGCTGAAGCCGGCGTAGGGATGGTTATAAAAGTTTCCGCGGAAGCCGGGGTAAAAATTGGTGTAGGCGCGGTTGTACATGAAGTGGCTCCCAGCCCAGAAGCCGCCGTAGAAGCCGACGCCAAAGTATCCAAAGCCGTAGTTGATGCCGCCGTAGTATCCAACGGAGAGACCCCAGTGGCCCGGGAACCAGGTATAGTAACCGGCATTCCATCCCCAGTAGCCGGGGGTCCAAAGGGCGCCGGCGTAAGGCGGAAGCACCCAGGCGCCGGGCACCCAGAAGTAGCCTCCTCCGCCCCACGCCCAGTAGCCAGGCGTCCACAGGTATCCATCGCCCGGGCAAGGCGGCTGGGCGTAGACAGGAATTGGGGGCGGAGCATAGCCGGCCGTGATGAAGATCATCGCCTGGGACGGAGTTGCCGGCAGCAAGACAGATAAGGCCGCTGCTGCGATGGTTATAGCGGCGAAGACGTTGCGAACTGCGCCTCTGAGTTTCATGATCGGTTACCCTTCCAGCCGCCTCAAGATACCGTTGATCCGGATTGCGAGTACGGGCAGGAGTCTCAAAGTCTGGCGTTGTCCACGCTCAGGCTCTCGGTACGATTAGACACAAATCATTGAATTTAAGTTGCGACGGCCGCAGGTTGGACTGATGAACTTTGCAGTACTTTTGGGGTCCGGGGCTGGGAGCCGGTGGCTGGTGGAGTTGTCTTGGCCAGGAACAGGTTCACGCTGAAAGTTGATCTCCTTATATTTCAATTATTTATATAGATTGCTCCGGACTGGTGTGAGGCAGGGCCGGAGTGCCGGTTTACCCAGGAGCGCTGCGAACAGGATAGAGGGAAGGCCTGAAAGCGGCCGTGCCCGAAACTCAAGCTTGCAGAGGATGAGGTGGGACAATAAGAAAAGAAAGAAGGGGGCAAGGTTGCCGGAACATGCGATGTTTGCACCGTCGCAGAGGGTGCATTTCATAGGGATTGGTGGGATCGGAATGAGTGGGATCGCGGAGATCCTGCTGACAATGGGTTATAGCGTCTCAGGCTCGGATCTGCGCTCCTCGCCGGTAACTGAGCGTCTGCAACGGTTGGGGGCGGCCATTTATGTAGGCCATGCAGCCAGCAACGCCGTCGGCAGTGATGTAGTGGTGACCAGTTCGGCCATCGTGCCGGACAACCCGGAGGTGCTGGTGGCGCGGGAGCAGAAGATACCCGTGATTCAGCGAGCGGAGATGCTGGCCGAGTTGATGCGGCTGAAGTACGGGATCGCTGTGGCGGGAATGCATGGCAAGACGACAACAACCTCGATGGTGGCTGCCGTGCTGGCCGGAGGAGAACTGGACCCAACCGTGGTGGTGGGCGGCAGAGTGGACGCGTTGGGGTCCAATGCCCGTTTGGGTCGCTCACAGTATCTTGTGGCCGAGGCCGATGAGAGCGACCGCAGCTTTCTCAAGCTGTCGCCGATTCTCTCTATCGTGACAAACCTGGATCGGGAGCATATGGACTCCTATGCGGATATGAGCGATGTGGAGAACTGTTTTGTCGAGTTCATGGACAAGGTTCCGTTTTACGGAGCCGTGACGGCTTGCGTCGACGACCCCCGGCTGCGCGAGATCTTGCCCCGCGTGCGGCGCAAGGTGTACACCTACGGCGCTGGGCCGGAAGCCGACTTTCGCTTGCGCCTTCTGCCGGCTGAGACGGGCTCCAGCGCTGCTTGCGATGACGGCGGCAGAGCCTGCCGGCCGTGCGCGCGCTTTGAGGTGAATGCACGGGGCATGGTATGGGGACCCTTTGAGCTGCATGTTCCAGGACGGCACAACGTCCTGAATGCCACTGCCGCGGTAGCGATCGGCGTGCAGCTCGGCTTGGCGCCGGAGAAGATTGCCGCGGGATTGGCGTCGTTTCGAGGCGTGGATAGGCGCTTCCAGGTACGCGGCGTTGAAGGTGGGGTGACGGTGATCGATGACTACGGGCACCACCCGACGGAGATTCGAGCCACGCTGCAGGCTGCACGGGAGTGTGGCTATGGACGCGTGCTGGTGCTCTTCCAGCCCCACCGCTACAGCCGGACGCGGGATCTGATGGCAGAGTTCGCGACCGCCTTTGAGGAGGCGGATTCGGTGACGGTGTTGGATATCTATGCAGCCAGCGAGCATCCGATCGAGGGGATCACGGGCCAGGCGCTGGCGGCGGCGATAAGGGAGAAAGAGGGTGGCCGCGTGACCTATGCGGCGTCGATGGCGGAGGCGATCGAGCGTCTTGCCCAGCAGGCGCGGCCCGGGGAGATGATACTGACGCTGGGCGCCGGGAGCGTCTCACAGGCAGGGCCGCTGTTGCTGCAGGCTCTGCGGATGAATTCGCTCGCAGCCGACCCGCGCGGGCCCGGCGCGGATCCTAGGGAGGCTCGCATGTAGAAGGGAACGACGGGTGGATCGGATGCTGCGTGTTGGCGGCGGAGAAGGATCGCCGAGGCCCAAAAGATGGCAAGGATGATCAGAATGGCTGAGGTGTCAGGTGTATTCTCCGCAGGGTTGTAGGAAATAAATGCGACTTCGAAGACGAAATCGTCGTCTAAATGCGAGAGCCATCATCGCTGAAAGCTCTGTTTACCTTGGGTTGAGATCCTTCTGCCGGGTGCTCGGGTCCGCTTCTGCGTCACCCGGAGCGATCCTCCGCCAGAAGCCTTGGTCTGCTGGGTGAGCAAGGCGTCGTGACGCACTTCTGGTGCTGAGGCGCGGGGTCGATCTCTGTTCGTTGGCTCGCTGCTTTGCTCTCTATGGTTGGTGATGAAGCAATGGGAATCATGGTCGTGAGCAGCCGAATCCGGGCGGCCCATGAAGGGATCGGGATCATAAAGTTGAACGGAACGAGCGCTGATCAGGCCTGCGAAATCAGCGAAGGGGAGTGAATGCGTTTGAGGATTTTTCGATGGTCTGTGCCGGTGTTCGCTGCGATAGCTCTGCTCTCCTTGCCGGTTCAAGGTGATGCCCAGAAACAGCAAGACGCCGTAGCAGAGGATTCATGGGTAGCAGCTTCAGACGGAGCGGTTTCAACATCCCGCCAGCCGGAGCCAGATGCTGGGCAGGAGGTCGCTCTTGCTGCCGATCTGCCGGAGGCGCCGCAGCCACAGAGCCTGGCCGGGCAGAGTTCGAGCCAGCAGACTCGGGCGGCGCAAAGTGCTGCTGGGCAGACTCCGGCTGCGCAGGATGGCCTTCTTCCACAGCCGAAGCGGATTCTGAACCTGATGCCCAACTACCGTGCCGTCAGCGCAGGGGTGACGCCGCCGCCGCCGACCACTCGCGAAGCGTACGGGGTTGCCACCGAGCAGAGCTTCGACTACTCTGCGTTCGTCTTCGTGGGAATTACCTCCTTGTTGGCCAAGGGTGACGACGCCCACCCCTCTTTGGGGAAGGGCGTGGATGGCTATTGGGCTTACTACTGGCGTGGCTTCCTGGATAAGACAGACGGCAACTATTGGGTGTACGCGATCTTGCCTGTTCCGCTTCACGAGGACGAGCGTTACTTCGCCATGGGCACGGGCGGCATATGGAAGCGCGGATGGTATGCCGCCACCCGCATCTTTATAACGCCGAACTATCAGGGAAAGAATACCTTCAATGCCGCCGAGATCCTGGGCCGGGGCGCCTCCCAGGCCATCTCGTTAGCCTATTACCCAGACGAACAAGGCGTGACGAAGGACTTTACGGAGAAGTTTGGTTATGCCATTGGGCGTGATGCCCTGGCCAACGTCTTCCGCGAGTTCTGGCCGGACATCGACAAACACGTCCTGCATCACCATCGTCATAAGCCAGCCCATGCTGCGAACAAATCAAGCAGCGACCTTGCCGGAACTTCGTGAACGATGAGGTGGATGGCTTGCAGGCTGTAAGCGCAAGCGCCTTTGGATAGATGCGGCGTAAGGCCTTAGCGAGAAACGGAGCCGGATGCAAACAACGGTTGCCATCGTAGGCGGGGGACTGGCCGGTCTTTATGCCGGAAGGCTGCTGCATGCGGCGGGCATTGACTTCAGGCTGATAGAAGCTCGTGATCGGCTCGGTGGACGAGTTCTCTCAGTGGACGCGTCAGGCGCGCCCGCGGAGGATGGTTTCGATCTGGGGCCCTCCTGGTTTTGGCCGGAGGCGCAGCCACAGGTAGCGGCTCTGGTGCGGGAGTTGGGCGTGGCGGCGTTTCCACAGCACAGCGAAGGCGATGTGGTCTTCCACCGCATGTCGCGCGAGACGCCATGGCGCTATCGAGCCACGCATCAGGAGCCGCAGTCGATGCGTATTGCCGGTGGGACCGGAGCCCTGATTCAAGCTCTGGCGAAGGGTTTCCCTGAGAGCCGCGTGCTACTGAATGCGCGCGTGATGCGGATGACGATTCGATCCGCCCATGTAGAACTGGCGATTGAGGGACAGGGCGGCTGGAAGGATGCGCTCGCGGCGGAACAGTTGATTGCGGCGGTTCCTCCTCGCTTACTGGCGCGGATTTCGTTCTCTCCGGCGATGGACCCATACGTGGAAGAGCTTTGGATGGAGACGCCCACGTGGATGGCTCCGCACGCAAAGTTTCTTGCCATCTACGATCGCCCATTCTGGCGCGACGCTGGATTTTCAGGCACTGCGCAGAGCCTGGTTGGGCCGTTGGCGGAGATTCATGACGCGACAACAGCCTCGGGAAGAGCGGCACTGTTTGGCTTCCCCGGTATTTCTGCTGACGCCCGAGCATCGCTGGGGTCCGCGGCGCTTACCAAGGCTTGCCTCGCGCAACTTGCACATCTCTTCGGGGCTGAGGCCCGAGATCCGTGCGCCACCCTCTTCAAGGATTGGGCGGCGGATCCGTTGACCGCAACAGCGGCGGACCGGAGCGCCGGAGGTCATCCAAGCCCCTCCGCAAAGCCATGGGTTACAGGCGAGTGGCGGAAGCTGCTTTCGCTTGCCGGAAGTGAGACAAGTGAGATCGAACCCGGCTATATCGCGGGCGCCGCCAGCGCCGCGGAACGGGCTGTGTCTGAAGTGATGCAGCGATTGCATGGACAGGGCTAGAGATGGAACGATTGTTAAGCTCGCTCGATGCGCCACATTGACCACATTGTCGTTGCTGTTCGCGATTTGGATCAGGCGGCGGATCTCTATCGCCGGCTGGGTTTCAAGGTCGGTCCCCGCAATCAGCATCCCTGGGGAACGGAGAATCGCCTGATCCAGTTTGCCGGCTCCTTTATCGAGCTGCTTACACTCGGCGCCGCCGCCGAACTAATCGTTCCGCATCGGCCACGCCAATTCAGCTTTGGAGCGTTTGTGCGGGATTTTGTGCGCCAGCGGGAGGGAGTGGCGATGCTCGCTCTGCGTAGCGAGGATGCCACGTCTGATGCTGCACAGTTTGCGGCGGAAGGGATTGGGGACTTTGATCCGTTCTCTTTCAAGCGCAATGCGAAAAGGCCCGATGGATCGCTGACCG
Organism: Granulicella sp.; assembly: GCA_027335345.1. GTDB lineage: Bacteria > Acidobacteriota > Terriglobia > Terriglobales > Acidobacteriaceae > Granulicella. The sequence goes on along the minus strand of DAHWOF010000022.1, from coordinate 18,768 downwards.
AGGTAGGCTTCACACTGGCGTTTGCCACCGATCCGGCGGCGCCGGATGCTGGATTCTTTGTTTGCCAACAACACTATCCTGAGAACTTCTGGAACACGGAGTTTCAGCAGCACCCGAATGGAGCAGAAGAGATCGCTACGGTGACGCTTGCCGCACCGGATCCACGAGCGCATGAGGGGTTCCTAGCCAAATTCACCGGCGCCGAGAAGCAACTCGCCCCGCACGGCGGCTTGAGGTTTGCCCTCGAGCGAGGACGGTTGGAGGTGGTCTCGACGGCTGACAGACACAGGCTGCCGTTGCTAACATCAGTGTCGGTCCGAGTGAGAGATCTCGGGATTGTGGCGAGGTGCCTTGAAGCGGAAGGAGTGCCTTTCGCGACTTCCGAGGAGCGCATTCTTCTTGCTCCCAGAGATCTCTTTGGTGTCGAGTTGCAATTCGAAGCGAGATAAGCGACGGGAGGAAGCCGTGAGGTTGAAAGAAGGCTCTTTGGCTTGGTCGAGCCATATCAGCCGCCGCAGGTTTGTTGGGTCTGCGTGTGCGTTCGGCGTGGGCATGCATCTCTCCAATGGTTACGCGCAGAAGACGAGCGAGGAGGTGATCGTCTCTACGCCTCTGGGCCGGTTGCGCGGAGTGCAGCGAGAGGGCGTGCGCGTGTTTCGCGGGATTCCGTTTGCGGCGCCTCCTGTGGGTCCGCTGCGATTTAGGCCGACAGAGCCCGCAGCGGCGTGGACCGGAGTGCGGGATGCGTTGGACTTCGCTCCTGCGGCGATGCAGGCGGGGCGCTCGGAGCGGGGCTGCTCCGAGGACTGCTTATACCTGAACGTCTGGACGCCGACCAAGACTGGGCCGCATCCGGTGCTGGTATGGATCCACGGTGGCGGCTTTGAGGAGGGCGCGAGCTCTGACCCGATGAGCCGTGGAGGAGCGTTTACGCAGGATGGGATTGTGGTTGTGACGGTGGCCTACCGGTTGGGAGTCTTCGGGTTTCTGGACATGGGACCCTTGCTGGGAAGCAGCTATGCGGGCAGCGCCGACAATGGCTTGCACGATCTTCTGGCGGCGCTGAAGTGGGTGAAGGAGAACATCGCCGATTTCGGTGGAGACCCGGAGCGGGTGACGATTGCCGGTGAATCGGCGGGGGCGAAGCTCACTGATATTTTGTTAGGTACGCCTACGGCGCAGAAGCTGTTCCAGAGCGCGATCTCGGAGTCGGGCGGAGCGGAGCGGGTGGCGTCGCATGCGGCGGCTGATAGCGTGGCGGAGGGCTTCGGAGCGGCGTTCCAAACGCTGGGCGGACACGAGACGCATGCCATCGGCGGGGCGGAGGCCGAGGTGCTGATTGCAGCCCAGCAACGCTTTTTGAAGGATTGGCCGGAGCATTTTCCGTTGCGCCCGGAGGTCGACGGCCAACTGCTCACGGCGTTTCCGATCGAGAATCTTCGCCAAGGCTGCGCGCGCGGCAAGCGGCTGCTGATCGGGACCAATCGCGAAGAGAGCGCGTTTTTTCTGGGGCCGAAGCCGGAGAGCGATCCTGACGCGGAGCAGTTGGGCAATGTAAGCGTGAGCAGGTTTGACAAGGTGGCGGCGCAGTATGCGAAGCTCTATCCGGAGATGACGGTGGAGGAGCGCCGTGTCCGCTCGACGACGGCCGAAGAGTACTGGATTCCTTCAGTACGCGTGGCGGAGGCGCAGTGTGCCTACGGACCGACCTGGATGTACCGGCTGGACTATACCAGGGCGACGGGCCGCTTTGCCGGCGAGGCGTATCACACCGAAGAGCTGGGGTTGGTGTGGAACCGGCTGTCGGCGACCGCTCCCGAGGAAGAAAAACGCCTCGCCGGACGGGTGCATGAGGCGTGGGTTGCTTTTCTCAAAGGCCGCGTTCCTGCGGCAGAAGGTTTGCCGGTGTGGCCACAGTACAACGTGACATCGCGCCAGACCATGCTGCTGGATGCGGTCAGTCATGTCGAGGGCGATCCTGCCGGGCCAGAGCGCAGGCTGTGGCAAGGGACGTTGTAGCTTTTCTCTCTCCGGGCTCGCCCAACCTGATGCCGAGGCCATTTTGCGAGGGCTTTTCTATGATGACGGCATAACCAGCCCGGTTCATGAGACCCACTCACACGGAGAAACCCGCGCCCTGTGAGGCAGAGCTTGATGCTGCGTCCTGAGTCGCGCTACAGCAGTGTAGACGCACAGAGATCCCCGACCTCGATAGGCCCGTTCCCCAATGAAAACCCTGCACCAAAACATCTTTGGGGACCCATCCACACAGAAAATGCGGGAAGGAACTGCAGGGTGGAGATCCTTGCGCCCGCGGAGGTTTGCGCTACCCCGTCAGCTTGGGATGCCATCGTCCACGATGCGAAGATAGCCGCCGTGCGCGCAGGCGCGGCAGAGCGTCTGGCCGTCCTGGATCACCTCTCGCTGGTTGAGGATCTCTTCTCCACAGGCGTTGCAGTTCACGCGAACCCCAGGTTTAGCGATCAACGCTTTGAGATCGATGAGCAGCTCAATGCTGCTTGCGGATAGAAGCTCCGCCGCGGGCATGATCTGGTAGGCATGAAGCTGAGCCTGCCAACGATTCGCGGCCTGGGGGGCGTATTTCCCGGCGTTGGTCCGGCAGTTCAGATGGGGCCAGATGCGGACGCCTCTGCCTGTTTTGGTGTCCACGAAACTCGCGGCCACCTTGCCGTAATCCATGACGCGCAGGGTACGGTGGCCTGCCGAGCAGCCAGTAGCTACAGTGACTCCATCGACAAAGCAGCCATCGGTCTCGACGAACGTGTGGAGACGCTTGTTCTGCTGGGGCAACTCCAGCCCGAGCAACTCGCCGGCAAGGAGCCCCATGCGCAGCCCCAGAACCTGTCTGGGGCATAGGTGCTTGTGCATCGCCGCAACGCCGGCGAGAAGCGGCTGTAGATCGGGAGCGATTGCCAAAGACGGTTGTTCCTCCGGGTTGGGGTGGTTCCGCTCGGCGCGGAACGTCGCACGAAGGCTGTTGCAGGTCGAGCTCCGAGGGTTTACCGATCTCGATGGTCGTGGCGGAGCACTCCGGCGGGACGAGTCGCAAGAGGGCTCCGCTTCCAGAGCTACTGATTGTACCTCTTCTTGTAGTAGTCGATCTCCTGCTGGATCTGTTGCTTGCTGAGGCCTTTCAGCCAGATGTTGTCCGGTGAGTTGACAACATCTTTGGTAATGCCGGGCGAAAGCTTCTCTGCTTCAGGAAGGAATCTCATGTAGAAGTCCTTTGCAACTTCATAGAAGCCGTGCCATTGGGTGTAGTCCGGGCCGTTCATGGCCGAGCCCATACGCGCGGCGCGACCCTCGTGGTGCCACATCTCGAAGTAATCCCACTTGATCTGGGTATCGAAGGGCGTGGTGGTGATGGCGCCGGTGTCAGTGAGTTTCTTCATGATTGCGGCTGAGGGCTCGCCATACTTGGCATTATAGAAGTTCACTGAGTCATCAAACTGTTTATAAAAGTTGTTAACCATGCCGCTGGCGTGACAGTTCAGACACACGTCCTGCATTGCCGCACGCTTGTTCTGCCAATCAGCCTGGTGGATGCTGACTGCAGGACGCAAGGTCCAGCTCAGGCGAGTTCCGGTGTCGTGGGTCGGCTCAGGATGATCTGGCGTGCCGCCCATGTGACAGGTGACACAGGTTGGCGCGGCAGTGTAGTCCTTGCCGACGATCCAGGTCTTGCTGTTGAGGTTCATCTTGTCGCGGTTGGCGCGGTAGAGGATGCCGTGCATCGACTCGTTGTAGATCTCAATCTGCGGATGGTCTGGACCCATATGGCATTTGCCGCAGGTCTCCGGGGCGCGAGCCTGGGCGACACTGAAGCTGTGCCGTCCGTGGCAGGCGGCACAGGAGCCAAGACTGCCGTCGGGATTCACCCGTCCCACGCCGCTGTTCGGCCAGGTGGATGAGTCGAACTTGCCGTCCCCAAGGTACTTCACCTTGCTTCCGTGGCATTGCACGCACTCGCTCTGGACGGCCGGGGCTCCCTCGACCACCTCGCCGAGCACGTTGTCCAGAGAGCCGATGAACTGGGTTGCCTGCGCATGGCGGCTGTGCTCGTACTGGTCAGTTTCCTTGGCGTGGCAGTTTCCACAGTATTTAGGCGTGACGATGATGGCGACCTTCTGGCCGTAGTGATCCACGGTTGCGGGGTCGTCTGGATTTGCCTTGTGGCAGGAGTAACAGTCGACGCCGTGCTGGTAGTGTTTGCTATCTTTCCACTGTTGAACGAGCGCCGGCGTGGATGCGGAGTGGCAGGCGAGGCACGCCTGCCCCTGAGCGGAAAACTTTGGATGAACAACCTTTGGCGGCGTGAGGTGTGCAGCGGCGCCGGTCCCCTTCGGAGTTTGCGCCTGGAGTGCTGGTACGGAAAAGAAGACGAACGTACACAACCCGACGAAGAATGCTCTCATGCTCCCCTGCTCCTCTGCCCTTGCCCGCACGCTCGCTGGTACATGGATATGGCATGGGCATTCAACGCGTTCTTCCAGCTCTCGGGAGATGAAGGAGGAAGGGCGTTCTCTCTTTATCGCCTTCCAAGGCCGGTCTGGACAATGACTTAAGTCACAGCGGTCGAGGCCAGGCAGGTCCAGTGGCGGAGGGTTGAGAGGGAGAGAGGGTGTGTTGAGGGGTGAGGATAACGCTGAGGGTAGCAACCACCTGCCCACGCATGTGGTTGCTATCTATGCAAGCGACTTTGTGTGCTGCTCAGCTTTCTCTGCCTGCTGCTCAGTTTTCTCTACCTGCTTCGCGGTCAAAGCGGAAGACGTAGCGCAGAAGTCCTGCGTTGACGAGCAGGAGGATGGTGGAGGCGACAGCAGCCGGGATCAGGATCGCAAAGCGATGGCTGAGCAGGGCTTCCATGGAGAAGGTGAGCAGCCACAACTGCACGACGATCGTGGTGCCCACCAGGATCAGAATGGCGCTGAAGAGGGTGGATCCCTGGGTGCGGATGCTCATTTACACCTCCATGCCGGTTGCGTAGATCTTGTCTCCGCGCTGCTCGATGGTGACCTTTGCCAGCGGCCGCGTGGGAGGCCCGGCGATAGGAGCTCCGTTTTCAACATCGAAGGCGCCGCGATGGCAGGGGCACTCGATGCGATTTCCTGCCTTGTCATAGACAACGGCGCAGGAGAGATGGGTACAGACCTGCGAATAGGCGACGAGGGCTCCCTTGGGCGTTCGTATGGCGATGCAGGGGGAGTCTGCGGTGGGATAGCGAAAGAGCATGGATCCGTTGGCTTCGAGCGAAGTTGCCGGTCCAAGCAACTGTACGGCGTTGGAGTCTTGGCGGATCCACCGCTTCGCAAGCGTTGTGATCCAGTTGGCAGCGGCTAAGAGAAGCGAGCCGAGGGTAAGGAACTTGACCATCTCGCGGCGGCTGACATAGTGGTCGCCCTCCCACTCGATGGGAAAGTCCTGCTGGTATCTGGGATTGCTGCAGGCTATGCAGTGTTGCGGATTTTCACTGTTGTCCACTTGAGGGTTCATTGCGCCATCTCCAACATGAGAGCTACATCGTACGGATCCGCCGGCAGGGCCTGCGGCGTGGGCTGGATCTGAATCAGGTCAATTTCGACGCGTGTGGTTTCGCGCGGAACCATGACGTGCACCTTGGTGGTGACCTCTTCGCCGCCGAACTTCCAGGAGTTGACGGGGATGCCGGGCCGGGTGCGCTGCACCTCTTCCATGGTGGTGTAGGTGAGCGCGCCGGAGGGGCACACGGTGGCGCACATGGGCTTTTTGCCGATGCTGCTGCGGTCATAGCACATATCGCACTTCATCATCTGTTCGAACTCCGCCATGTACTTTGGCACGCCGAACGGACAGGAGACGACGCAGTTGGAGCAGGCGATGCAGCGCGGTTTGAGCGAGCTTTGTACAACGCCGTCCGGGGTTTTCTTGATGGCGTCGGCAGGACAGACACGGGCGCAGACCGGGTCGTCGCAATGCATGCAGATCTGCGGCGCGGTCTGCAGGGTGTCGCGTCGTTCGATGGTCTCCAGATGGATCATGCTGTTGCCGCGGTGGGTATCACACTCGGCGCAGGCCTGAACGCATGCCCTGCAACCGATGCAGCGCGAGTAATCGATGAAGAACTCTCTGCGGATCAACGGACACCTCCGGCCTGTACTTCGAGCGAGGCGATTGCATCATGAGGAGCGTCGGCTTTGGAGACGCGCACGGCGCAGATCTTGTACTCCGGTATGAAGGACTGCGGATCGATGGCGCGGACGGTCAGGTTGTTGGCGGAACGATCCAGCGGCCAATGCCATGGGATGAAGACCGTATCGGGGCGAATCGTCTTGACGACCATGGCGTGAACGACCACGCTACCCCGGCGGCTCTCCACTTTGACATAGTCCCCATCCGCGATCCCCAGCTTTGTTGCGAGCTGGGGATGAATCTCACAGAGGGGCTGAGGTGTCTGGTCGATGAGAGCCCCGATTCTGCGGGTTTGTGTGCCGGAGAGGAAGTGCGCGACTACGCGGCCAGTGGTCAAGATGATGGGGTATTCAGCGTCCGGCATCTCGGCGGATGGTCGCCATTCGACGGGAATGAAGTGCGCTTTGCCGTCGGGGTGACCGAACTTTCCGTTCTCGTAGAGACGCGGAGTCCCCGGGTGTTCGGGTGTTGGGCATGGCCAGCATACGCCGTTGTTCTTCTCGATCTTGTCCCAGGTGATACCGAAGTAGTCGGAGACGCCTCCTTTGGTGGCGACCCGCAACTCGTTGAAGATCTCTTCCGTGCCGGAGAAGTTGAACTTGTCTCCATGGCCGAGGCGGCGGGCGATATCACAGATGATCTTCCAGTCTTCACGCGCTCCCTCCGGGGGAAGTACTGCCTTGCGGTGGCGGATCACGCGGCCTTCAGTGTTGGTGGTGGTTCCCTCATCTTCCTCCATCAGAGAGCCGGCGAGGACGATATCCGCGTAGCGCGAGGTCTCGGAGAGGAAGAAGTCGATGTTGGCGTAAAACTCGAGCTTTTCGAAGGCTGCGCGGGTGAAATTTGCATCTGGCAGGGAGACGATGGGATTGAAGCAGATGGAGATCAGACCTTTGATCTTGCCTTCGTGGATCGCCTCGACCAGGGGGATGGCCGAGAGTCCTTTCTGGGGGATGGACTCTTCGGGGACGCCCCACACCTCGGCGATGTACTTGCGATGCTCGGGGTTGGAGATATCGCGGTTCCCCGGGAGCTGGTCGCACTTTCCACCCTGCTCGCGGGCTCCCTGTCCGTTGCCCTGGCCGGTGATCATGGCGTAGCCGCAGCCCTCGCGGCCGATACGGCCGGAGGCAAGGACGAGGGACATGGCGGCGATGCAGTTCTCGACTCCTTTGGAGTGATGCTCGATGCCTTTGGCATGGAGTACGAAGCTGGTTTTGGCAGGGCCAAAGAGCTCGGCGGCTCGGATGATCATTGCAGGGGGAACGCCGGCGATCTTCGCAGCGTACTCCGGCGTGTACTTTTCGACCGAACGGGCCACTTCTTCAAAACCGGTGGTGTGCTGCGCAATGAAGTCATGATCGATCCAGCCACGCTGGATCATAATGTGGAGCATGCCGTTGAAGATGCCGATGTCGCCTCCGGAACGAACGGGGATGTACAGGTCGGCATTGCGCGCAATCGGGGTCATGCGGGGATCGATGATGATGATCTTGGCGCCTCGATCGCGGGCTCTCCAGAAATAGTCGGTTGTGATGGGCGAGGTCTCGGATATGTTTGCCCCTGCCGCGAGGATCACATCGGCGAGAACGATGTCACTCCAGGGATTGGCGCTGCGGTCGATGCCGAAGACTTTTTTGGATGCTGTAGCGGAGGAGACCATGCACAGGCGGCCGTTGTAATCGATGTTGGCGGTCTGCAGTGCGACGCGGGCAAATTTGCCCATCAGATAGGCCTTCTCGTTGACCAGGGAGGCGCCAGTGAGGACGGCGAAGGAATCTTTTCCATACTTGCCTTGAATTCGTTGAATCTCGGAAGCAACGCGATCCAAGGCAGCATCCCAGCCGATCGGGGCAAAACCTTTGCCTTCCACTCGTTCCAAGGGGCTGGTGAGCCGGTCGGGGTGTTCGTCCTGCATGTAGCGCTTGATGCCTTTGGGGCAGAGTTTGCCCTGATTGAAGGGCCAGTCTTCCCAAGGCTCAAAGCCGACCACCTTGTTGTTGTTGACGCGCAGTTGAATGCCGCATTGCTGGCCGCAGAAGCAACAGTGGGTCTTGACCAGATGCTCGTCCTGCGGGTTGCGGACCCATCCCCCGGAGGGAATGGTATGAAGACTTGGACCGTACTGCTGGACGATCTCCGGAGCCGGGCACGGGAGTTTTGCCATTCCTTTAGTTACCTCTCAACTAGTTACCTCTCAACCTGTTGTCGTAGGACTTCCAGAGGCCATCCTGGGTGAGTGCCAGATTCTTGCGGCGGCAGGCGGCACAGATGTCCTGATAGTGCAGGCCATTGGAGAGTTGATACCGGATGCCCAGAGCCGCCTGAACGGATTTGAGGTCGTCAATGTGCATGCGGCTTGCGAACTCCTGGCCGCAGCGATGGCAGCGGGCTTGCGGTCCAGAGGCCCCTGCCTGCTTGTAGAAGTTGACGCCAATCTGCGCGGGGCGCTGAAAGATGTGGAAGAACTTTCCGAAGGGAAGGTAGAGCAGGGTGAAGATCACGGTAACGGCATGGAGTTGAGAGAGAAAACCGTAATAGATGCCCTGCATCAGGTGGGTGGAGACGGTGAGGAACAGGCCTGTGGTGGAGATGGCGAAGAGAAGGATGAGCGGCAGCATGTCGTCAGAAAACTGCTGCACGGACCATGCGCCATGGTCGTGGCCGCGACGCCAGAGGGCGAAGAATACACCGATCAAGACCATGACGGCGGCAATGTCGAGGATGTCAAAGGTCATTTCGGCGAAGGGCGTGCCGAGATGGAAGCTGCCGAGCGGGATGCCAAACATGAAGGCTCGGTAGATCTCCTGATTGGTGCGCGCGGTCTCAAATCGAATCCAGCCGAAGGAGAGGGGAAAGGTGACGGCGGCGGCGAGGATGCAGCCCCAGGCGAGGAACCAGTGCGCGGTCCAGCGCAGATGGGAGCGCCGCTCGATAAACCGCTGGAGCACAATGGTGTTCCAGGCGATCCGCGCCAGATGAGCGAGGTTTGAAAGAAGCTTCTGGGGAGCAAGAAAGATCTGCCAGCCGCGATACCAGTAAAGACGGGTGGGAGGGCGGCGAAGCCACATGGCGTAGCGGTAGCCGATGCCAAAGCCGGAGAGCACCGCGGCTCCCGCATAGGAGACGAGCGCTGGGTCGAAATCGCGCAGGCCGCGGCTGCCAGTGAGGATGCCGAGGATCAACAGAGAGGCGGTTGCCAGGCCCCAGAACATGGCATGAGTGGCATCGGAGAGCCGCGGCTGACGGAGTGAGTTTCTGGCAGGGGTCATTCGGCAGTCACCATTGCAGGTTGTGATTTGCGCTGAGTTGCCAGCAGAAGGAGGCACAGCAGGCAGAAGGCGCTGAGCAGCAGAAAACCGGGCAAGAATGTTCCGGTCTTCTGTTTGACAAAGCCTAGCACCAGAGGCGGAAAGAATCCACCCAGACCGCCGGCTGCGCCAACCAGACCGGTGACGCTGCCGACCGACTGAGGAAAGAATTCAGGAACCAGTTTGAAGACCGCTCCATTGCCCAGGCCAATGGCTGCGGCCATGCCCAGAGCTCCTACGGTGAAAGTGGCCATCAGGGGAACGGCCATGAGTGCGGCCATCAAGCCGGTGGCGGGAAAGACCCACATCAGGATGCTGCGACCCCCAACCTTGTCTGCGAGGATTCCCCCCACTGGGCGCATCAGTGTCGCCAGGACTACAAATCCCGCGGATCGCAGGCCAGCATTCTCCGGGGTGAGGTGAAACATCTCAGTGAGGAAGATGGGCAGATAGACGGCCATGGCAACGAATCCGCCAAAGGTGAGAAAGTAGTAGATACTGAGCACCCAACTGCGACGATCGCTGAGGGGACGAAGGGTTTCTGTAAAACTCTTTGCGCTGCCGCGCTGCGGAGCATTGTGAGCCGCCACGGCAAAGATCGCGAGCCAGACGGCCAGCAGGAGGCCGAAGGTCCAGAAGCCCCAACGGAATCCATAGGCTGTTGCCAGGACGGGCGCTCCAAACGCAGCCAGAGACTGCCCGATGTTTCCGGCGCCGTAGACGCCCAACGCAAAGCCCTGACGCTCCGCCGTGTACCAGCCACTGACGAAGCCGACTCCCACCGAAAAGCTGGCAAGGCCAATTCCGATCAGGAATCCGTAAATCAGGAGCTGGTTGAAGTCATGAACCCCGCCCATGAGAAATGCGGGGATAAGGGAGAGCATCATGACGGCGCTGAAGACCACGCGTCCGCCGAAGCGGTCAGTGAGCATGCCCAGCGGAATTCGCCCGATGCTGCCCAGAAGAACGGGAAGGGCTATCGCGATGCTTGTCTGGACGGCCGTGAGGTGCATCTGACGCTTGAGGATCGGCATCATGGCGGAGAGAGAACCAAAGACTGCAAAACAGAGCGCAAACGCGCCAGTACCCAACGTCAATTGAAGTCGTGCCGTTGATTGCTCCTGCGTCATAGTGAAGTTCCTCGTCGTGTCTTTGCTGCTTCGAAGTGAAGCGACCAGTTGCACAAAGTGAGCAGGTCCCTCACGCAAGATTTTACTGAGTGCAAGGGCTCAAGCTATGACAAAAGTCACTCAGCCGGTTTCGATGCTGACTGAGTCTGACGGTATTAGAAGGCTTAGCCCATGCCGGTCAAGGACACCTCAACGGCTCTCCGTTTGTGACTGAAGTCTCTGCGTCTCCCGCGGGCGAGGCAGTTGGCTTCTTGGCAGGATAAAGGTAACGGGCAGCAAAGAGGCAATGGAGCGCCGGATGGAATCATGGAAGTCTCTTGCGAGACCTGGATACCACGTCTCTGGCTTGCGCTTTATGGCTTTTGGTTTGAAGTAGCGGCCCGAACTACGGCTTCAAGGATGACATGGACTCGGCCTGATTGGACGACGCCAATCGGCAGGCGCGCGCACATGCGCCTCGCCCATAAAGCTCAGTATTTCGATAGAAGCCACGAACGCGCTCCCGCCGCGCAGCGACGTCTCCGCGGGAGGGGTCTCTCGCAACGCCAAGCGCTGCCCGGAGCGCAGCGCCATGATCTCACACTCATTCGGGCCGTCCGCAGTCTTTGGTTCAACCTCCCGGCTTTCCCAGCCTGTGCTCGGACAAGAAAGCCGGACATTGGGGGTAGGGTTATCCCACCTTCTGAGTCTTGGGGGACATCTCGCAGTTCTGCGCCTGGCCGTGCGCCTCTTGTACCTGCTTTGATGCCCACTCAATCTTGCCTGGGCTGTAGCTTGCATCGCGGACCGCATCACGCAAGATCTCATCTGTTATGTAGGCTCCAGGCTTGAGGGTCAGAATTGCTTCGCCCTCTTTCAGGTTGAACTGAACACTCGCCACCCCGGGAACAGTCTGCAGGCGGTGGATAATTCCGAAGGAAGTGAACGGGATGGCTACGCCGAGAACCTGAACCTTGACGATGCCGCTGATTGCCGTTGCCTGAGGCTGCTGAAGGGTTGCAGCGCTAGATTTTGGGGTAGGAGCATTCGACACCGGCACGTAGGCACAGCCGGCCTTAGGTGAGGCCGTGCTACGCGGCTTCGCGTAGGCTGGGCAGCAGGCTGAGAATGCGGCTGTGGCGAGCAAGATGGCGGCGAGAGGGGCGGATCCTCTTCTCCGAACGATGTGCGATACAAAAGCCATGCAAGTACCTCGTTGCTTGAATTGTGACTGCAAAATCTCTCGAACCTTTGCCCGTCGGATGTCATCTTCGGTTCATAGATGATGCCGGGTGAACCAGACATGGCGATACACCAAAAGCACCCCCATGTTGCGCTCAGAGGCTCCCGCCGGTACGCTCTGGTACCCAGGAACTTCCGCAACTACGGCAAAGCCCCAGTTTTTTCCTACGAAGCGGATACCGGGGTCGAACTGCAGCAATGTGCTTCCTGTGCTCACGACCGGATTCATACCCACAAGGCCGTCGCCCTGCATGGGGTTCAATGTGTCCTGATACAGCGGCTCCAAACCCTGGTCCACTGGCCGTGTGCTCCCCTCTTGGGGCTCCGGCGCCGAGATCAAAGCTGAGGAACCGGAGGACGAGGAGAGGGAGGGAGATTCAGTATCCTTCTCGCTGACAATGAAGTTGGTCTCGAGCAACAGAAAGGTCTCCACATTCGGCACTCCGGTGTCACCCAATTTTGGAGCGATCCGGCGCTGCAAGCTGTCATCTGCGAAATATTCGTTGCCGAGCTGGTACCCACCGGACACGGTATGGTGAACAAATCCGCCGTAGCCATCAATTTCAGCATTCAATGTCTGGCGGGTGAAGATTAAACCGTTCTTCGTGGCCCAGGCCCCGGATCCCGGCTGTAAGACCTCAGGGAGACGGCCGAAGGCGTTGGAGTCGTTATGCGGACCTACCGGAATCAGAGCCCCGGCGATTACGGATAGCCGATTGGTCGTGCCGATTCCATCCTGCTCCCAAAACGTATACCGAGGCAGGAAGCTGATGTCGCCAGGGCCCCAACTGTGCTCTACATGATAGACAGGCGTCGGCAAGCCGATCTGGTTATATTGGAAAGGCATCTCCTCAAGAATGAATGTGATTTTGCTGCTCAATCCATACAAGCCCACAGTTTCGGCGATGGCCTCACGCCGCTCCTCGGTCCCGGTAAAAATGAAAGGCTGTATGCGGAAGACCATATCCCCGGCTGAGATGGGAGACGCCGCAGGAAAGGTCATAGGAGCCGCCCAGACTTCAGGAACCGCATAGCTGGACAAGAGAATCCAGAGGAACATAACCAATACAAGCATTTGTGGCAGAACTCCAATCAAATGGGTGACTATCTGACGATCAAAATCAGTCGCGGCGAACACTATGCCTTGTTCTGCCCAGACGACTCCGGGAGCGCCTGGCTCCCAGCGTCGGAACGCGCCATCACAAGGGGGAACGGCGGATATAAATGCGCTTGAGCAGGCGAATATGGCAATAAAGGCCAAGGTTCGCTCCGGAAGCAAAGAGCGAAAAAAGCGAGCGGCGCGACACTGAGACATTTGTCTTCCTTCGCGAACGGAGCCAAGGGTGGCTTGGATGTGAGCCGAAGGTGAGAGAGCGGTCCATCCCTCATTGATGAATGCCGCGCCGTCAGAGCGGGTCGGCCGCCGGCTTGGAGGCCGTGGAGTCTGGCGCAGCTTGCAACAAGGCCGTGCTGCCGGCATAGAGCTTGACGGTGAAGTATTTTGAGTCGAGCTCCACAGTTCCGCGATCGTTTCTACCGGTGTGCGTGAGCGACGTCATATCAAAGCCATAAAGGCCACAGGCGCTACCGGAGAAGATGCCTACGGACTGCACTGTCGCGGTTCCATCGCATCGCAAAAGGGTGTTGCCGTTCATCGTCTGTGCAGACCGCAAACGCTCGAAGACGCCGTCTCTCAAATCCTGCCCCACAACGTCCAGTCCTTCATCTTCTGAGACCGGGGAGTAGACGTTTCGGCTGGAGTTCAATATCTCATCTCCGCCAATCAGCACGCGCTCATTCGATAAATCCATGTACGTAGGAGTGATTGGATAGCCGGCTTCGGACGCCTCCACGGAACCCGTCAGTGCCCGGACGTACAGCCGGGAAGCGATCACTCCTTGACGGGTGACAATCTCATCAAGCCGGAACTCTAGCATCGATGCGCTGACGCCCGGGCGAACCGGCTGTGCCTTGACCACGTGGCCTAGAAGATAGGACCCCTTGGGCAGATCGCGGGCATGGCCGAGGTACACCACTTGCATCGTCCTGGCTTCGACCAAGTCGCCGACCTTCGCCTTGTCGGCGCTCACCGTGTGCGTGAATTCTATCGGGATGGCAGTACCGGGAGGAATGCTCCAATCAAGCATTCGTGTTGTTGCGCCAGCCCTTGAACCGAACATGGAGGTCAAGGCTGCCACCAGTCCCAGGAATTTCATTGCGCTCCGGGTCATGCTCCACCTCCTTCACTCCTTGAGTGAAGCATGGGATCGATGCAACTGCTCCTTACGATTTTCTTACATTTGATTGGAACGCCACCTTTTGTTCCGCCGGGTTGTATTCTCAAGACGGTGCACCAGCCATTTGGATGGCGAGCTTCCATGCAGTTATTGATCGTTGAAGATGAGGAAAAGCTTGCGGCCATCGTCGCCCAGGGACTTGAGCAACAAGGCTTTGCCGCGGAGGTTGCGACCGACGGCGTTGAGGCGATGACGCGGCTTGAAAGACAAACCTATTCGTTGGTGTTGCTCGATCTTATGCTGCCGGGGCGGAGCGGATTTGAGGTGCTACGCTGGCTCCGCAGGAGGGGTGAGACCTGCCCCGTGCTGATCCTTACCTCCCGCGATGGAGTTGAAGATCGCGTCCAGGGTTTGGATGCGGGCGCCGACGACTACCTGGTAAAGCCTTTTGCCTTGTCCGAGTTGCTAGCCCGCGTTCGAGCGCTGTTGCGACGCGCGGAGCAAAAGCTGCCGGTGCGGGTGGAGGTAGCAGACCTTCGTCTTGACATCGAGACGCGCCGAGCGTTTCGGGGGGTCAAAGAGCTGGCATTGACGCCGCGGGAGTTTGAGCTGCTCGAATATCTTCTTCAGCACAGCCCGGCAGTGGTCTCCCGTGAGATGCTGGCGCGGGATGTCTGGAGAGAGACATCGCGATTTACTCCGATCCACAACGTGATCGACGTGCAGATTGCGCGCTTGAGGCGGAAGGTGGACGACCCCTTTGATCGTCGGCTGTTGCAGACGGTGCGTGGCGTTGGATTTGCTCTGCGGGAGGAGAAAGAGTGACTCTCGGACCGACCCATCTGCGAACCCGGCTGACCCTTTGGTACACCTCAGTCTTCGGTGCGATTCTGTTGATTTTCATCGCTGTGGCAACCCTGCTGCTACGGTGGCAGCTCTCGTCGGAGCTTCTTCGCTACGAGATCCAGGACATGGAAACCGCGGAAGGGTTGCTTTATTTCACCCCCACCGGCGCCCTCACAATCGACCTAAGGTATCACAACACCCTGCAAGGCGAGATGCGGGTGCATCGGCTGTTGCAGGTCATGACTCCCGAAGGGCGCATTCTCTTTCGTAATCCGCGGCTCGCCGGTCTTCTGTTAGGCGGAGCGCCCTTTCCGCACGAGGGTCTCCATATCTATAACCCGCGCACCATTCGTCTTGCCAACGGCGTGCCTGTGCTGCTCATTAGTCACATTCACTCCATCAATGGCAGGCCATTGCTGATTCGCATCGGCTACAGCCTGCTCCCCGTAGAGGAGCAGGTTCGCAGGTCGCGGGACATCCTTGTGCTGGCGTTCTTTCCCACCCTGCTGCTGGCGGGAGTTGGGATCTACCGGTTAACGCTCAAGGCGCTGCTGCCGTTGGAGAAGATGGCGACTGCGGCAGAGCAAATTACCGCGGATCAACTGAGTCGGCGGCTGGCGGTGGAGAACCCTAGCGATGAACTGGGACACATGGCCCGCGTCCTGAATGGATTGCTGGCGCGCCTGGAGGCTTCCTTTGAGCAGCTCAAGCGCTTTACGGCAGACGCCTCCCATGAGTTACGCACTCCGTTGGCCTGCCTGCGAGCCGCGGGCGAGGTGGCGCTGGAGAAGCATCGCAGCGCGGAGGAGTACCGCGAGACGGTCGAGAGCATGCTGGAAGAGGTGATGCGGCTGACGAACCTGGTGGACCGGCTCCTGCTGATCTCCCGAGCGGACGCCGGCCAGATTGCGCTGAACAGGACCACTTTCTGTTGGATGGATCTGGTGCAGGAGACCGTTGCGCTCGTTGGAGTGCTGGCCGACGAGAGGCGGCAGACGATAGACATCTCCGGCGATTCTTCCGTCCTCGTGTACGCTGATCGGTACGTGCTACGGCATGCCATGCTCAACCTGGTGGAGAATGCGGTGAAGTACTCTCCGGAAGGGTCCACGATCAGGCTACACGTGAGCCGATGCGCAGACCAAATGGCGGAGTTCTCGGTAGTCGATCAAGGGCCGGGTGTCCCCGAGGAGGATCGCGAGAGGATCTTCGACCGTTTCTTCCGCAGCGATCCGGGGCGGGCGCGGGATGCTGGCGGGGATGGGTTGGGCCTGGCCATTGCAAGATGGGCCGTTGGCGCGAATGGCGGCAGGCTTGGCTTCGCCGCCATGGAAACACGTGGCAGCCGCTTCTTCATTCAACTGCCTACGCGGGAGGGATAACGTGGCGTCGGGATGGCAGGGGGCCAAAGCCATCAAGACCGAGCTCGTCCCCTGGCGGCCTGCGCTTCAGGCCGGCCGCCTCGCCGCTTTGCCCGCATCTCCAGGAACGGGCGCTCTGTCGTCATCTTTCTGGGGCCGGCACGGGGTTTTTGCATGGCTGACGCGCGAGCGTAGGCGGCCCGCGCGGTGGAGGCGAGCTGACGAATCGCCGATCCAAGAGGCGAGCGATGCCGCCACACCAGCGCGATGGTCCGTCTGGGCGCAGGCTGCTTGAAGCGGCGGATCGATAACGAGGCGCGTTTTGCCTCAGTGGGCACTGCAAGCTCGGGCAGGAGCGTTACGCCTGCGCCCCCTGCCACCATCTGTGCGAGCGTCGAGAGGCTGGTGGCGCGGAACTCGAGCTCCTGAGCCTTGGTATGGGAGCAGTATGCCAGCGCCTGCTCGCGGAAGCAGTGCCCCTCGTCCAGCAGAAGCACACACGCATTCGTCAGCTCCGCGGGTTCAACGGGGGAATGCCTGGATCCGAGAGGATGACCCTTGGGCGTGGCGAGGACGAAGGAGTCCGATCCGATGATTTCGTATTCGACGTCGCCAATGTCGGCCTCCAGCGCCAGAAGCGCGGCGTCGATTCTGCCGCTGTCGAGGCTACTTGCCAGATTCGCTGATTTGTCCTCGACCCAGAGCGTGGTGAGACGAGGATAGGCCTTGCGCAGCGCCGTAGTGATCCACGGCACAAGGTAGGGAGAGATCGTTGGAATGACGCCGATTCGCAGAACGCCCGAGAGCGGATCCGCGCTCCAGCGCGCCACCTGGACGAGATCATCGGCTTCGCGCAAGACAAGCTGCGTGCGTCCCAGAATCTCACGGCCGGCAGCCGTAACCAGGACGCGACGGCGATCCCGCTCAAAGAGCGTTACACCCAGGGCTTCTTCCATCTGTGCAAGCTGGGAGCTGAGGGCGGGCTGCGAGACATGGCAGCGCTCCGCAGCCTGGCGGAAACTGAGCAACTCCGCGACAGCGGCGGCGTACTGAAGCTGCCGCAGCGTGAAGGGATAGAGTTCGAGACTCATAACCAAAAACTATCACCATTATGCAGAGACTGTCTTGGACATATCACGCCGAATTTGACAACTTGGGGTTGCAGTCCAAGTGGAGGAAACCTCATGTCAAACGAAGCCAAATGCCCATTTCACCCCACCGCCGCCCAGGGCCCATCCAACCGGGATTGGTGGCCAAACCGGTTGCGACTCGATCTTCTGCGCCAGCACAGCTCGAAATCGAATCCGATGGACGCGGATTTCGACTACCGGAAAGAGTTCAAGAGCTTGGACTTCGCTGCGGTGAAGCGGGATCTTGCCAAGCTGATGACCGACTCGCAGGACTGGTGGCCCGCCGACTACGGCCACTATGGTCCGCTCTTCATCCGCATGGCCTGGCACGCCGCGGGAACGTATCGTATCGGCGACGGCCGCGGAGGCGCGGGGCACGCCCAGCAGCGCTTTGCTCCGCTCAACAGTTGGCCGGACAACGTGCTGCTGGACAAGGCGCGGCGGCTGCTGTGGCCGATCAAAAAGAGATACGGCCGCAAGCTCTCCTGGGGTGACCTGATGATTCTTGCCGGCAATGTCGCGATGGAGTCCATGGGGTTCAAGACCTTTGGTTTTGGCGGAGGGCGTGAAGACCAGTGGGAGCCGGACAACTCCGCGTACTGGGGATCGGAGTCGACCTGGCTGGCCGAGGACAAGCGATATGAGAGCGGCAAGCGCGATCTGGAAAGCCCGTTGGCTGCCGTGCAAATGGGCTTGATCTATGTGAACCCCGAGGGCCCTGGCGGGAAGCCAAACCCGCTCGGCTCCGCGCACGATGTGCGCGAGACCTTTGCGCGCATGGCGATGAACGAGGAAGAGACTGTCGCGCTCACCGCTGGCGGCCATACCTTCGGCAAGACCCACGGCGCGGGGCCTGCAAGCGCGGTGGGGCCTGCGCCTGAGGCGGCTCCGATCGAGCAGATGGGGCTGGGTTGGAAGTCGAGCTACGGCAGCGGCGTGGGTGGTGACGCGATCGGCAGCGGTTTGGAGGGCTCTTGGACGCCCACTCCAACCCAGTGGGATCCGCACAGCTACTTCAAGACCCTGCTGGACAACGAGTGGGAGCAGACTGTGACGCCGGCGGGCGCGCACCAGTGGACGCCCAAACATCTTCACGAGGGAACCACCGCGCCGGCTGCGCACAATGCCGCAAAGAGGGTCCCGGTGATGATGACCGATGCGGACATGGCGATTCGCGAGGACCCGTCTCTGCGAAGGATCGCGCAGCACTTCTACAACCATCCGGAGGAGTTCGCCGACGCCTATGCGCGGGCCTGGTTCAAGCTGACCCACCGCGATATGGGGCCGAAGGCGCGTTACCTGGGCCCGGAGGTTCCGGCCGAAGACCTGATCTGGCAGGATCC
>DAHWOF010000015.1 GCA_027335345.1 Granulicella sp. | reverse complement strand
CGCCCGGATCGGCCCGGGGCTGATCTTCGAGCGGCTTTGGCAAGCCTGTTCGATCCACACCGTCCTGGCGGACTTGCTCGAAGGCAGACGCTTTGAGTTTTCCGTCGAGCGGGCCATCTTTCTCACCGTGCTGCATCGACTGTTTGTCTCCGGCAGCGACCGCGCCGCCGAAAGGTGGAAGGAGAACTACGCGATTGCGGGCGTCGCCGATCTCCAGCTACAGCACCTGTATCGAGCCATGGCCTGGCTGGGCGAAGAACTACCCGCCGAAGAACAGGACGGGGCTACGCCCTTTGCGCCCCGCACCCACAAGGATCGGATCGAGGAGGCGCTGTTTGCGCGGCGGCGCGATCTGTTCAGCGACCTGGAGATTGTCTTCTTCGACACCACCTCGATCTACTTCGAGGGCCAGGGTGGTGAGAGTATCGGCCAGCACGGGCGCTCGAAGGGTCATCGTCCCGACCTGAAGCAGATGGTAGTGGGCATGGTGCTGGACCAGAACGGCCATCCGGTCTGTAGCGAGTTATGGCCGGGCAATACGGCCGATGTGCGGAGTCTGGTCCCGATCGTGGAGCGACTGCAAAGCCGCTTCGGCATTCGCTCGGTGTGCATCGTGGCTGACCGGGGCATGATCAGCGCCGAGACGATCCAGGCGGTCGAGCGGCGCCAGTGGCGTTACCTTCTGGGGGTGCGCATGCGCAGCTCGACCGAGGCCAAGGCCGTGGTGGCGCGTGCCGGGCGCTATGCGGAGGTCTACCCCAAGAGCGAGGATCGCGATGCTCCCTCGCCACTGCAGGTCAAAGAGGTCTGGGTCGAGGATGCGCGTCGGTATGTGGGTGAGCGATACGTAAAGCGCAGGTGCTACGAAGTCAGGGTGGCGGAGCTTTCGAGTTCAGTCGGGCATGCGGACTGAAGCTGCTTCCACTTGTCTGGGAGCCGGTTTGGCAGCTCGCTTCGGCGGACCTGGGATAGATTGGTCGGTCGCGGTAGGGGCGAGCCGCAAGGCTCGTCCATACCGCGACCGACTCTCTGCACGGGCATCTTGGATCCTTCAGCCTTCGGTCGGCTCTTGCGAGGTCACTCCCTGGCGGAGAGAACTCTACCCCGGCACTCCCCCATCGAGACCAAAGGAAGACCCTCACGATTGGCGAAGCCGCGCAAGCTCACCTCATCGCCATCTTCCAGAAAGCTGCGCCGTTCGCCCGTCGGCAGGCAGAGAGGATCCTCTCCTCCTCGGGTCATTTCCAGCAGGCAGCCCTGGGAGCCAGGCTGCTCCCCGGAGACCGTCCCGCTGGCCAGGATGTCGCCAATCCTCAGATTGCAACCATTGCTGGTGTGGTGCGTCAACATCTGCGCAAACGACCAGTAGAGATCGCGCAGGTTGGCTTGGCTGAGCCGCACTGCGGGGATTCCCCGTTCGCGCATCTTCGCGGTGGAGAGATGAGCCTCCACCGTGATGTCAAAGCCGGAGAGGTCTGCCTCCGGTTCGGCTAGGTAGTCCAGCGGCGCGGGGTCTGAGGCGGCACGTGCGGCGAGCCTTGTGCGGTACGGCGCCAGAGCTTCCATGGAGACCACCCACGGCGAGACACTGGTGGCGAAACTCTTGCCCAGAAAAGGACCGAGAGGCTGATACTCCCAGGACTGGATATCGCGCGCTGACCAGTCATTGAGCAGGGAGATGCCGAAGAGGTGCTTCGCAGCCTCCTCGATGGGCACTCGCGAACCGAGTGGATTCCCCACCCCGATATAAGCTGCTACCTCGAGTTCATAGTCCAACCGGTCACTGGGCTGGAAAACTGGGGCGGGCTCCGAGTCAAGCTTGCGCTGGCCGTACGGCCGCCGGACCGGTGTTCCACTGACCACCAGCGAGGAGGCTCGGCCATGGTACCCGATCGGCAGCCAAGCGTAGTTCGGCAGCAGCGGCCGGTCCGGACGGAAGAGCCGGCCCACGTTCCTGGCGTGGTGCCAGGACGCATAAAAGTCCGTGTAGTTCTCAGTGCAGACCGGCTTATGAAAGATGGCCTTTGCCGCGGGAGTCATAAGCGAAGCGACCAGCCGCCGCTGGACCTGGTTGCGGCTGGAGCGGGACTTGGGGCTCTTCAACAGATCCAAGAGGCGTTTTCGCAGCGCAGTCCAGGCGGAGGGCCCGCAGCCCATGAGCGCGTTGAGATGGCTTGCGCAGCAAGCTGACTGCAACTCCGCTGAGAGATCGCTCAGCAGACCGGCGGCCTGGAGCTGATACAGGTCCAAGATGAAAGCTCCAATGCCGACGCCCAGATGAGGAGCCAGATGAGAATCCGTACGCGGGTCCGTCTGCGCAGCCATCGGCGCAGTCGGCTCTGGCAAAAGCTCAGGCCTGGATGCCGACGCCGGCGTGAAGGCGCAGTATGGAAGCCACTGCAGCGGAAAGCCGCTGCCAGGCTCATTGGCTGTGCCGACCCAACTGGTCGTGACGCTCTCCAGGGGCAAACTCATCACACCGAGTGTAGGACATCGGGCGGAGAGTTGGCCTCAGCGCCGCGTCGGCTTGAAGTGTCGCTCCAGGCCCTGCCAGCACTCGTAGTACTCATGCTGCAGGACCTTCTCCTCCATCGCGTAGCGAGTTGGACGCACCACCAAACGGGTCTCAAACATGAAGGCCAGCGTGTCCGCAATGTACTGCGGCGCCAGTTCGGCATGGCTGGCGCGATCAAAGGTAACCGCATCCGGACCGTGTCCGGACATGCAGTTGTGCAGACTGGCTCCGCCCGGAAGAAAGCCCTCGGCCTTGGCGTCGTACTGTCCGCGGATCAGCCCCATGAACTCGTTCATCATGTTGCGATGGAACCATGGCGGCCGGAAGGTATGCTCGGCGACCAGCCAGCGCGGCGGAAAGATGGCCAGATCCACGTTGGCGACACCGTGAATCGGTGAGGGCGCAGTGAGCACGGTGAAGATCGATGGGTCCGGATGATCGAAGCTGACCGAATTGATCACTTGAAATCTGGCCATGTCATACATGTAGGGAGCGTAGTTGCCGTGCCAGGCGACCACATCCAGGGGCGAGTGGTCATAGGTGGAGACCCACAGCTTGCCCTGAAACTTGGCGACCACCTCAAACTCGCCGTCGGTATCGTCGTACTCCGCCACGGGCGTCAGGAAGTCTCGCGAGTTGGCCAGCCCGTTGGCGCCGATCGGACCTAACTCGGGTAGACGGAAGGGTTGGCCGTAGTTCTCACAGAGATATCCTCGGGCGTGATGATGGATCAGCTCGACGCAAAACTTGATGCCTCGGGGTATTACCGCCAGATGCCCAGGATGAACCTCCAGGATGCCGCACTCGGTGCAGATCCGCAGCGCACCCTGCTGCGGCAGGATCAACAGCTCTCCATCCGCGTCATAGAAGAAACGGTCGGTCATGGAAGCGTTGGCGGTATACATGTGGATCGCAACGCCGTCCTGCATGGCAGCATCGCCATTGCCGCCCATGGTAATCATTCCCTCCACAAAGTCCGTGGGAACGGTGGGAAATGGCAGCGGATCCCAGCGCATCTGGTTGGGGGGAGTCGAAACTTCGTCAAAAGGTGCGCTGCGCAACAGCGTGGACTCTGGAAAGGGCTGGTAAGGCTCATGCACCACCGAAGGGCGGATCCGATACATCCAGGTGCGGCGGTTGAGAGCGCGCGGAGCGGTAAAGGCTGAACCACTCACTTGCTCGGTATACAGCCCCAACGGGTGCCGCTGCGGAGAGTTCTGACCGGTAGGGAGAGCCCCGGGGTAGGCCTCGGTGGAAAACTCGTTGCCAAATCCTGACTGATAGACAAGGTGGGCGAGATCAGACATGCATTCACTCCTTCAAGGATGCGGCTCCTCGGTCTTCGTTCAGCCGCGGTTGGATATTAGAATCTTTGCCTGCGCGGCCGCCATCGACCGCGATCCGCGCGTGCAGGATTCCTGCAACTGCCAAACCTTCGAGCACCGAAGAGTATCGCACGAAGCGCCGATCCTTGGCCGCCGGGGCCGAACCCTGGGCGTCCGGACCGGCGTCGGCCCTCAAGCCATGCAAGTTTCAATCCTGCTCCGGGCTCTCTTCGTAGGCCGTGATCCAGAGGGATCTCCGTCTCTACCGCACTCCCGCACCCGCATTCCATGCGTCCCAAGAGTGGCTGGCATCCAATCTTCCTTAGAGAGCCTCCCCGGGTGGGGAGAAGAAGTCCCGCGCTGCGCTGCGCTGACCCCCAGCCTTCAGCGCCGCGTGGAGCCTCAAGGTTGGTCCTGATGGTCGACGCGAGCGGCATCTTCCATTCACTGTACGACGAGTTTCTGAACGCGCTCCACGCCTGCCAGACTCGCGCCAAGCCCGGATCCGTGCATGAACTGCGGATCGCCAGCCGCAAGCTGGAGGCCTTTCTGCTTGCCGTACGGCGGCAAAATCCGCGTGCTTCATCCCTGCGCCGACAGGCGAAACAGACCCTGCGCAAGCTTAAGGAAGTTCGCCGGGCGGCTGCATCGATACGTGATCTGGACGTCCAGCGCCGCCTGTTGGCGGAACTGATCCAACCTGGGAAGGATCCGCCGACGCTGCCCGAGAACGAGCAGTTACAGACGGAGAGCCACAAGCTGGATCGCCGTCTGGAGCGGCAACGGCCGGAGTTGGCGACAGCCTTGGAGGAGGACCTTGCAGCACTGGCTCCTGCTCTCCTGGCCTGCCTGCAGCCATTGGCAAAGCGCATGGCCTACCTGAGCCCCATCCCACCGCTCGCCATGGCCAGAGAGCGGGTGCAGCGCAGCGTGGAGATGTTGCGCCGCACCCCATACCGCCGCCAGAATGCGGGAGGGCAGGGGCTGGACGGCAAGACCTTGCACGCCTATCGCAAGCGGACCAAAGCAGCCCGCTACCTGGCTGAACTGGAACCCGGTTCGGCAGCGGCCCAAAAAATGGCCAAGGAGATAAAAACCAGGCTCGACGCCATCGGACGATGGCACGACCTGGCGCTGCTGGCCCAGACGGTAACGAGTATGTTGGGCGCCTCCTCTGTCCTGACCGTCTCCGTTCAGGATGCTCAGCAGCAGGCATTGCAGTTTGCCGTCCGCTCTGTGTCCGCCGAAACCCCATGCCATCCAGAGGACACGTTGGCTCACGTTCCGTTCCGAAGCGGGCAACTGGACCCTGAGACCGCCCTGGCCACAGCGCGCAGGGTGATCGCATGAAGAGAAGGCGAAGGTAGAAAGAGCATGAGGGAGCCTTGCGATTATCCCAGTCCGAGTAGATGGGCGCGGTAGTTGTCGCTGGTGGCGGCGATGATTCGTCTGGCTTTGATTCCGCCTTTTCGTT
>DAHWOF010000215.1 GCA_027335345.1 Granulicella sp. | reverse complement strand
GCTTGGTAAGGCCTTCAATCGGCCGCGAGAACTCGACGCTGAACTTGCGAACGAAGTGTTTGGCTAGAAGCTCGATATCGCCAGGACGATCCGTGAGGGCGGGGACAGCGAGTTCGACCATTGACAGGCGATAGTACAGGTCTTCGCGGAACTTTCCGTCCGCGATGGCGGCTCGCAGATCGCGATGGGTAGCCGCGATGATCCGCACATTCACTTTGCGGGAAGTGAGGGAGCCAACAGGAAGGACCTCCTGGTTTTGGATCGCGCGCAGAAGCTTGGCCTGGGTTGGCAGCGGCATATCCCCGATCTCATCCAGGAACAGCGTGCCGCCACTGGCAAGTTCAAACAGCCCGATCTTGTCCCGATCCGCTCCGGTAAACGCTCCTCGGACGTGTCCAAACAACTCGCTCTCAAACAGTGTCTCCACAACGGCGGAGCAGTTCAGCACCACAAGCTTGCCCGGGACGCGGCTACGGTTGTGCAGCGCTGTGGCCACCAGGTCTTTTCCAGAGCCGGTTGGACCGTGAACCAGCACCGAACGATAGTGTGGAGCAATCCGCTGAATCATGGCGAACAGGTCCCACATCACATCGCTCTTCGCCTGCAGACCTTCGAACTCGAGGTCCTGGACGCCCGGCGGAGCCCCAGCCTGGACTCTTCTACGTCGGTTGGCGGCCTCAATGAGCGCTTGGACGCGATCGCGCAGCACAGCGATCTTGACGGGCTTCTGCAGATAGTCCGCAGCCCCCTGGCGGATGGCTGCGACGGCCGTCTCGGTGGTGTAATAGGCCGTCATCAGAATGACATCGATGGAGGAGTCGAAGCTGACCACCTGCTGGAGCACTTCCAGTCCGCTCATCTCCGGCATGACCAGATCGGTGACGACCAGGCGGGGGTGGTGCTTTCTGACCAGAGCCAGGCCGTCGACGGGTCTGGATGCGATATAGACCGTAGCTTCCGTGTGCGCCAGAGCGGCGGAGAGCATCTCCAGACTGCCCTGATTATCGTCGATGATGACAATGGACAGGGCTTCCGGTATTGATCGGGTGATGGCCATCAGATAAATCGTATAAGGCCCTGAACGGGTTGGCTATAGTGAGCCTTGCAGGCCTGGGAGGCAGCGGCTGGAAGCCAATCCGTCCCCCGGGCTCGGAACGGCATCTGGGTGAAATGGCGCAGTTGCTGGGTGTCCGCACGCAGCGGACGGAGTAGCGGGTCGGATCGCACGGGCGTATGTAATTGAAATCACAAGGGAACCGCTTTGGCAAGATGATTGCTGTTCAGAAGGCAGGTGCAGATTTCAGCAGGACGCAAGCTGAACTGCCAAACGGAGGGTTTCATGTCCAAGTGCCTTAGCTGCTCCCAAGCTGGAAAGGGTGCGTTCTGCAAGTTCGGACCTCAGTCGCGCGCGTTTCTACAGTCGAACTCTCTCAAGACCGACTATGTGCGCGGGTCCAGTCTCTTCCGCGAGGGTGATCGCAGTAACGCCATCTTTCTTGTCTGCTCAGGCAAGGTCAAGGTCTCAGCCACCTCCAAAGAGGGTCGTGTGATGATCCTCCGGATCGCACAGGCCGGCGATGTGCTTGGCATGAGCGCGGCGCTGACTCACAGCGACTATGAGGTGACTGCGGAAGCTTTGGAGCCATGCAGTGTACTCGTACTGCCCACCAGGCACCTGATGACGATGTTGCAAAACTTTGGGGACACTAGCCTGGCCGCGGCCAATGTCCTGGCGGAGGACTATCGTGCCGCCTTTGATGAGGCCAGACTGATCTCTCTGCCATCCTCTCCGGCCGGACGAGTCGCCCGCCTCATCCTGGACTGGGCTCAGAATGCGAAAAGCCGTTCGAATCCGTTCATCACGATGTCGATGACTCACGAAGAGCTGGCGTCGATGACGGCGACCACCCGGGAGACCATCACCCGGACCCTGGGCCGTCTCCGCAAGGACAAGATCATTGAAACGCATGGAGTGGTGCTCAAGGTTCTTCAGCCGCAGGCTCTGGAGAGGCTGTGCGCCTGCTAATGCATCTTTCTTGCGGGCAATGGAACAATGCTGTGACCCTCAAGGGCATTTTGTTTGGGGAACATGCCCATAAAGTTCGAGGTTCCGGGATGCTTCTGCACGGAAAAATCTTTAGCTGAAGAGAAACTCCTTGGAGCGGAGGTCCTTGATGGTGTCGCGAAGCTTCGCGGCTCTTTCAAATTCAAATGCTTTGGCCGCCTCCCGCATATCCGCTTCGAGCTTGGCAAGGTAGGCGTCCAGCTCAGCCTGGCTGGCGAACTCCGTGAGCGCTTCCTCTTCCTCGGCGAGGTCTGCGTAGTCGGCTTTGAGGACGGAGGCTAGAGATTCGTCCAGAGTGCGTATCACCGTCTGCGGGGTGATGCCGTTCTCGCGGTTGTAGGCTACCTGCCGCTCCCGGCGGCGGTTGGTCTCCTCGATGGCTCTGCGCATGGAATCGGTTTGGTTGTCGGCGTAGAGAATCGCCCGTCCTTCGACATGGCGGGCAGCGCGGCCTATGGTTTGGATGAGCGATCCCTGGGAGCGGAGGAAGCCCTCTTTGTCCGCATCGAGGATGGCGACTAGGGAGACCTCGGGAAGATCCAGCCCTTCACGCAGCAGGTTGATCCCAATCAGAACATCGTACTCTCCGTTGCGCAGGCCGCGCAGGAGGCGAATGCGTTCGAGCGTCTCGATCTCCGAGTGCATGTAGCGGCAGCGAACCCCGACTTCGGTGTAGTAGTTAGCCAGGTCTTCGGCCATGCGTTTGGTCAGGGTGGTGACCAGCACGCGCTGGTCTTTGGCGGCGCGCTGGCGGATCTCCGCCAGCAGGTTGTCGATCTGGCCCTTGACCGGCCGGACTTCAACCTCGGGGTCCACCAGGCCGGTGGGGCGAATCACCTGCTCCACGACGACGCCAGAAGACTTGGTAAGCTCATACGGCCCCGGGGTTGCCGATACATAGATGGTCTGGCCGATGCGATCTTCGAACTCCTGAAATTGCAGGGGGCGGTTGTCCATCGCTGAAGGCAGGCGAAACCCGTAGTCCACCAGGTTTTGCTTGCGCGAGCGGTCGCCATGCCACATGCCGTGGAGTTGCGGAACCGTGACGTGGGACTCGTCGATGAAGACCAGGAAGTCCTGAGGAAAGTAGTCGAGCAGGGTGGGAGGAGGTTCCCCGGGAAGCCTTCCTGAGAAGTGGCGTGAGTAGTTCTCGATGCCGTGGCAGTATCCCACTGACTTGATCATCTCCAGATCAAAGCGGGTGCGCTGGTGGATGCGCTGCGACTCCACCAGGCGGCCCTCCCTCTCCAGTTGCGTCTCCCACTCCGCCAACTCGGCGAGGATGCTATTGATCGCAGTGGTCTTGCGCTCCGGTGGAACCACGTAGTGGCTCTTGGGATAGATAGGCAGTCGAGCATAACGCTGCTTGACGGCGCCGAAGAGAGGATCGATTTGGGCGAGCGACTCGATCTCGTCACCGAAGAGCTCAATGCGGAAGGCATTTTCGTCATAGGTGGGGTAGATTTCGATCACATCGCCGCGGACCCGGAAGGTTCCGCGCTGAAAGTCCACGTCGTTGCGTTCGTAGAGGATTTCGACCAGGCGCCGGGTAATATCTTGGCGCTTGATCTTCTGCCCCTTCTCCAGCAGGAGCAGCATGCCATAGTAGGCCTCCGGCGAACCGAGGCCATAGATGCAGGAGACGGAGCTGACGATAATGGTGTCGCGCCGCTCGAAGAGGCTGCGCGTGGCCGAGAGGCGCAGCTTGTCGAGTTCTTCGTTGACGGTGGACTCCTTCTCGATGTAGAGGTCGCCCGAGGGTATATAGGCCTCCGGCTGATAGTAGTCATAGTAGGAGACAAAGTACTCCACCGCATTGTTGGGAAAGAACTGTTTGAACTCATGGTAGAGCTGTGCCGCCAGTGTCTTGTTGTGCACCAGCACCAGTGCGGGACGATTCATCTCCGTGATGACTCGGGCCATGGTGAAGGTCTTGCCGGAGCCGGTCACCCCGAGCAGGACCTGGTCCTTTTCCCCTGCCTGAAGGCCTGCAACAAGTTCGGCGATGGCGCGCGGCTGATCTCCCTGCGGCTTGTATCCAGAGACGAGTTGGAATTCCATGCCCTTAGGATAGGGGATCCAGGCTCTGTAAGATAAAGAATGGACGGATCGTGATCTTTTCTGGAGGTTCCGGAGACTTTGACAGAGCTTTGGTTGATGCGGCACGGAGAGACGACTTGGAGCGCCGATGGGCGCCATACCAGTACGAGCGATATTCCACTAACCGACCGCGGCCGCGAAAGGGCAAAGCGCCTGCCTGGCTTGCTTGCGGGTACAAAGTTTGGGGCGGTATTTACCAGTCCCCGGCAAAGGGCTCGGGAGACCTGTCAGATTGCGGGCTATGGCGATGTAGCCGTGGTGGAGGCTGACCTGCAGGAATGGAACTACGGCGAGGCTGAAGGCAAGACGACGCAGGAGATGCGAGCGATCCATGGTCCGGATTGGAGCGTTTGGAACAGCCCTCTGGTAAACGGAGAGCCGCTGGAGCATGTAGGAGAGCGGGCCGACGCGGTGATTGCGCGGTCGCTGGCCGCTGTACCCGGCGAGTCAGCCGTAGCTCTGTTTGCGCATGCGCACTTCCTCCGGATCCTTTCGGCACGCTGGATCGGTCTTCCGCCCTCCGGGGGCGCGCTGCTGGCCCTGGATACCGGGAGCGTGAGCGTGCTTGGTTTCGAGCGCGAGACTCGCGTGATCCGCAGATGGAATCTGTGATCTCCGGATCGGTTTCCGGTGGATGGGAAAAGAGGTGCGTGGTTGAGAATCAGGCTGGATTGAATAGGGACAGGAGCCGGATGAGGGTAGGAGGCCAGGTTGGAGGTGGGGAATCGGAAGCGATCGTGGATCTGCGGCACGTCTTTGTTGCGCGTGGAGAAAAGGTTGTGCTCCATGACGTTTCCCTCCGCATCGATGCGGGCGAGCATCTGGCGATTCTGGGTCCGAACGGATGCGGCAAATCCACACTGCTGAAGACCATCACCTGCGAGGTCTATCCGTTGGTCAACCCGGCGACTCAGGTCCGCATTCTGGGCAGGGAGCGCTGGGATCTGACGGAACTGAAGCGCCGCATGGGAGTGGTGGCATCCGAGATCCCGGGAGGAAGCACTTTGGCCATTAGCGGGAGGGAGGCCGTTTTGACCGGATTCTTCTCCAGTTCCAGACTATGGCCGAATTTGACCGTAACTGCGAGGATGCAGGAGCGCGCCGAAGAGATTCTCCAGTTGGTGCAAGCCGAAGATCTCGCAGCGACCCCTGTGGGAGAGATGTCGGCGGGGCAACAGAGGCGGGTGATGATTGGTCGCGCCCTGGCAGGGACTTCTCTGGATGCGGAACAGGGCAGTGTTCAGATGCTCTTGCTTGATGAGCCCTCAAACGCGTTGGATCTGGCCGCGCAACAGGATCTGCGCGAGATGCTGCGCGAACTGGCGCAGAAGGGAACGGCCATTTTGTTAATTACCCATCACATTGCCGACATCCTGCCGGAGATGGATCGCATTGTGATGATGCGCGAAGGAAGGATTGTGGCCGACGGGGCTAAGAAGACATTGCTGACAGAGATGCATCTCCAGAGGCTGTTTGGACGGGAGATTGCCCTGACGGAGCGAGCCGGTTACTGGAACGCATGGTAAGGCGGCATCCCGCGGAAGATACAGGAGTTGGCATCTAAAGCGCGCCGGAGCGTGCGAGAGGATCTCCGTAGGCTTGTTTGCTGATAGGGAAGCTGCCCCCAGGCCGAATCAGCCGATGACAGTCGATGGAGCAGAAGTTGAGAAAGGCGGCGACTTGTTGCGCGCCGTTGTCGCAGAAAGGCCTTGGCGGCGCGGTTCAAGCCATCCTGACGGAGAAGACAAGACGGTTCGCAGTGGCGCCCATGTGGGTTCCGTGAGCCGGTTTTTGGCGCCGCAAGTTGCGAATGCCGCTTGAGCACCTGTGGCGCCTGGCAATCCCGGCGCCGCGATAGCATGAATCCTGCTTTGCCGGCCAAGGCCAGGGCGTTTTCGGGTTCGGGCGGAGTTTCAAGTACGGAGAAAGATGAAAAGCATGCCACCCCCGGCGCTATCGCGTTGCTCTATCCTCCCGCAGGTGGCGCCAGCGGAATCAGATGCTGTTCCGCCACTTGGAGCCGAGTAATTTGTCCCGGTTGCACCACGACCTTGAAGATTGCGATTTTGCCCACCATCGAAGTGGGCGGTGGAACAGAGTCTACGGTCCATCCATCCGGCACGGCATGTTCCACCACAAAGACGACCGGCTGCGCAAATTGGTTTTGCAGCAGGTACTGCTGCTGCTGGACCACCACCACGCTGCGCTGGATGGTTCCGTTGACCACCGAGCTTTGAACATGGTTTGAGGTGAGCTTGCTCTCCAGATGGCAGACTACCGGATCCGACTCTCCTCCGTTCGGCAACATCTGTCCTCCGGGCACGCTGATCCCCTGGACTCCATCGAGATTGTCCTGAAGAATGAGGCAATCCTGATTCACGTGAACCTCGGGCACTGAAGCGACGGCTGCGCCAGGGGCCTCCGCGGTCTCGCCGGCCACCGGGGGAGCCAACGCTGCAGCCGGTGGAGGCGCCGCCGGAACTCCCCGGTGAGAGCATCCCGTCCATCCTGCAGCTCCTAGAGCCACCAAGCCCGCCCATTGCCTGACGCTCGCTTGTACCTTCATGCGCAACATCCTGTCTCCCTGCCTCGGATCGCATGCTCGCGCAAGTGGATCGGCTCCGGGAGGCGCCGCGCAACTCCACCTTGCTTGCTCGAATGCAGGCAATCAATGCTTTGGATGTAACATGCGCTTCTTATGTTGGTTGAGTAAGCACTTTTCGCTTTGCTCGGGTTTGGGTACTCTTGGTTCAGGCAACCCTCCCCTGGTTCAGGCGACGCTCCCTGGAGGCGGCGTTGGATCTATCCTGTTACGGCTGGGCCCTCTGGAGCAAATGTACAAGAGGCTCCTCATGAGGGAGGGCGCTGGTCGACGTCAAGACTCGGCATTCCCAATTTCACTGACAGAAAGCAGATGCAAGCCATGGAACACCCTGAAAGCTCGCCGTTACCCTGCGCCGGTCTTGAGATTTGCCCCCCGGAGAAAGCCCGCTGGGATCTACTTTCGCTGGGTGAAGTGATGCTCCGCTTCGACCCTGGTGAGGGCCGCATCGCCAATGCGCGCAGCTTTCGCGTATGGGAGGGCGGGGGTGAGTATAACGTCGCTCGGGGCCTGCGCCGCTGCTTTGGCCTGCGTACTGCGATCGCGACCGCCATGGTGGATAACCCTGTTGGCCGCCTGGTGGAGGATCTGATCTTGCAGGGAGGCGTGGATGCCTCGCAGGTCCGCTGGGTAGCATTCGATGGCGTGGGCCGGCAGGCGCGCAACGGCATCTACTTTCTGGAGCGTGGCTTTGGAGTTCGACCTGGCTTGGGCATGATGGACCGTGGACACACGGCGATCGCCCAACTTCGTCCTGGCGAGATGGACTGGAACAGGATCTTTGGGAGCGAGGGTGTGCGCTGGTTCCATACCGGGGGCATCATGGCCGCACTGAGCGAAGACGCCACGGAGGTGGTCCGCGAGGCCATGGCGGCGGCCAGGCGGCATGGCGCCGTGATCAGCTTCGATGCCAACTACCGGCCCTCCTTGTGGAAGGCTCGTGGCGGTCGCCAGCGGTCGGTTGAGGTCAACCGTGCGCTGTTGCCCTTGGTGGACGTCTTTTTTGGCCATGAAGGGGATGTTGACGCGAAGCTCGGCGAAGCGTCCAGCGGCCCTGCATGGCATCGGATCGAGAGCTTTCGTTCGATGGCCGAGCGTGTCCATAGCGAGTTTGCCAATCTGAAGGTGATTGCCACCACGATCCGTCAAGCGCACAGCGCCAATCGCAACGGCTGGGGCGCTTTCGCTTACTCCTGCGGTTCCGCAAGCGAGAAGGCCGAAGCTTTCGCCGGTCTCCAGTTCCATGATCTTGAGATCCTGGATCGAGTGGGTGGCGGCGACTCCTTTGCCGCAGGTTTGATTTATGGCTTGTTGGTGGGCAGAGGCATGGCCTGGGCGTTGAACTGCGGAGTGGCCCATGGGGCGCTGACCATGACGACGCCAGGGGATGCCTCCATGGTCACTCTCTCCGAGGTTGAATGGCTGATGGCCGGTGCGACCTCTGGAACGCTTCGCTGACAGGTCTGACGTTCGGGACGCGGCGTCGCGAGGAGTAGTATTTCGGAGCGCCTTGCGGCGAAGCATGCTTGTATACTCGAACCGAGAAGAAGGATCAATCTGGGTTGGGCATGACATTTCTTACGACGATGGACGTGTATCGGTTTCCGGTCCAAAAACTTTTTCCGTGCAGGTGTATCCCGATGCCTCGACTTTTATGGGCAGTTTTCCCCAAGCCCGCGGTCTCCGGCAGGCTTGCCTGCTGGGGTGGAATGAAAACGCCACAGCAAGTCCACTTCGGAAGACCCGATCCCACGGAAAGAGCAATTGCACAGGATTGTGCATGAGATCCGACCCCAAAAAGGACGATCCAAGGGCTCTGCCGCCACGCAAGCGCACCAGCCTGAAGGATCTGGCCGCATACCTGGGTGTCTCTCAGACCACCATCTCCTTTGTCCTGAATGACGCTCCGCTGGCCAAGCATCTCACGGAGGAGACCCGTCGCCGAGTGCTGGATGCGGCGCGCAAGTTCAACTATAGACCCAGCTACTTTGCCGTTAACCTGCACAAGACGAGCAGCGACTCGGTGGGCGTCCTTGTGCCGGAACACAGCGAAGGCTACAACACGGTGGTGATGGAGGGAATCGAGAGCTTCCTTCTGAAGCAGCATTTTCTGTACTTCACCGCCTGCTACTATCACAAGCCCCAACTGCTGAGGGAGTACTCTGACCTTCTGCTCAAGCGTGGCGCCGAAGGACTTCTGGTGTTGAACTCCAACGCGGACTTCGATACACCGTTGCCGGTTGTGACAATCTCCGGCCATCTGGAAAAGACAGGTGTGACGAACGTGGTCCTGGACCATCGGGCTGCAGCTCGCCTCGCCATCCGCCATCTCTACGATCTGGGCCACCGCAAGATCGCTTTCATGAAGGGCCCTCACTCCATCGGCGACTCAGCATTCCGCTGGGAGGCGATGATGCAGGTGGCCCGTGAGTTCGGTGTCCAGCCCTCTCCGGAGCGCATCGTTCCACTCACCGAGCGAGGCCGCACTCCCCGGATCGGCTACGAACCGACGCAGCGTCTGCTTGATGCGACGCGTGATTTCACCGCCCTGGTGGCCTTCAATGACATCGCTGCCATCGGGGCCATCCGGGTGCTTCATGAGCGCGGGATTGCGGTCCCTGGGGATCTCTCGGTGATCGGTTTTGACGACATTATTTCGGCTCCGTTCCAGGTCCCCAGTCTCACCACCATCCGACAGCCTCTCCAGCATATGGGCAAGCTGGCGGCAAGTATTCTGCTGGAGCGTATCACCAACCCCTCGGCCGACTATGCCCCTAGCGTCTTGGTCAAGCCGGTTCTCATCGTTCGAGAGTCCACGGCCCAGGCAGGCAGCAGCCTGCCGTAGGAGTTGGTTGAAGAACTCACCGAACCAGTGAGCGAGACGCCTCAAAGTGCGGAGCTGCTCGTCGAGACGCGGCCTGGATTCGGATCACCTGTTGGCCAGGGCTCTGCCTCTCTACGAATCCCGATGCGCCTCTTGTCCAAGCGCATGGAACCTGACGCGCTCCTCCGATGGCAAGGGAGCAATACACCACGGGGAGTTCGTTGCGGGACTTCCAGCAATACAGAAGGCGCCGACAGAACGAAGGAGCCATGCCGCCGCCGGAGTTCTCTTCTCGAGTTTCACGCTTGAGGAGAACTCCGGCAGCGGCCGGCTTCCGCTTCGCTTCACCGGGCCATTGCGGGCTGTTATTTTTGTTGCGCTACCGGCAGCGTGATGTAGGTTTGCTGCCCCGGAGCGCAATAGATACGTTGCGTGGCCTCCTTGTAGTCGGCCGCCTTGGCATTGAAGATGTTGGGAACAAACGTCTGCGGATTGCGGTCGTAGAGCGGGAACCAACTGGACTGGATCTGCACCATCATCCGGTGACCCGGAAGAAACACGTGATTGACCGCTGGTAGAAAGAAGCTGTACAGCAGCGGCTTGTTGGGGGTGAGAGGTGATGGGTGGGAGAGGCTCTGGCGATAGCGTCCACGGAAGATGTCCATGGAGACTGCCAGTTGGTATCCGCTCATCTCCGGCTCCTTGGTGTCCTGCTGCGGATAGACATCGATCACCTTAACGACCCAGTCGGAGTCGGTCCCGCTGGTGGAGGCAACCAGGTGAACCTCCGGGCGACCGCTCACCGTCACAGCTTCTGTCAAAACGGGTGTCTGATAGGTTTCGACGTCCGGGCGAGCCGAGGCCGGGCGCTGGTCGCCGACCAGCCACTCGGGCCAGGTAGCGGTCTCAGCGGGCGGAACGGGACGCGGACGGTAAGGCACGGGCGTAGCCGGATTGGAGACATACTGGTCATAACTTTCGCCGCTGGACGTCTGCGGCGGTTCGAAGCTCAGTCCGTGATCGGCGTAGAGATAGAGCGGCTTTCGGTCGATGCTGCAGTCGCCGTTGCACGAGGGCCACTTGGATAGCTGCTCCCACTTGTTGGGGCCGGTCAGGAAGGCGTTGACGTGGGCCAGATGCGCGTCAGGCCCTTGCTCCTGGAGATGCTGCGCCAGGAAAGGCAGCAGAATGTGATGGACGAAGTAGGCTGAAGTGTCTGAACCAAAGTTGATCGCGCCCAGGTGTGCGCCTTGGGTGGCCTCCTGGCCGTGGAACCAGGGACCCAGGGCCAGATACAGGTTGGCGCGGTTGGCGGGTTCCGCATACAGCGCACGGTAGACAGCCAGCGCCCCATAGATGTCTTCCTGGTCCCATTCGCCGGCCACCAGCAGCGTGGGTACGGTCAGCGGCTCTTTGGCCAGGATCTTGTCCACCGCCTGGTCCTGCCAGAACTCGTCGTACGCGGGGTGGGCAACCAGCTTGTTCCAGAATCCAAGCTGTTGCATGCCGTGCTGGTCCGCGATCGCGCTTGCATTGCCCGCGTCAAGATACATGTTGTAGTCGTCACTGTAGTTGGTCCACCACTTCTGGGTACCTTTGCGCGTTGCCTCCTGCGAGTAGATATAGGGGATCATCTGTTCACGGAAGGCGCCGTTGTGGAACCAGTCGTCTCCGATCCAGCCATCCACCATGGGGTTCTCAGGAACCGCCGCCTTGAGGGCGGGGTTGGGATGAACCAGACCCATGAGAGCTTCGAAGCCGTCGTATGAGATCCCCATGATGGCAACCCTCCCATTGCTCTGGGGGACGTTTTTGACCAGCCAGCCGATGGTGTCAGAGGCGTCTGTGGCGTCCGAAACAGGGGTGGAGTTCAGTGGACCTCGTACGTAGCGGTTCATGACGTAGTCTCCCTGAGACCCGTACTTGCCGCGCACATCTTGAAATACGTGGATATATCCGGCCTTAAGCGCCCAGTCTCGAGCTTCGCGCTCGCGCGTGCTGAAACGGTCAGCATCGTAGGGGGTTCGCTCCAGAATGATTCCGGCATGCTGAACGGACTTCGGGATGACGATCACTGTGTTTAGCTTGGTTCCGTCGCGCATCGCAATCTGCACCACGGTGCGGGTGTAACTCAGATCCTTGGTTACTGGCGTGAAATGCTGCGGAATCTCGGTTGGCAGAGCAGAATACTGCGATTGGGCCGGTGGCTCAGTCGACTGCTGTGCAGCGACGCCCCCCGAACCGGTCAGAAGCAACGCTGAGGCGAGCAGCAGCGGGGCTGCGGGAGGGACGAGGATACGAGTTCGAGTTGGCATGCTTGAAAGGATACAACCAAAGAAGGGCTTGGGGGCTTATACCGTTAGTGCTTTCTCTTGCAGGCGGGGTTCCGCGCGTGGCAGGGAGGTGGCAGGGAGATGGATGCCGATGCTGCCTGTGGACCTGCCAAGAGATGATTTTGCTTAGGTCTCCGCAGTCCCAATTCTCATGACTGGAGATCTCTCTTCGTAGCCGGACCTGTTGTCTCCCGGGTACATGCCTCTGGGGCGCCCAGCGGATGCTTCAAGGCATCAGCCTGTTGCCGCAGGCTGCCGGCTGGCGCCTCTGCGCTCGGTCGGGGTGGAGAAGTGCTCTAAACTAGGGAGGTGAATACTGCAACGACGTCGATCGTCGAGATTCGAGAGCAGGTGAAGAGCGGCGGCCGGGTGAGCGCGGAAGAGGCTCTGTGGCTATGGAAGAACGCCGGCGACGCGGAGTTGCGCGAGTTGGCGCAGATGGTGCGCGCCCGGTTTCATCAGCCGGAGGCATGTACCTACATGTTGATGCGGATCATCAACTACACCAACGTCTGCGTGGCCCAGTGCGATTACTGCGCGTTCTATACTTTGCCCGGCGCCGCGGACGGGTATGTGCTGAATCGAGAGCAGGTGTTCGCCAAGATCGACGAACTGATGGCCATGGGCGGGGATCTGGTGGGGTTCAATGGCGGATTCAATCCGAAGTTGGCGCTGGACTACTACTGCGACCTGTTTCACGCGGTCCGCGAGCGGTATGGAGACACGATGGAGTTCTATGCGCTGACCGTGGCCGAGTTCATGTATCTGGCCGACCATGCAAAGTTGGAATATCCCGCTACGGCCAAGAGATTAAAGGACGCCGGTGTGCGCTGGGTGACCGGGGGTGGTTCCGAGATTTTGACGGAGGATTTCCGGCAGCGGCATAGCAAGTTCAAGTACACGGTGGCTCAGTACCTTCAGGCGCAGCGAGCGATTGTGGAGACGGGACTGAATACCTCGGCGACGATGGTGATTGGCTTCGACGAGACCATCGAAGAACGGATCGAGCATCTGGAGCGGACGCGCCGGTTTCAGGACGAGGTGGGAGGGTTGGGAAGCTTCCTGTGCTGGACTTTTAAGCCTTACTTCACGCCGCTGGGCGATCGGTTGGGTGGGATTGAGATCAGCACCGGCGAGTATCTTCGGCATCTGGCGCTGAGCAGAATCTATCTGGACAACGTGCCGCGAATACGCACCTCGGTGCTGACGCAGAACGAACGTGCTTTGGAGGGGTTACTCTACGGAGCGGATGATTTTGATCTGCCCATTGAAGATGAGGTGACGCAAAAGGCGGGTGCAACGATCAACCTGCACTTCGACCGGATCCTGGGGTTCGCCAGGAGCCTGGGTTATCAGCCGGCGTATCGGACTGTGGCGCGAAGACGCGCCACTCCGCTACCAGAGTTGTAAAGCTGTTTTGCGTTGGATGAGATCTCCGAACTATGAATGCAGCGGGATCCTTTGGCGCGCCGTCCATCGATGGAGCGGCTCTGCGGAAGAAATGGCGGGAGAGAGCCTTTATGTGGCCCTTGAGCTGAGATCTATTCCTGGACGGATCCGCGCTGCCGTGAGTTGCGTGGCGGTTGCTGAGGCTGTGTTTGAGATGAAGGATCTTGGCGCAGGTCTTGGAGAGCTTTGCGGGGTAGCCCCGTCGTTCGACGAACGATCAGGTGGGTGGTAATTGTCGCCGAGGGTTGATTCGGCCTAAACGTGGACTTGTTTGGCGCGGCCGGTGGCGGCGCCGCGCTGGCCGCAGATGGGGCGGTCCCGGCGATAGTTTTGCCTCGGGAGAGCAGATTTTCCATCGCGCGGGCAGCCAGGTCCCGGCAGGACATGCGGATGGTGGTCAAGGGCGGGATGGTGTACTCCGTCAGATGGATGTCGTCGAAACCAATCACAGAGAAGTCATCGGGTATGCGAAGGTCAGCTTCGAAGACGGCGTGCTGGACCCCAATGGCGGTCATGTCGTTGGAGCACATGATGGCCGTCGGCCAGTTGGGCTGAGCAAGAAGCTTTTGCATGGCGTCGCGTCCGCCATCCAGGGTGTGATCGCCCTCGATGAGCCAGTCAGGGTTGGGCTTGAGGCCAATGGAGTGGAGGCAACTTAGGAACGCCTCCTTGCGGCTGATGGCAGAGCGGCGGTTGAGCGGGCCACTGATGAACGCAATATTGCGATGACCGAGGACAGCCAGGTGTTGCACTCCCTCCGAGATTCCGGTGAGGTAGTTGACGGCAAGAACGCTGTTCAGAGGGCGGGAGGGAGCGGGGTCGATGAAGACATAGGGGATGTTTTCGGCGGCGAAACGGTCCAGAAAGAAGTCTTCGAAGCCGAAGGTCATCACCGCGACTCCATCCACCTTCCGTTCCAGCATCCTTCTGGCGCAGACCTCCATGGTCTGTGTCTCGTAGTTGGTGGAACCAATCAGAATCTCATAGCCACGAGCGACGGCTGCCTGCTCGAACTCCTGAATGAGCTCGGGAAAGAAAGGGTTCGTGATCTCTGAGACAATCAAACCAATCAAGCGGCTTCGTCCAGAGACCAGCGCTCGTGCCTGGGTGTTGGGTAGGTAGTTGAGCTCCTGGACGGCCTTCCAGACCCGTGCTGCAAGGGTTGGGTCGACGGTTGGTACGTGGTTGATGGTGCGCGAGACGGTGGCGATGGAGACCCGTGCGAGAGCGGCGACACCTCGGATGTCCATCTTGCCGGGTGTGGCTTGGGAGCGCTTGCGTCGTGGTTTCAAGAAACGGTTCCTATATCTTCAAGATGCCATCAGCATACTCGTGCGAGCCCGAGTAAGGCGAGATGAAAAGAGCGGAAGCGGAGCAAGAGGGCTGATTGGGCGCAACGGAGCTCATCGAGAAAGTAAAAGTAGGGATGATACGGTATTGACGAACCCGGCGCCGGGAAGTATTGTAAGGAAACGTTTACGTAAGGTCGATCCTACCCTGCGGCGAAGGCGGCGGGATGGCCCGGCGGTAATAGTTTCTAGAAGCGTTCGAGAGGATGATATGGCGATTGTTGCGGGCGTGGATTTTGGAACGTTGAGCGTACGGGTGACGCTGCTGGATAGCGAGCGGGGAAGGTTGGGAACCGCCTCATCCAGTTATCCTTTGCACCGCAGCCAGGAGGATCCCGATCTGGCGACACAGAAGCATGAGGATCATATGCGTGCCCTGGTGGAGGCCGTCCGGGAGGTGGTGCGGCAGAGCGGAGTGCGGCCGGGAGAGATTGCAGCGCTGGCCTTGGATACGACTGGATCCAGCGTGATTCCCGTCGATGCGCAACTGCAGCCCCTGGATGAATACATGCTGTGGTGCGATCACCGCGCACATCGCGAGGCCCGAGAGATCACCGAGCTGGCGCACGCCACCGGACTGGAGGCGATTCAGTGGTGTGGCGGAGTGTACTCCCATGAGTGGGGATTTGCGAAGCTCCTCTACTGGCTGCGAAATCATCCCGAGAAGCGGGATCTCTTGGGGACCGCTCTTGAGCACTGTGACATGGTGGCGGCAACGCTGGCTGGGGTGACCGATGCGAAGAAGGCTCCGCGCAGTGTGTGCGCCATGGGACATAAGTGGATGTGGAATCCGCGATGGGGAGGACTGCCACCCCAGGAATTTCTGTCCCGGCTGGATCCGCTGTTGGATGGAGTACGAGAGAAACTCGACGGAGTGTACAGGTGTTCGGATGCGCTGGCGGGAAGGTTGAGCCCGAGATGGGCGGATGCGATGGGACTCCAGGCAGGGATTCCGATCCCGGTGGGAGCCTTTGACGCCCACTGGGATGCGATCGGCGCCGGATGTCAGGAAGGCGATGTCGTGAACGTGGTGGGAACCTCGACCTGCATCATCGCCATGAGCAGCCAGACGCGACTGGTGCCCGGCGTCTGCGGCGTGGTGCCGGGGAGCGTGCATCCGGGTTATACCGGGATTGAGGCGGGGTTATCGGCGACTGGGGATATCTTTGAGGCCATCGCGCGGCGCGCGGGGACGGATGTAAAGACGCTGAGCGTGGGGCTCGATGCTTACCGGCCAGGCCAGACCGGACTGATGAGGTTAAGCTGGGACAACGGAGATCGGACGGTGCTGGTGAATTCAGATCTGGGCGGCATTACGCTGGGATGGAATCTATTGCACTCGGCCAAGGATGAGCTATTTGCCGCCATCGAAGGAACCGCGTTCCATACCCGCATCATTCTGGAGCGGATGGCCGAGTATGGCGTGCCGGTGCGCCGAGTGATCCACGCGGGAGGGGTTCCGCAGAACAATGCGGTGTTGAACCAGGTGTATGCGAATGTGTTGGGAAAGCCGGTTCTGGTGCCCGATGGGGTGCCGACGAGTCTGGGCTCAGGGATCTTTGCGTTGCTGGCTGCGGGTGCTTTTGCCACCATCGAGCAGGCACAGGCGAAGATGTGTCTTCCCTATCGAACGTTCTATCCGCAGGCCGAGGCGGTAAGCCGGTATGAGCCGTTGTTTGCGCTCTACAAGAAGATGTACTTTGCGTTTGGCGCGCCGCAGAGCCCGGCGGTTGCGCTGGGAGATGTGTTACCGGAGCTGCGCCGGACTGCGGCGGAGGTTCGCGGCGGTTGAGGGAGTGCGTGGTCCCAGAGACTCGTAAGCCTTGGAGCGGCGCCGAACGAAGCGCATGAAGTGAGATTCAATGTAGGAAAGAGAATTGAGATTCAGATCAAGGAGTTACCGATGCTTTTAAGCGCGTTGCGAGAAGAGGTCTTGCAGGCCAACCTGGAGTTGGTGCGCAGGGGGTTGGTGCTGTATACGTTTGGGAATGCGTCGGCAGTGGACCGCAAGCAGGGACTGGTGGTGATCAAGCCCTCAGGGGTGGACTATGACGTGCTGCGGGCTGAAGACATGGTGGTGACGGATCTGGAGGGAAAGATCGTGGAGGGCAGACTGAAACCCTCCTCGGATCTGGATACCCACACGCTGCTGTATCGCGAGTTCACCGGCATTGGCGCAGTGGTGCATACCCACTCGGAGTACGCCACCAGCTTTGCGCAGGCAGGGATGTCGATTCCAGCGCTTGGAACGACGCATGCAGATTATTTTCATGGACCGGTTCCCGTGACTTTGCCGCTGAGCGATGAGGCCATTCGTGGGCGGTACGTTCATGAGACCGGGATGGCGATTGTGGCGCGCTTCAAGGCGCAGCCCGGGGAGATTGATCCGCTGGCGGTGCCGGCTTGTCTGGTGGCAGGGCATGCTCCCTTTGTTTGGGGAAAGGATGCTGCTGAGGCGGCGCACCATGCGGTGGTGCTGGAGGCTGTGGCCAGAATGGCCTATCGCACCCTGACCCTGAAGGCGAGCGCCGAAGATGTCTCCCAGGCGCTTCTGGACAGACATTACCTGCGCAAGCATGGCGCCGCCGCTACTTATGGACAAGGCTAGGGGTGGTAGGGAAGAATAGGTCGTCGCAGTTGAACGAGATCGACTCCATCCTGGGAACGGCGGATGGACGCCAGAATGATAGGAGGAGCGATGAGAAACAGATGGACGACGGCGCTGCTGGTGATGGGGTTGGGCTCGGTGGCCTGGGCGGCGGGGATCAAGATCTCTCCGAGTCAGACGACCCCCGCGAAAGCAGCCTCTACGACGCGACCGGTGGTTTCGGCGCGCCAAACTGTTTCTGTTCAAGAGCAGGCATGGGGGACTGCGGACGATGGCAAGCCGGTGAAGATCTTTATCATCAGCGGTCACCAGTTGACGGTACGGATCACGACCTTTGGTGCAAGAATCGTGAGCGTCGAGACGCCGGACCGCAAGGGCAAGATGGCCGATGTGGTCCTGGGATATGACAATCTCGAGCAGTACGAGAGGAGCACGAACACCTACTTCGGCGCAATTGTAGGGCGGTATGGAAATCGGATTGCCAAGGGAACGTTCTCGATCGATGGAAGGACATATCACATTCCGCTCAACAATAACGGCAATGCGCTGCATGGAGGACCGGAGGGGTTCAGTACGAAGGTGTGGACGGGCAGAGCGATTCCGGATGGTGTGGAGATGACGCTGGTGAGTCCGGATGGGGATATGGGATTTCCC
This sequence comes from Granulicella sp., assembly GCA_027335345.1. Lineage (GTDB taxonomy): Bacteria > Acidobacteriota > Terriglobia > Terriglobales > Acidobacteriaceae > Granulicella. The sequence continues at coordinate 5,014 of DAHWOF010000215.1, read as the reverse complement.
GGGATGCTGACGGTGCATGTGCGTTATAGCGTAGAAGGTCACTCGTTGAGGATCTTTTATAGCGCGACTACGACCAAACCGACTGTGGTGAACCTGACCAACCACAGCTACTTCAATCTAAACGGAGATGGCAGGGGCAATATCCTGAATGAGGTATTGATGATTCCAGCCGATCGCTATACGCCGGTGGATGCGACACAGATTCCAACCGGAGAGTTGGCGACGGTGAAGGGGACGCCGTTCGACTTCCGTAAACCGACTGCGATTGGAGCGCGCATCGGAGAGAACAACGCCCAGTTGAAGGTGGGCGGCGGCTATGACCAGAACTTTGTGTTGAATGGTGAGCCCGGCAGCCTGCATCTGGCGGCCAAAGTCTATGACCCGCAGAGTGGGAGGACGCTGATGGTGATGACCACCCAGCCGGGGGTGCAGTTCTACTCTGGGAACTTTCTGGATGGAACGCAACATGGGAAGTATGGCGTCACCTATGAGAAGTACTCCGGGTTTTGCCTGGAGACGCAGCACTTTCCCGACTCACCCAATGAGCCAAAGTTTCCTTCTACACTGCTAAGGCCGGGTGAGAAGATGCGCTCGGAGACCGTATTTGTCTTTGGCGTGATGCGTTAGAAGAAATTTTGGCGTAGGCCTAGCAAGCTCATGGACGTGCAGGCGAGTTGGGCTTTTGGCCACGATGTGGACGAAAGCCGTTCCGGCCCAAATCTCAGCTTTGCCGCGCCATTCGAAGGCCGCAAGCTCCATCTGGAAGTTCGGCTGAGATGGACGAAGGCAAGGTTGGTTTTTCTCTTGTGCTTCCAGATGGCGTGAACGTTTGTAGCCTTGGTGGGGCACTCCGACCAAGCCATCCTGCCCTTCCAGCAAAGGCGTTTCTCCTTGGATGGGTCCGGCCGGCCCGGCTCAGCGGCTTCCCGAACATCCACTCTGCGAGCGTGCTGAAATCTGGTCGATTGATAATGGTTACGGGGTGCCGGCGCTTCCCATCCTGGCCGGTCGATTGCAGAAAGCATCGGAGAGGAAAAGAGCCAATATGGCAGGAAAGGTACTACGCGGGGCGGTCGTGGGAGCGTCGAAGTTGATGGGCAAGGAGCTTGCCGAAGAGCTGAGCGCCGCATCGTCGGCAGCCTGGGACATCCTCCTGCTGGACGAGCAAGTCTCCCAGGGGACGATGACCTCACTGGGAGATCAGGCCGTGATGATGCATCCCATCTCCGCGGAGGCGTTTGCAGGGCTGGATGCCGTCTTCTTTGCCGGCGAAGCCTCCACCGCCTTGGAGTTCTGGAAGGCAGCCTACCTGGCGGGGGCGGTCGTCGTGGATCTTACCGGGGCTCTGGAGGGGCAGCCGCACGTTCTGGTGCGCTCGCCGCTGGTGGAGTGTTCCGAGGGCAGCCATGCAGGGGCCTCCGCCGCCGGCGTCAAGCCGGACGGAATGACACTGGCTGAGATCTCGGCCCATCCGGTATCCATTCTGTTGGCTCTGGTAGGGGCCAGGCTGGGGCCTCTGGGGCTCTCCCGCACTGTGGCGACGGTGCTGCAGCCAGCTTCGGAGATGGGCAATGAGGGCGTGGATGAGATGCATCAACAGACTGTGAGTCTGCTCTCCTTCAAGCCGCTGCAGCGGGAGATCTATGATGCGCAGGTAGCCTTCAATCTGGTGGCTTCGCTGGGAGAGGGCGCCAGGACGGATCTTGCCCGGACCACGGAGAAGGTTCAGCGCCACATCGGCCTGCTGGCGGGAGAAGAGGCGGCTCGGTCCACCCGGCTGCAGATCCTGCAGGCCCCGGTCTTTCACGGCTACACGGCCTCGGTATTGGTGGAACTGTCGCAGCGACTCTCCGCGGAGATGATCCGCGGGGCGCTGGTGAGAGATGGCCACATGGTGGAGGAGGACTCTGCCAGCAATCAGACGGCGGTTGGCCGAGGTGAGATGCTCTTCCGTCTCAAAGCTGAGAAGGCGTCTGAGGCCGACAGTTTCTGGTTATGGGTCGCCGCTGACAATCTGCGTCTGGCGGCGCGAAACGCAGTTGCATGCGCCCTGGAACTGATCGAGCAGAAACCCTTCCGCGGACTTCCATAGAGCATAAGAGAGAGAGTCCTCCGGGGGCGGCTTGAGGTCTCGCGGAGAACGCTTGGTGCTTTGATCGCTCCATCCTGGCGTTGCCGCCAGGATGGAGATTCTGTCGTTGTGGTGTTGCCGACAGGGCCCAAAACTGCAGCCGGAGACCAAACTGTGTCAGGCGATACTGGCTGAGAAGAGAGGTGTAATTCCCAGGTTCGGACTGGACGTATTTGCGATGAGGCCAGCCAGGCTCACATCGAAGCGGTCGGTGTTCGTGATGCTAAAGGCCTCAGTCGATACCAGCAGGTCGGATTTGTTGAATGCCGTCCATGTCTTCCGCAACGAGGCGTCGATATTGAAGTAACTATCGCCGTGGAAGTCGTTGCGCTGGCGTACTGCAAAAGGCGCTCGCTTCCAGGCTCGTTAGATCTTGGAGTTGCAACGGTTCTAGGGGAATAGTGGCGCAGGCTGGCCTGGGCAGCTTGGTGTAGTCTGTGCGCTGTATGGGTTTCGGTTTGAGGGCAAGGCGAATGGTGAGGTTTGAAGTGTTGCGGGCAGGGCTCATCAGCCTTGCCAGCGTCATGGGAGTGGCATGGGTAGTTGCATCTACGGCGTCGGCCCAAATCACGATTACAGAGCCGGAGGCCGCTCTGCTGCCGGCCCAGTTTGGTGGCTGGGCGCGGACTTCCAATCCTGTCGCCGTGTTGCCTTCTGCTTTGCCCTCTCTAAGTCCACAGGCGCTCTCCGAGTGCGGGGAACGGCGGTCGAAACTGGCCGATTACGTGCGCGAAGGGAACACGTTGCAGGTGGAGGCTCTGGAGTTTGGAGATCGAACGGGGGCCTATAGCGCCTTTACGCTGGCGGAAGAGGCGGAGCAGACTGTGGCGAACGGTGCGCCGGGAGGACAGCAAGGCGGAGAGACGGGATCAGGGAAGGCAAGAACGGCCTCTGGATGGTGGTTGACTGGGGTGACTGTGGGCAAGGGGTTGGAGGCCTACCAGACGGCTGGAGCTGGTGCGCAGGGAGGCGCGGTGGTGCTCTCCATGGTGGGCAAGACGCTGCTGCTGGCGAGGTTCAGCCAAGGGACGCCGGAGGAGGACGCACAGGCGCTGACGCCTCTGCTGGAGGCGATGCCGAAGGTGTTTGGCAGCGCGGCGGTTGTGCCGGTGCTGCCGACGCTGCCGCCCGCCAGAGGGCTGGTTGCGGGGAGCCTGCGTTACGCGCTGGGGCCGGTGAGCTATGCCGCCGAGGGCGGTGTGTTGCCGCCCGGATCGCTGGATTGGACGATGGAGCCAGAGGCGGTGACGGCCCGATATGACGATGCGCGCGGCAAGGAGACGTTGACCCTGGTCCTCTACCCAACGCCCACCATCGCGCAGAAGGCGGCGAAGGTGATTGCGGCCGAGATGCCAGGCCCGAAGAGCAGCGCCCGGCTGCGCCAGCAAGGGATGCTGGTGGCCCTGGCAACCGGAAGTTTTTCTGGGGCGGAGGCTGAGCAGATGGTGCAGGGAATTCATCTGAGCGAGCTAGCCTTCAACCAGGATGCGCATCCTCCCTTCAAGGTGGTGGCCGCGCAGGCGTTTACGCTGCTGGAGAATATCGCGATCCTTTCCGGCGTGCTGGGCGCTGCGGCGGTGCTGCTGGGGCTGTTCCTGGGCTTTGGGCGGGCGGGGTACAGGGTGTTGCGGGGCAGGCCTCCGGCGGTGGAGGTGGAGTTTCTGAGCCTGCATCTGGCTCCGCAGAACAAGCCGGCGATCTTTACGGAGCCACAGGCTGCGGAAGATGAGCCGAAGCGGGGCTGACCGGAGACGGGAAGAGTCTTCGCCCGCCTGGCGCGTGCTAGCATGGCCTGGCGCTTCCCCGGGAGGCTGCATGATCTCTCCTGCTGCGCGCTGCTCTCGGCCTGTGTTCTGATGGCTTGCCTTGCTTGGGGGACGGCTGTGGAGCGCGGCTTGGCGCAGGCTGGCAGGACGGGGTGCTCTCCCGGCTGTGGCGGCTGGGCTGGTCTGTTGATTCGGGTCGCCAACCGGACTCCATGGTCTGGATCGCCGGGCAGGATGGGGTCGGTAGATGTGCCAGCGCAGGTTTTCGGGGGTGCGGGACGGCGATAGAGAGGGGAGCCGAAGAAACCCGCAGAAAAACCAGTTCACACGGTAGAAAAACCTGTAAATGATTGATTTTGCCATAGATGATAAAAGATGGAAAACTTTCTTGACAGGGCAGAGGGTCGAACATAGTCTTGCACCAGAGAGTTCCGATGGCTTTGCCTCCGTTGGAGCTGCCTCCCATAGTAGAAAGGGCTGCCCTGTTGCCGGGCGGCCCTTTTGCGTTGTGGATAACGTGGGAGAAATTGCCTGGAAGGGTGTTCGAAGGAGACGCAGAGTGGTCGCCACGGAGAGAGACAAACAGAGTTTCGGACAGCGCCTCGGAGAAAGACGATTCGAACGGCGAAGGAGGACGAAGATTTTGCGGAAGCGATGATTGCCGATAGAATGACGGAGGAGTTGGCCGACGTAGCTCAGTTGGTAGAGCAGCTGATTCGTAATCAGCAGGTCAACGGTTCAAGTCCGTTCGTCGGCTCCAGACATTCTGTCATTCTGAAGCAGATGAAACCGCCCGCAGCGGGCGAGAGAGTTTCCACAGTGTGACCTTTTCCGTGGTCACACTTTTTCTTTGCGCATCTTCTTTGTCCAGATCTCTCGGTCGGTGTTATGGCCAGATCTCTTTGCCTGGAGCAGGGATCAGGTTGGGCGGCAAGCGGCCATGGCCTCGTCTTCGCTGGCGAAGATGGCGAAGAGACTAAGAACCTGTTTACGATCTTGGGACGGGATATCGGTTTTGAGGAAGAAAAGGGTGCTTTGCGCATGCACGGCGCGGTAATCGTAGAGTATGAAGCTACGAAAGCCGTATTCGAGCGACATAGGTGGGGAGCAGTTTGAG
>DAHWOF010000205.1 GCA_027335345.1 Granulicella sp. | reverse complement strand
TCGCAACCTGAACTACCTGCTCCTCAAAGCGCAACGCCTGGCCGCCACAAAGACCCAATGGGTCGCTTTTCAGAAAGCCGCGTAAAATGACCCCCTTTCCACTTTCTCGTCAAGAGCCGCTCTTTTCACGGCGGTTCTCCTTGTAAAAGGGTTGACAACTCGATTCTTGCAGAATCGGGTAGAACCGCCGCTCAACTTTCAACTACAGCCGGGACATCCTCTCAACGAAGCAGGGACTGATTCTTGGACCGAAGCGGCTGACAAGCCTCTGAATGCACGATGCTTGTAGCGAAGCGTCTTTTCAACAGCCCTGCGTGACGGCATAGAGCAAGGACAAACGGGTCTTAATTCCAATCGCTGAGTATTCCGAGCATGTAGTCGCGATCCCATGTGGCGGCGAGGCGCTTTCCTTGAACGCCGAGCCTGGAGTTTTTGCCTGTTTGATGGGGCTCAGGGCGATGCGGTTGAAAGGAGGCAGATCCAAGGCCTCCGCTTTCGCTCTCAAGAAGGCGAAACATGCCCCTTAGGTGGACTTCAGGCGGGTCCGCCTTACGCAACCGAGTGGCGGCGACGGAGATCCTAAAATTCCGAATCTCGATTCGGGTGGGAGAGACAGCGCGTCCGCTTATGGCCCAAAACCTGTTACGCCGCGCTTTACAAGCACTGAGCCGCCCCCCGCTGCGATCCAGGAGCACTTGTCGCCGCTACGGCTTCCCGCTCCCTGCCGGGATAGTTGGATCCACTGCCGCCCCTCGATACCCCTGCCAGAGATACTCCAGCGCTTCCGGCAATGTCTGGAGGCGGACGGCGTGGTCAACGTGGCCGGCGTCTTCCGCAAAGACAAACTGATAATGATAATGCTTTTCAGCCAGCACGCGGGCCATGCGCTCATTGGCCAACACCCAGTCGTGCATCCCGTCGCGCATGACATTGGGGTTCAGCAGATCGTGATCGCCTACTTCCATCCAGATGCGGATGGGCTTGCGCGGGCTGGCGGGGATCAGCTTCTCATGGAACTCCCACGCGCCGTGAGGCGTGGTAGGGTTGAACGGCCACTGCTGGTTGACGAAGGTTCCTGAATACGAGAGGACCCTGTGGTAGAGGTCCGGGCGGTACCACGCCATCTCCAGCGCCGCCGCGCCGCCCGAACTGCCGCGCGGCCGTCGGGGTCATGCGTGAGTCGGACATGAGCTTGGGCCTCAACCCTCGGCAGAACCTCGGATTCGACAAATTCGGCGTAACGGCCCGACATCGTGTCGTACTCCAGCCCTCGTTCGCTTCCCTGTGCATCCTGTCCGCCATTGGCGATGGAGATGCCAATCATCACCGGGATGCGATGCTCCGCAATCAGCGCGTCCAGGGCTGCGAAGAGCATCCAGTCTGGGCCATCCGCGCCTACAATGAAAGGCGCCGGAGTGCCTGGCCTGTAACCCGCAGGGATGTAGACGGCGACCTCGCGCGTCCACGGAGAAGGACGACTGTCCGTCACGATCATCTTTGCAGCGTTCTTGGGATCGGCCCTGCCAGGAATGTCGGGAATGCGGGCGATGCCCGGATAAATCTTGCTTTCAGCCGAAGTCATCGTGAAGACCACAACGCTGCCGTGACCGAAGTGCGGGACCGCGCCTTTGGGATTTGGCTCCGCTGCAAAGGCCGCGAGCTCGGGCGCCGGCGTATGGGTGGGACCCAGGATGAAGTTGCCATCCGCAGTCGGCGGCGGAAGATCTCCATCCGGAAGCTGCACAGCCTTCACAAAGCCAGGGCTGTTGGCGTCGCGCGTGGGCGGCATGGGACGCTGTGCCTGCGCGGCATGCAGTAAAGCGCTACACAACAGAACGGTGAGAAGAAGAGTTGCCAGACGGGATTGCAGAGCAGACCTCCGCGGATGGGAGTCGAGATGGCGGAATTGTAGCGGGTCGGACTCGTGGTTATCCACTGGTCACGCAACAGGACCGGAGACGAGAGAGGATCTCCGTTCCTGTTTACGAGATTGCCGACCGGTCACGGAGGACTGTGTCCCACAGTGCTACACTCAGGGTAGTTTTCCTGCGGGAGGGCCTACCGAAGCAGCCGTGAAGGCGGCGCCTTCTCTGGGGAAGTAGCTGTCTTTAAGGCGCTGGCGAGTTTCCTGGCGAACTTCTAGCCCACTCTCGATGCAGCCCGGCCTCAAGGAACCATCAGGCATGCTCTTCAAAGCTCGCAGCGCGGCCGTTTACGGAATTGACGCTCACATTATCGACGTAGAGATCGACTTCTCCGGCACGATCGCGAAGGAGGAGATCTTTGCCACCGTCGGTCTTCCGGATGCTGCGGTGCGCGAGTCCCGGGACCGGGTTCGCTCGGCGATCAAGAACTCAGGCTTCGATCTGCCTCCCACCCGTATCACGATCAATCTGGCGCCCGCCGATCTCAAAAAAGAGGGCTCGGGCTTCGATCTGCCCATCGCTATCGGCATCCTGGGAGCCTATGGCGCTCTGTCCATCAAGGACATCGCCGACTTTGTTCTGGTGGGGGAGTTGGGGCTGGACGGATCTCTGCGCGCGGTTCAGGGGATGCTGCCCATCGCTATAGCAGCCCGTGCGGCCGGCATTCACAACCTGGTGATTCCGGCGGCAAATGCGCGCGAGGCCGCCGTGGTCGCCGGCGTCAACGTCTATCCGGTTCGCTCGCTGCTGGAGGTGCGGGAGCTCTTGAACTCCGCCGCCGCCGTCTCCGGCAGCCAGCCCCAACTGTTTGCTCAACCCCTGTCAGTGGATAGCGCCAGCCTGTTAAATGAGGCTCTGGAGTACCCGGCCGACTTCCGCGACGTTCGCGGCCAGCAGGTGGCCAAACGGGCTTTGGAGGTCGCGGCAGCCGGAGGCCACAATATCCTGATGATCGGCCCCCCCGGCTCCGGCAAGACGATGCTGGCCAAGCGGCTTCCCTCGATCCTGGCTCCACTGCGCTTTGAAGAAGCCCTGGAGACCACCAAGATCCACTCAGTCGCCGGCATTCTCAATCGCGATGAGGGTCTGGTGACCCACCGCCCCTTTCGTTCTCCGCACCACACGATCTCTGACGCCGGACTGATCGGAGGCGGCGTAATGCCACGGCCAGGAGAGGTCTCTTTGGCCCATAACGGTCTTTTGTTTCTAGACGAACTTCCGGAATTTCCCCGCAACGTTCTGGAGGTCCTGCGCCAGCCCCTGGAAGACGGTCAAGTCACCATCTCCCGCGCCGCCATGTCGCTCTCGTTCCCGGCTCGATTCATGCTCGCCGCAGCCATGAACCCCTGCCCCTGCGGCTACTTCAATGACAAGTCTCGCGAGTGCATGTGTACCCCGCCCATGATCCAGCGCTACGTCAGCAAGGTCAGCGGCCCGCTGCTGGACCGCATCGACATCCACATAGAGGTTCCGGCGGTGCAGTACAAGGAGTTGCGTGGAGCCTCCGCCACGGAAGGTTCAGCGGAGATCCGCGACCGGGTGCTGGCGGCCCGCGAGATCCAGCATGATCGCTTTCTGCAGTACGGATCCAAATCCGCTGCCAAAGCCTCCAAAGGCGGTCCTCACGCAGCCAGCGCCTTTGCCAACGCCCAGATGTCGACCCAGCAGATCCGGACCTTCTGCGAACTCTCCACGGACGCGGAGAGGCTGCTGGAGCGCGCCATGCAGCAGCAGGGACTCAGCGCTCGGGCCCACGACCGCATCCTCAAGGTAGCGCGCACCATCGCCGACCTGGACAGATCCTCCTCCATCGCCGTGCCGCACATCGCGGAGGCCATCCAGTACCGCACGCTCGATCGCAGCTACTGGTCTTGAAGCCTCTGAGGCTCTCCATCGGGGCCGCGACCAACCCGAGGCCGGGCGCGAGGAGCAGGAGGAGTCTTGTGACCCGCAAGATCCAATTTTCAATAGATCCGCGCCCTCCTGGCGCCAAAAAAAGGATTGACCCCGTAACCTTGCACGAGTTATGGTTCAAATAGCAGGCAGAAGGGCCCAAAAGCTGCTTCTATCAGGAATTCAGGCTGGAGTTTTTGTACTGACCTGGTGGGCACAGCCGATGTCTTGCGGACATTCCTCCCAATGTCGATCTCCGGACGATGCGAGAGTTGCTCTTGAATCGCCGGGTGGGACAGGCCCGCCGATCTCCGGCTGACTCTTGATTTGGCTGTACCTTACATCTTTGACTCCGCTGCGCAATTTGCGCAAAGGATGGATGCGCCTTCCTTGGAACTCGCGCGTCTAATACGGTTAACCGGGCTTGTCTGCTGCTTCAAGGCTCAAGCCACGAGGTATCCCCACCATGGGCGCAGTGCAACGACGCCCGGAACCTCGCTACACCAGGAGAATCATTCATGCGCTCTGATCTGATCTTTGGTGCCCTTACGCACGTGAAGAACCGCTACAAGCTCTGCCAACTCGCCTCCAAAGCTACTCGCAAGCTGCACAAGCCCAATACCCGCGTACAGGACACCGCTAACGAAGTATTCGACCGCTTCAAAGACACCGTTCCCATGGACACCGCTGCCGAATCCAGCCTTGAGGCACTCTCTGGCTCGGAGCGCCGTGCCGCTTAACTGCAGTTTTGCGTCTGCAGGTGACGGCCTCTGTACACCATCATCTCTGGAGGCCGTTGCCAGAGCAGCAGATCGCAGCCAGATCTGAGAGCAATCCAGCCGTAGTCGAGTCCGCTTAGCCGGTGCATCTTCTTTCCGCAGAGTCTTGCGCCGTAACTTCCTTTTCCTCGCTCTGCTCTGCTACGCTGGATTCAAATTCATCATCCCAATCCGAAATCATCTTTTACTCCCATACGCTGCATCTCCCCGGTTCGAACCCCCCGCATCACAGGCGCACCCGGCGCTCCGCCGTAGCAGCGCGATTCCGCAACACCACGCCCTCGCAACATCCCGCCCCCCCAAAAAATCTATGGAAACCACTCAAGCACTCATGACTATCTCCGAGTTGAAAGAAAAGAGCATTGCCGAACTCGGCAAGCTCGCCCGCGCTCTTGAAATTGCAGGCACCAGCGCGCTACGCAAACAGGATCTCATCTTTAAAATCCTCCAGGCCCAAAGCGAAAAAGAGGGCCACATCTTTGCAGAAGGCGTTCTGGAGATTCTTCCCGACGGCTACGGCTTTCTCCGTTCCCCGGACTATAACTATCTTCCCGGCCCGGATGACATCTATGTCTCTCCATCCCAGATACGCAAGTTCGATCTGAAGACGGGCGACACGATCTCCGGCAACGTGCGCAGCCCTCATGAAGGGGAAAAGTACTTTGCATTGGTCAAGATCGAGGCGATCAACTTCGAGAGCCCAGAGGAGACGCGCAACAAGATCCTCTTCGACAACCTCACTCCGCTCTATCCCCAGGAACACATCAAGATGGAGACCGTCAAGGACGGCATCTCCGGCCGGGTGATGGATCTGCTGTGCCCCATTGGCAAGGGCCAGCGCGGCCTTATTGTGGCTCCGCCGCGCACGGGCAAGACCGTCCTGATGCAGTCCATCGCCAACTCCATCACCGCGAATCATCCAGAGATCGTCCTCATCGTGCTGCTCATCGACGAGCGGCCGGAAGAGGTCACCGACATGCAGCGCTCGGTGAAGGGCGAGGTCATCTCCTCCACCTTCGACGAACCCGCCGCGCGTCACGTGCAGGTCGCCGAGATGGTGATTGAAAAGGCCAAGCGCCTGGTCGAGCACAAACGCGATGTCGTCATCCTGCTGGACTCCATCACCCGCCTGGCGCGCGCCTACAACACCATCGTCCCGCCTAGCGGCAAGGTTCTCTCAGGAGGCGTGGACTCCAATGCGCTGCAGCGCCCCAAGCGTTTCTTCGGTGCGGCCCGCAACATCGAGGAAGGCGGCAGCCTGACCATCATCGCATCAGCGCTGATCGATACCGGCTCGCGCATGGATGAGGTGATCTTCGAGGAGTTCAAGGGCACCGGCAACATGGAGGTAATCCTGGACCGCAAGCTGGTGGACAAGCGCGTCTTCCCGGCGATCGACATTCAGCGCTCCGGAACCCGGAAAGAGGAGTTGCTCATTCCCAAGGACGACCTGCAACGCACTTGGATCCTGCGCAAGGTCCTCAATCCGCTGTCACCGGTGGAGGCCATGGAACTGCTCAGCGACAAGCTGGGTAAGACACGCAATAACCAGGAGTTCCTGCACAACATGAGCTCGCTGTAAGATCTGCTTTCCTGGCCTGCTTGCAAACTGGTTCCTCTTGTGGAAGTCGCAACATCTGCGGATTCGCATCACGCAGCATGCCTCCGGACTCGAGCGGCTCCAGCCCTCCACAGGAGCCGTCCCCTTGTGTGCGAATTGTGTGCGAACCCCACGCAATGGCCAGGTTGGAGACGATCACTGCCCGCTGGGTTGCTGGAAAACCCCTTCCTACAACCCAGCAGAACGCCAGATCTTCACCCCGCCGCAACCCCGCAAAATCCGCGCTCAAAAAGGGTGAAGCTTCTGAGCACATCGAAACATCTATACTTTAAGCATGCCGCAGACGACCCTTCCTCGCACCCTCGGCCAGCTTCGCCACTCAGAGTTCACGCCTGAGCGTGTTGCCCGCAGTGTCAAAGACGAACTCCGGGATAACCTGATCGCACGGCTGCGGGAGATTGCCCCCGGCGGGAAGCGCGAGGGCGAGAGCCTCTTTCCTGGCATCATTGGTTTTGACGACACGGTTGTTCCCCAGATCGTGAACGCCATTCTGTCCCGCCATAACTTCATCCTGCTGGGTCTGCGCGGTCAAGCTAAGTCACGGATTCTGCGCTCCTTGACCACGCTGCTGGACCCATTCTGCCCCTTCGTCGCCGGCTCGGAGATCCGCGATAACCCTTATGCTCCGTTAAGCAAGTTCTCGCGCGACCTGATCGCCACGCTGGGTGACGACACGCCGATTGCCTGGATGACGCCACGCGACCGCTATGTGGAGAAGCTGGCCACTCCGGACGTCACGGTTGCTGACTTGATCGGCGATGTGGATCCGATCAAGGCCGCGCGCTCCGGTCATGAGCTGGGCAGCGAACTCACCATGCACTATGGCCTTCTTCCTCGCGCCAACCGCGGTATCTTCGCCATCAACGAGGTTCCTGATCTGGCCGGCAAGATTCAGGTCGCCCTGTTCAACATCATGCAGGAGGGTGACGTGCAGATGAAGGGCTATCCCATCCGTCTCGAGCTGGATGTGGCCATCGTCTTCTCAGCCAACCCAGAGGACTACACCGCGCGCGGCAAAATCGTGACCCCGCTCAAGGACCGCATCGGCAGTGAGATTCGTACCCACTATCCGGAGTCTCTGGATGAGGCGATCAATATCACGCGCCAAGAAGCCTGGACCGAGCGCAGCTATGCCAGCGGCGACAAGACTATCCAGGAGATGGTGATTCCGCAGTACATCCGCCAGATCGTCGAACAAGTCGCCTTTGTAGCCCGCGAAGACAAGAAGGTGGACAAGCGCTCCGGCGTTTCGCAGCGCCTACCCATCTCAACCATGGAGCTGGTGATCTCCAACGCCGAACGCAGGGCCCTGCTGCACGGCGAGAAGCTGGTCGTCCCCAGGGTGGGTGACATCTTCGCCGCACTGCCGGGCATCACTGGCAAGATCGAGCTGGAGTATGAGGGTGAACTGAAGGGCGCCGAAACCGTGATTCGCGAGATCATTCGTCAGTCGGTGGCCAACATCTATGACTCTTACTTCGCCAATACGGACACCCAGCAGATCGAACAGTGGTTCAACCTCGGCGGGGCTGTCGAACTCAACGACAAGCAGCCATCAAAGACTGTCTATGCCGAGTTGAAGACCATTCAAGGTCTCTTTGAGAGACTCTCCCCTCTGAAGATCAACGAGCGCTCTGCGGTGGAGGTCTCCGTCTCGGCGGCGGAGTTCCTCCTGGAGGGCCTGACAGCGCACAAAAAGATCTCACGCTCCGAGGCCCGCATCTTTACGGCGGGTGAAAAGCGACGCCGCATTGAAGAAGCAGCCAACTTTGGCGAGCACGCCCGCGAACGCCTGCAGGAAGACGCCCTGAATCAGGTTGCACGCAACCGCACCCGCCGAGGCTTCAATTAGAGCCAGGCAGCAGCGCTGGATCGCTCAGGTGTCCTTGCGGCCGGCAAGCCATCCATACCGATCACTCATGTCCCGCTCGCTTATATTTCCATTCAGGATTCTTATTTCGCCGGGAGAGCGCGTGGACATCGCCTAAATTCTTTCCATGGGCGCCGCTGAGAACAACACTCGCGACGCCTTCAATGCCACCGCCGCAACCTACGATCGGTACCGGATGCTGCTCACGGGCGCCAGGCGTTTTACGCCACGGCTCTCGGTCTGATCCCCGCGCAGACCTCCCACATCGTTGAACTGGGAGCGGGCTCCGGGCTCTTCTCCTCGATGCTGCGCGCCTGCTTTCCATTGGCACATCTGCATCTCATCGACTTCTCGCAGTCAATGCTGGACCTGGCTCGACAGCGCCTTGACATCCATCCGGAGATTACTTACACCTTGACCGACTACACCGCTGCGGCGCTTCCACCCTGCGATGCCGTCGTCAGTTCGCTCTCCATTCGTTATCTGGAGAATGAGCGTAACCGGCGCTATTTCTCAGGATCTTTGCCGCGCTTGCTCCCGGCGGAGTCTTCGTCAACGCCGATCAGGTCGCCGGCCCCTCGCCGGAGTTGGAGGCTCTTTACCAGCAGCGCTGGCTGGAGGGAGTGTGCGCCCTCGGCGCGAGCGCGCAGCAGATCGCCGACTCCCTCTATCGGCAGCTGGAGGATCGGCGCACCCCACTCGACGCACAACTTCAGTGGCTTCGATCAGCAGGCTGCACCCAGGTTGGCTGCGCTTACAAGCTGCATAGTTTGCCGTCTTCAGCGGCGTCCGGCCCTGACCTCCGGCGCGGTAGCCCATCGGCCTCAGTCGATCGGCGCTACCTCTTTGGAGCGGAACTTCGGCCTCTTCATCAGGTATCCCACTGGAATCAAGCAAGCGACCAGCACCACGAGCACGTGTACGGTATCGACGTAGGCCAGCGTGCTGGCCTGCACATTCATCATGTTGTAGATCCGGGCAGAGGCCCGCACCCCTGCGCCCGCCGCGGAGTAGCCACTGGTCTCCAGCGAAGACTTTATGCCTTGGTACAGCGACTGATAGGCGTTGGACCCGTTATAGACGTTGGCTGCAAGGTAGTGTTGATGCACCTGCGCTCGCCTGGCCAGCATCGTGCTGATAAAGGAGATCCCGATACTGCCTCCGATATTGCGCGCGAGCGCCGTCATGCCGGAGACCTCGTTGTTCTTCTCCTGGGGAATGCCTACATAACTCATCACGCTGATGGGAACGAAGAGGAATGGCATGCCCAGCACCATCACCACCCGCCAACTGGCTGCATCCCAGAAGGTGATTCCCGGGTAAACCCCTGCAATCCTCCAGATGCCGATGGTGAGCAAGGTGAATCCATAGGTGATCATCAAGCGCGGATCCACCCTTTGGCCCACATAGCCCACGATGGGAAACATGGTGATCAGCACCAGGCCGCCGGCCGAGAGCGCCAATCCGGCTTCGGTGGCCGTATAACCCATGATGACCTGCAGAAACTGGGGGATCATCACCGTCGTAGCATAGAGCGCCGCACCAATGATCAGCATCACGATCTGGGACATGGCAAAGTTCCGCCGGGTATACAAAGAGAGATCCAGGATCGGATGCTCAGCGGTCAACTCCCGGTACAGGAAGGCGACAAGACCGCATCCAGCTACGATGGCGCAGGTGACGATGAAGTGCGATCCGAACCAGTCGTCCTCCTGCCCCTTATCCAGCAGGATCTGGAGCGAGCCAATCGTAAGCGCCAGCAATCCCAGGCCAATGCCGTCGATGCTGCCGAGCTTGGCTCGCACTCTCTTCAGATAAGGTGGATCCTCCACAATCCGGCTGGTGAGCAGAAGGGACAGAATGCCCACCGGAATATTCAAGAAGAAGATCCATCGCCAGGTAAAGTTGTCCGTGATCCATCCTCCCACCGTAGGCCCGATCGCCGGCGCCAGCACCACAGCCATACCGTACATGCTGAACGCCATGCTGCGTTTCTCCGGAGCGAAGGTATCGGCCAGGATGGCGCGCTCACTCGGCTGCAGCCCTCCGCCCGCTGCTCCCTGAATCACCCGCAACACGATCAGCATGGACAGGGACGTTGCCAGACCGCACAAAAAGGAGAACAGCGTGAAGATAGCCACGCAGCTCATATAGAAGTTCTTGCGGCCGATCCGGTTGGCAATCCAGCCACTGATGGGCAGCACAATTGCGTTGGAGACCAGGTAGGAGGTCAGCACCCAGGTTGCCTCCTCATAAGTGGCGCCCAGCGAGCCGGCGATGTGCGGAAGCGCCACATTGGCGATGCTTGAGTCCAGGGCTTCCATAAATGTAGCCAACGTCACCGTCAGCGTGATGATCCACGGGTTGAACCGCGGCACCCACGGCTCGTGATGAAACTCATCCTCGGAGTCCATTTTGGGCGTCTTTTTTGCTGTGACGACGGTAGCCTGTGCCATGCCGTTCCTAAGCGAGTGGGGAAGGTTGGGAGAGTTGAGTGGATGATGAGATTCGAGAAAGGCGAGAATGGTCCGCCAGGGGAGAAAAGTGCTTGCCGAATCCGCCTACCCGTCTCATCCAGTCAAGATCCGTGTTCCTATCTATCCGTCGCTAGACTTGCATCCCTGGCTCATCGCGGTCCCGCGACTCGCCAGAATGGATGGGTTCGCCTCGGAGACCCACCCGGCATTCCGGCCGGTCAAGGATTCCAAGCCCCTATTTTAACGGAGAACCTGCGCGAATATTGGTGTCCAGCGAAAAACTTCCCACTGTACTTCCCTACCTGCTCGCCAGTCAGACGGGCCAGACTGCCTGCCTGGGTTCGGCGTAAGATCAAATGCGGAGCGGCATCCGCAAACCTCAGCGAGCGTCTAATCTATAGGAGGCTCTCTCTACCCAATCGGGCGCTCCTTCTACCTTCCACCCTTGGCTACCATGAAGCTCACTCGCTACACCCGATTCACCGGCGACATCTCCTCCAGCCTGGACCTTGAGGACCTTTTACAGGCCCTCTCGGACTTTCTGCTGGACTCTGGCTTTGAGGATCCCTACTCGTCCTTCTCCAACCCGGACGACTCCATGGAGAGCCTGCGCGAGGCTATACGCCAAGCCCTGGAGTCTGGTGAGCTCCTGGATGAGGAGTCGCAGGAGCAGTTTGATCAACTTGACCCGGAGCAGGTGGAAGATCTCATCGACAAGATCATCGAGCGCATGAAGGCGGAGGCCTATCTCAACGCGGAGGACACCTCCGACAGCCAGGGCTCAGCCGGGGAGGGCAACAGCAGCGAGGCCCGCTTCGAAATCACCGCCAAAGGCCTGGACTTTCTTGGATACAAGGCATTGCGCGATCTTCTGGGGCCCTTGGGCAAGTCCTCCCTGGGCCGTCACGATACCCACCACGAGGCGGCCGGAGTCGAGACCAACGGCTCCTCCAAGCCCTACGAGTTTGGTGACAGCCTGAACCTGGACATCACGGCAACGCTCTCCAACCTCTTCGCTCGCGAGGGCGGACCCTCGTCCAACGGCGCCATCAACCTGGAGTACTCTGACCTGCAAGTGCAGCAGGCGGACTACCAATCCTCCTGCGCCACCGTGGTTCTGCTGGACTGCTCCCACTCCATGATTTTGTACGGCGAGGACCGCTTCACCCCGGCCAAGCGCGTGGCCATGGCCCTCTCTCATCTGATCCGCACGCAGTATCCCGGCGACTCCATCGATCTGGTGCTCTTCCATGACTCCGCGGAACACATTCCCCTCTCCCAACTTCCGCGGGTCAAGGTGGGGCCGCACTACACCAACACTCGGGAGGGGCTGCGGGTGGCCCAGCGCGTGCTTCGCGGCTCCGGCAAGGACATGCAGCAGATCGTGATGATTACTGACGGCAAGCCCTCGGCGCTGACCATGGCTGACGGCCGGATCTATAAGAATGCCTTTGGCCTTGATCCTCTAGTGATCTCGGAGACACTGGAAGAGGTGAGCCGCTGCAAGCGTTCCGGCATCATGATCAACACCTTCATGCTGGCCAATGATTTCCAACTTGTCCAGTTCGTGCAGCAGATGTCGGCGATGTGCCGCGGCAAGGCGTACTTCACCACTCCCCAGACCCTGGGCAACTATCTCCTGATGGACTTCATGTCCCGCCGCTCGAAGCGCGTGAACTAGCCTGAAAAACGGTCTACACCCTAGAACTTCGATCCTTCGGCTATTTCGCTCGCATGACCTGCCTGCATGGTCTTGCAGAAACCTCTTTCAGAGCGGCGCCGCCTCGCCCTGTCGCTCCCGCCAGACACGGTACACTCCCCAAGCGGCGGCTGTGCAGTTGTCCATCACCCGTCCATCCAGAAGCATGGCCTCGAATTCATGAACCGCGACCCGGTGCACCGTCATATCGTGCTCCTCGGGGTCGCGCTGCGTCTCGCCTTGGCTGAGACCTTCAGCCAGAAAGACGTGATGGATCTGCCGCATTGCTCCATAGGCGATCCAGAGATCTGTCAGCAGCGTCATTTGCCGGGAGCGCAACCCGGTCTCTTCGGCCAGTTCTCCCCGCGCCAGTTCCAGAGGATCGACTTCCGCAACCTCCCAACTTCCCTGGGGAAGCTCATAGAAGCTGGCTCCCACCGTATAGCGATACTGATGCACCAGCCATACAAATTCGCCTTCTTCTGTACGTTCCAGAGGAATCACGATTACCGCTGGCTCCTTCTCCATGACCCCGTAGATACCGAACCTGGCTGAGTCCTGTGAACACAACCTGCGCTCAATGACGTCCTCTCGCACCCGGCACCAGGGGTTCCGATATACCTCACGGGTGCTGATGGTGCGAATCGGCTTCTCCTCGCTGGCCGGCCTTGAAAGAAAATCATTCGTCACAGACTGCCCTCACCCTACCATCTTATCTTGTAGTAGCCCTCGGGCTAAGGTTGCGCCGGCCCCTCAGCCGTCTCGCAGTCGCCGCCCTGTCCATTACCATTTGTACAGAGGTCCAAAGGAGTCGCATCCCGCATGAAACCAGCCGAAGGCCGCAGGAGAGTTGTTGTCGAAGAGGTTCAGCCTAGTCTAGACAACGGACGCTACCCAGTGAAAGGTATCCTGGGAGAAGAGATCACCGTTACTGCAGCCATCTTCTCCGATGGTCACGATCGCGTCGCCGCACAGCTTCTCTATCGCCATCACACCCAGCGCCGGTGGAAGTCGGTCCCGTTTGTTCAACTCGGCAACGATCTCTGGTCGGCTACTTTGTCCGCCTCCGATCCCAAGGACATCTCCAGACTCGGTCTATGGCGCTTCACCATCGAAGCCTGGGTCGATCACTTCGATACCTGGCTCCATGACCTTGCCAAGCGCCTGGCTGCGCAGTCCGACTCCGAGCAGGAGATCCCGTTGGCCCTCCGCATCGGCGCCGGCCTTCTGGATGCAGCCGCAGCACGCTGCAAACCAAAATCAATGGATGCCACGCGGATCCAGGGCGTAGCCGCGGAGCTTCGCACCCTGGCCGATCAAAACCTCTCCCTCTATCCCAATCCCGTTGCCCCGAAAGGAGTTCTCAACCCCTCCCTGATCGCTCTGGTGCGAAGCTACCCCGACCTCAGGTTCGCTACCCGTCACGCCATCGAGTTCCCTCTATGGATCGACCGTGAGCGAGCCGGCTTCTCCTCCTGGTATGAACTTTTCCCTCGCTCCACCTCATCCATGCCCCACCAGCATGGAACCCTGCGCGATGTGGCCGCACTGGTTCCAGAGATTGCGGCGATGGGTTTCGATGTGCTCTATCTGCCGCCCATCCATCCCATCGGATCGACCTTCCGCAAGGGACGCAACAACTCCACGACGCCAGAGCCTGGCGATGTTGGGAGCCCGTGGGCCATTGGGAACAGGCACCTGGGCGCTGGTGAGGGAGGCCACACCGATATCCATCCCGACCTTGGCTCCTTCTCCGACTTCGACCACCTGGTGCGTACGGCGCGGGAACACAACATGGAGCTCGCCCTCGACATCGCCTTTCAGTGCAGTCCCGACCACCCCTGGGTCAAGCAGCATCCGGCATGGTTCAAGCACCGCCCCGACGGCAGCATCCAATACGCAGAGAATCCTCCCAAGAAGTATCAGGACATCTATCCATTGAACTTCGAGTCCACGGACTGGCGCAGTCTCTGGGATGCGCTGTGCAACGTCTTCCTATTCTGGATCGAACGCGGTGTACGCATCTTCCGGGTCGACAATCCGCA
>DAHWOF010000204.1 GCA_027335345.1 Granulicella sp. | reverse complement strand
TTCTTGTTCACGCTCCAGGACATTCCAAATCGCGGTCCCCAGTCAAAATAGTTGGTATTCCAGGTTCCAGGGACGGGTGAATTGGTAGCAAGATTATACAGGGCGCTTTTACCGTTATTTGCAACTGGTGGATCATCGAAGTTATATCTCAATCCGATGTTCAGCGTCAGATTAGGGCGAACCTTCCAATCATCCTGCACATAGGCAGCGACGTCAGATCCTCGAAAATCTGCGATCGATATCCCATCTGCTACTTCTGCTGATTGAGGATACCCAAGCAACAGGTCAGCGAAGCCGTTCCCTGTGCTCGTGCTGCTGCGCTGTCCGTCAATGTATTGGGATGTCGCACTACCGTCAAAATTGTACGCTGCGTTGTTCAGGACAACCCAATTGCCGTCAAATTGGGAGCGAACAAATTCTCCGCCGAAGGCGATACTGTGATTTTTCACGTCCCAATCGACCTCATCGGCGTACTGAAAGCGATTCTGGAGGGCGCCCTGTGGCGCATATGGTGCACCAAAGCTACTATAGTCCGTGATGCTAACTGTAGGTGGTGCCCATTGTTGTGGTTGTGGGTTGACATTATTGAGGCCGTAGGATTGCGCGTAATCTTTCACGCCTACCCCAGGGACAGTTTCAAGAACTTGCCCTCTGTTGAGTCCTATTTTAGCGATATTTATAATATTAGGCTTAATAATGTACGTGTCCTGCAACATTGCATTCGTCCCAGAAGTGTCATAAAACTGGCCGAAGCCTGGGTTAGATGCGGTTGGCAGAAGATACGTCGACCCGATTGTGCTCGAGAAATGAAAGAACGTTGCTGTTACTTGATTCTTTGATGACATATTCCAGTCTCCCCGCGCAAGTTCCGTATCACTCGTAGCGGTATCGGGCATATTGGCGATGTAGTTAATATTTAGCACGCCTAAAGGATAGTTGGGCATCGGGTAGTTTTGGAGCCAAAGTTCCCCAAATTGGTTGAAGCGGCTCGTTGGGATGATATTTCCAGGAAATGGCGAGCTGCTGCCAGTTGATGGGTTATATGTTAATGGATCGTAAATAGTGCCAGATATGTTATCATCTGCAAAATCGCCGCTTCTTTCCGCCAATGTCGGCACCCGGTATTCTGCGACGCCGTACGAAGTGCTTCTGAGGCCGTTATAGGAAAAGAATCCAAATAGTTTATTTTTGAGAATTCTTCCTCCGAGGTCTGCGCCAAAAAGGTTATAGTGCAAGGGCGGCTTCCGAACGGCAAAATAATTCGTTGCATTCATAGCGCTGTTTTGCAGGAAATCGTACGCCATGCCGTGGAATCTGTTAGTGCCGGACTTCGTGATGACGTTGACGACGGATGGTTGACCGTATCGTGCGGGCGCATTATTTACAATCGTTGTTACGTCGGACGCCGCATCTTCTGGAGCCACGACATTTGCGGTTTGGGTCAAAAGATTTACATTTTCCACGCTATCCTGCAAAAACTGGGTGTGCGCATTCCCGAGCCCGGCAAGATTGACTGTATTCCCGGTCTGTCCGTAGAAGCCCTCGTCTCCATTATTGCCGTTTCCAAAATCGTTCCCGGGCTGAGAGGCGGGTCCAAGAACGGCCATGCTGAGGACACTCACACCTTGAGTATTAGGGAGATTTGTGAGTTGGACCGGCGTGACCGTTTGGGAAATGTCGTGGCTTTCCGTTTGCAATGCTACAGATCCAGACGCTGAGGTGACGGTTACGCTTTGAGAGACAGAGCCGACTGTCAGGATAAAGTTTGCGGTGACTCCATTCAGGGTAAGGGTGACTGTGGACTTTGACGTCTTGAATCCCACCGAGGAAACGCTAAGCGCATAGTCCCCGGTGGGTAGGGCTTGGATGGAGTAAGACCCTTGTGAGTTGGTCTTAACGCTCCGGGTAGCTGTCGTCGAGAGATTTGTCGCCAACACTGTGGCGTTCGTGACGGCAGCGCCAGCGCTGTCAGTCACCGTTCCAACGATGCTGCTTAGGTTTGTTTGCGCGTGGCCGCTGCAAGGAGCGATCAGAACTGCTACGGAAATTGTTAAGGCGAGCGAGAGCAGTGCGAAAATATTTCTAGGTAAACTTGGAACGCGGTTGGGTGCTGTGTTGACGTTGCTGCATTGCTGCCAGGATTTCCTTTGTTGACGGCTATTCAGATTCATCACGTAACCTCATTTCGGTTCAAGCTGGAGTTTGGTGCATCTTATGCTTCTGGGAGTACTGCGTTTAGCACGAATTTTAGGGTTCAGGCGCTTCGACCAGAAGTTGTCGTCCGCGGTAGACTTTTCAGTTCAATTTTTTGCTTATGTGGTGGCTCCTCACGGGAAAGATAGCAGGCAGTTGATGAGCAGGATCACTAGAAACGCATCGACGACGATGGTGGACGACATCTAGACTCGCAGTCGTCGCCTCGATCTGGAGGTGGCGTCGCCAACCGCGGGGCCCGAAGACTCGACGGGGGCATAATTTTGCCCCGCTACTACCGCCTCCCACTTGCTTGTTTAGGGCGCTGTAACTTCACGGCAGCCCGAATCGTGGGTTCGGCCAGAAGATCCCGGGGGCGATTCTTCCGCCCTCAACAGATCTATGCGGGAAGTGCCCGAAGCTTTTGCCGAGGCAGGGCAAATTGACGCCTGGGGTAGCCATATCATATCGAGACAACGGGAATGCTAGCCGACCGCGCAAAAGAACGCTACAAGAACGGTCGCGGCTTTGTCAATAGGCAAACAATATCAGACGGGGGGGGGATTGGTCGCTTCTGGGAAGTTTGCGGGGTGGGCTGGCCTTGCCTGCGCAAAGCTTATCTCGTTGGGGGACTGTCTTCCTGACGAAGGAGCACGAAGATGAGGAGCGGAGAACCGGGGGTTCGCGCTGAAGTTCGAGCTGGGGTCGATGCTGCTAGTGGGGTCGGGCAGAGCATGGCGGAGACGGCACTGCTCAACCAACAGGAACAGAAACGAACAGATCTCAGGAGTGGATTCTACAGAAAACTTCGGACTTGACTTCCAAAGGGGGGGCAGCACAATTGCCATCAAGAAACTGTTTGTGGTTCCGGTTCATTGAAGTTTGGAACCAGTGGGCCGGGGTCAAGCTGGACGTATCTTCAACTAGCTGAACGACTTTCGCCATTGTGTATCTTGGGTATAGATAGCTCCATCAGAGGGGATGGCCCACGGACATTTACGCTGCCTGGGGCCAGATCGCACCCAGCCTCATCTTCACATTTCCATGCTGATAGGCAAGAGAAGCTAATCCTTCATCCCCTGTCCCTTGGCGAGCAGAGATGCTCGGTGCGCCTCTGCCGATCCACGGCAGGGGCTCTTCTGGCTTAGCCTGGGATGCATTCGGTTTCGGCCGCGAGGGGCCCGGATCCTGGCGCCGTCATCATCCGGCGCCGGAAGCTTCGGTCCCGTATCCAGAGCAGGGATACCTGTTTCTGATCTGGCCGCGACCACCAGTCAGCCCTGCGGCAGATCACGGATCTTCACCGCGAGGCAAAAGAACGACCACCCCTTGCCGGTCGAGATTTCAGATCAAGCGCAAAGCTCAGGAAAGCAAGCTCGCACTTACCTCCGCCGGAACGGCCACGGGGAGTTTGCTCATCCTGCAACCCAGCAACACCTCCCCGTCAGCAATCTTCCTCATCCGGTCATTCGTGAAGGCCCGGCCGTTCCGGCATCTCACCCGTGCAAGCTCCCAGGGGCATCCGCGCAACTGGACTCTAAGCGCATACCCCTCCTAAAAGACGTACTTCAGGGCGAACTGGGCCTCGCGAGCAAGCGGGTTTCCCTGGGGGTCGTTTACGGTGCTGGTAATCGTTCCAAAGGACGTGCTGCTGGAATCGGGTACAGTATACAGGCTCGGATCGCCCAGTTCCGTGTGATTGAGCACATCGTAATATTCAGCTCTGAATTGCAGATAGCTCTTGGCATGAATATGGAAGTTCCGCAAAACATCCGCATCCCAGTTGGTCAGGCGCGGTCCGCGGAGCGACCCCTTCACGACGTTGCCAAAGCCAGTCCCCGGCCCATCCTGGATCGGCACCGAAAACGCAGCCGGATTGTACCAGTTGTAGCATGGCGTTCCAGCAGGGCAGTCGCCCAGGCCAGATCCTCTCCTGTACTTCGGCAGACTGTAATTCTCCTGCGCTCGGTCTTGGAGCAGGCCCGTTAGAGAGTTATCCACGAAGGCGTCAATTGCCGTCAATGCATCACCGGACTGAGTCTCCACCAGGCCACTCGTCGTCCATCCGTTCAACACACCCCGCAGGATCCGGCTTCCCTGATGCAGCGTGGGAAACTGATACACATAGGATGCGTTGAATATTACCGGATGATCGATCTGTGCATTGCCGGTATCCAGCGCTTTGATGTTCTTCACCCGAGCCGCGGCAGGAATACCCGTCGCATTCGCAGGATACAGAGGATACACATAGGACTGGTCCACGTTGATGTCTTCCGTGTTTGAGAACATTGCCAATGGCATGTCATCCAGCGTGTGGGACCACGAAAAGTTCGCTACAAACAACAACCCGTGGGAGATCGCCTTTTGCAGCTTCGCCTGTAGGGAGTTGTAGCTCGATGCGCCGCTTGTATCGCCAAGTACAATGTTGGAATAGCTGGATTGACATCCAGCCGTCGTCACACATGGCCCAATCGTCGGTGCGCTATTGTAGACTCTTCTCGAGTTATCGCCCAACGAAGCCCCATTATTCACCGCGGGGTTCGTCTCAAGATCGATGATCAGATGGCGCGATGCGCTAGCGACATAACTGAGCTGCAGCATGGTGCTCGGGGTCATCTGTTGCTGCAACGTCAAGTTCCACGCATAAGTCACCGGCGTCTGGAACGTAGACGGATTATATTCCGTGACCGCGAACGCATTTGGGAATACCTGTGACTTCCCAAACGGTAACGTATAGGGGAACGGATTGCTTACCGCTCCAGCCGAACAGCCAATGCAATATGGATTGCTGAACGGACCACCAGGATTGGCGCCAGGCGTAGTGCTATACATTCCAGGGTCTGTCAAGCTCAGCGAAATAGTGTTGGGGACATCGGTCGATTGCGACAGGTTCATCCATGACTCCAAACGGTCCTGGAAGAACTCTCCGAAGCCGCCACGCACAGAAGTCTGTCCGTTCCCAAAGACATCATAGGCAAAGCCAAGACGAGGCATGAAATGTGAATACTGATTGTATAAACCATATCTTGGGTACCCGGCATCTCCCGAGAGCACCATGCCGGCCGGCAGACCACCGGCGCCAGCGAAACTTGAAAGATTGTACTGAGGAGTGCCTTTATCCTCTGCATAGTTTGAGGGATTGAAATATGTCTCCTTATTGTGCAGGTCTCGCCACGGCTCGAATACCTCCCAACGGACACCATAGTCCAGTGTGAGACGTGATGTCGCTCTCCACGTATCTTGCGCAAACAAAGACGGAAAGTTTGCGCGGTCATTGACCAGCTCGTAGTCTCCCTGATTGAAGGATGACATAAACCCCATCTGAAAGTTCGCCATTGCGTCTGGGTATTGGTACTCAGTCGATCCCACCGAGTTATTCACGGGAGCAAAGCTGAAGTTTCCATCGCCTGCATTCACATTGGTCGCATCGAACTTGCTCAGCTCGATGTGGCCGCCGAAGGCGAAGTCATGCTTTCCCTTCACCCATGCTAGTACATCGTTGAAGTTATAGTCATTGCGGCCAAAGATGGCGGTTGCTGTCCCCGTCACCCCGAAGTAGCCGGTCACATCCACATTCAGGTACGGTCCAGCCGCAGCGTACTGATAGACGTTTTTTACGCCAAAGTCTGTGATAAACGGACTACCCTGAGGATTGCCGCGGATCGAGTACTCTCTTTGATAGTTGAGCACCAGATTGTTCACGATCGAACTCGAGAAGATGTGCGCCTCGTTGATGGCCGCATTCTGATAGCGGTCGTTGGCAAACGGAAGATACTCGAGCAGATTTGTCGGATTGTAAAAACTCGGGGCATCGAAGTAGTTGTAGTAATACCGCACAAAGAGATGATCCGTAGCGCCAAACTGATGGTCGACGCGGGCCACGAACTCGTTGTAGTTCTGGATGGTGGGTAAGGTGTAATGGACAAGACCGCCAATTTGGCCAGGCGCCTCGGTTCCAGAAAAGGTTGGAAACACTTTCTCCATTGCAACAGCCGCCGGGTCGAAGGCGCTCGTGGGAATGTGATTGAAGGGGTAGAGCTCATTTGTGAATGGATTCAGCACCTGTTGGCTGGGAACAGGCGCTCCTCCCGGGCTTACGCATACGCCGTTCGTGTTGAAAGTGTTCCCTTCCGCCGTGTCACACAAGTTACTGAAATCCGCGAAATTTTCGCCAGTGGCCCGCCCTTCCTCTGCTGGGGTCGGCATGGTGGCTGAACCGGCGCTGGAAGCAAAGTGATCTTGCGTGCGCTGATAGCCGAAGAAGAACTGCGTCGCCCTGCCGGTGGAGAGATGCGGGATGATGACTGGTCCGCCAATCACACCACCAAATTGATTCAGATTCTGCACGACAGGCGTAGTCGAAAAGTATGGCCTCGCATCGAAGGCAGTATTACGCAGAAACTCAAATAGGTCGCCGTGGAACTTCTCTGTACCAGCCCTCGTGACTATGTTGACGACGGCTCCAGCGCTCTGACCAAACTCCGCGTCATAGTTTGTCGTCTGCACGCTGAACTCCTGTAACGCGTCTGGAAACGGAAACGGATCGTTGGCATTCGTCATCTCATCTACGTTATTGCCGCCGTCCAGAAGATAATTTTGTTGGTCAGGCAAGGTGCCATCGGAACTGCTCACAACGGCGGCCGGAAACGTCTTGCTATCCCCCTCATTTATTCCGAAGCCTTCGTTGGTTGCATTGGCTACGCCCGCGGTCAACAGAATCAGCGACGCCGCATTCCTGCCGTTCAATGGCAAGTCAATGATTTGCCGCTGACCGATCACCTGAGAGATCGTTGCATTTGTAGTGTTGATTTGTGGAGTGGCTCCGGAGACATTCACGGTTTGATTGGCTGCGCCAAGCTGCAACTTGGGATTCAGGGTTAGCGCCTGATTGGCCAGAAGCACCAGGGCTGTCTGCTGGTAGGTCCGAAATCCGGATGCGTTGACAGTAAGACTGTAGTTGGTGGGCGGGAGGGTTGGAAAAGTAAACTCTCCCTGGGCGTTCGTAGTCGTCGTCGCCTGCGCGCCGGTCTGGGTAGCCGTAGCGACCACCGTCGCATTGGGTACAATGGCGCCTGTAGGGTCGGTTACTGTTCCATTTATGGAACCGTATGCCTGAGCGCTTGCAGAGCGAGAACCGGCGCAAAGGGCAAGAACTGCTACGACAAGGACAAAAACCATTCGCCAGGCTCCGTGGGCTCTGCTGTGAATCGGACAAGTCATGATGGCATCCCAAGGAGGTATCACTTTTTTTAGCGTGGACGAATGGATCCGTGAAGGTGTTATCGTACAGTCTTTGCGAAGCGATAGTTCAGGCGACTTCATATTTCGTCCTCTTTGACTTAGCTGCTTGAGGTTGGGAGATAGACAGAGGCGCACTAAGGCGCAGGCCTCTCTCACGCTTGCAAGATCAAGAGCTCTTTATATCTTCTGAATTGTTGTGAGACTTCGGTTGGGGTCGGAATTCGGGCATGGAAACAGGCAGTCTCTCTCTGGCGCTTGCGCAGCACTTATCAAGCGCGTTCAAGTACAGCGCAAAATCTGCTGCTCGTGGATAGACGGAACAGATCTTGTCATGCAAATGAGTTCGAGTTTATTTGGCGGTCGACGTTTTGTGCTAAACAGTTTTGTAGCAGAAAACGTGCTGCGCTCATCGAGAATCAAGGATCAACTGGGCTTCGGTTAACGAGGGCTGGTTAGCCCATGCCATGACAGGTACAACACGCCACCAGCCGGAGAAGCTATCATCGCTGAACGTGAAATATATCTTGCTACGGCCGGAATTCTCAACGAAGTAACTGTAAGACTCCACGAAAATGGGTGTCAATATAAAACACCGTATAGGCATAAATATGCTCGCAGAGTTTTACCAATAAACGCATTGGGCAGGTCGAGAGAAATTAAGTCCATGCCCTCAGTCCATAACTTGTAACTGCTTCTTTGACTAGCTGTTAGTTCCGCAAGAGGGCGCCCTCGGAGGGTTTGCTACGAGCGTTTCCCGTGCTGGGTTTGGGTAGATGCGGTGGTGAAATGAGTTCCGTCCGGTGAAGCGCAATTCCTGCGCATGCGAGGCTTGGTCAGCATCGAAAACGGGCTTGGCTGAGATCCGGCGTCTACAATTCCAGCGCCAAAGTCTGGGCTTTTACTGAGCTGAGTCTCCAGGCGACGCTCGTCCTCTCCGAGTTGGCTCAACTTCTAGCGGGAGGAGCGACTTGGGGGCTGCGCAGAGGATCAAAAGGAGGGTGGCTCCCTAAGCAAACCAACGCTTGCAGCAGCGGATGCTTTCCGCGGAGTTGATACGAGTTCATCTTGATGGATCGTTTGGCATCCCTGCGGATGTGGGTAGTCCTTTGTTTTCCATGGTGTGTTCTGTAGCCTGGCCCCTACCCCGCGAAGGAGAAGTAAGGAGAACACATTCTGAACATAACGGGTTGCTCAAAGAGATCGAGAAAGGTTTTATTTTGAAAGCTGTCGATCAGGAGCTGAAAACGCACTGTCTGGGCTGAGGCCTTGCCCTCAACTCCATACTGAAAGGAGGCTGAGCTACGAGTAAAACCGCGACGGCCGGCGGTCAACAGGAAGCCAGGTAACGATGGAAGATCAGGTCTTGCGAAGGAGGGACGGATCCAGGAGTCACGGCGCTTACGGAAAAGCGGACCTACATGCTGTGGTCATCCATGAAGCGAATCGCCACGGCGTCAGAGTGAATTTATGCGGGCGCCGGCAAGGCGGGGCTTCGCTCTGCTCATGGCTTCCATTTCAGCGCTGGGCCAGGGGCTCGTGAGCTTGCCGGAAGTTGGGACCTGACCATGGCTCGGAGACCGCGGCCAGAGAGGATCTCCGGACAAGAACCTGGCCTCAAAGATCTCGCACGGCGCCGGCTTGCTGATCAGAAAGCCCTGCATCTCATCACAGCCAAGCATCCTCAGAAGGTTTAGCTGCTCTTCCCGCTCGACGCCCTCCGCAACCACATTCAGGCGCTTGGCATGGGCCAGGTCGACAATCGCCTTGATTTGGTTCACTCTTGCCGGGGACTCGATCATGTCCGTCACAAACGAACGGTCCACCTTGAGAGTATCCAACGGAAGCCTGGAGAGGTTTCGCAGTGACGCAAAGCCGGTTCCAAAGTCATCCAGGGCGACGGTGACGCCCACGGCGCGAATCTGGCTCAGGATGCTGGTGCTTTGTTCGATGTCCTCCAGAATCATGCCTTCGGTAATCTCAAGCTCCAGCCCCGAGGCAGCATCCGGATAGCGGCCGACGGCCCATTCGATGTCACGGAGAAACTGTCGATGACGCAACTGCGCGGGGGAGACATTTACGGCGATCCTGACCCCGGGGAGCCCCATGCGTCGCCAGCGCTCGGCGTCTTGCATCACCTTGCCCAAAGTCCAGCGCCCCACGTCGATGATCAGGCCGGTCTCCTCCAGAAAAGGGATGAAGCGATTCGGAGGCACCAGTCCGCTGCTCGGATCGTTCCAGCGAATCAGAGCCTCAGCTCCGCTGAGAGTCCCATCGCGCAGGCTGACCTTGGGCTGGTAATACAAGACATACTGGTCTTCATCCAAGGCTCGGCGCAGTTGATTCTCCAGAACGAAGTTGGCCGCGACACTTTCGCTCATCGGGTGAAGATGAAACAGGTATCGATTTCCGTCTGTTCTGGCCTGCTTCAGGGCGACCTCCGCCTGCTTGAAGAGCGTCCACGCATGATCTCCGTCCTCCGGGTACATGGCGATCCCCACCTTGACGCCAAGCCGCACGGGATCCTCCGATCCGCCAAAAAGATGCCCCTGGAACCGGTTCACCCATCGCTCGATCAGAGTCTCTACGTCCTCGTGTGCCGGGATTGCGGGGATGAGAAAGGCAAAGCGATCCCCACCCAGGCGCGCTGCCATACCTGAATCGTTCGTCTCGGCGATCAACCATGCGGCAACCTGCCTCAAGACGTCATCGCCGCCGGAACGTCCCAGGCTTTCATTCACGTTGCGAAAACGCTCCAGATCGAAGTGCACCACCGCCAACCGATGCCCTCCATCTCTTGCGCTACGCAGACAGCGCGCGACGCGAGCCAGGAATCGCGGACGATTGGGCAGACCTGTCAGCACATCAGAGCTCGCCAGCCGATGCAGTTTCTCGCGCTGTTCCAGGTGGTCGAGCGCCATAGAGAGGTTTCCGGCCAACTCCTCCAACATCCGGCACTCTTCCTCGTCAAAGGCCGGTTTCTCCCCGAAGTGGAGACCAAGCGCAGCCGCAGTGACGCCGTCTTGTTGAATCGGCAGGATCACCAGCGAGCCGGACGCAGATCTGGACCCAGCGTCGGCTTCGCAGCCCGCCGCCGAGATGCTTTGCAACTTTATCTCCAACTCTCGCCACGGCGCAGCCGGCGGATCCAGCCGGCCATCATGAATCCACAGCGGGCGGCGCGTGGCCAGCACCCTGCTTATCTCCTCCGCCAGCAGCGCCTCTCCCTGCCCGACGATGTATTTCAGAGCCGAACCATGCTCGCTGTGGCAAGCAGCAAATTGGACGCCGAAACTTCCGGGATCCGGACAGGCAATCCACGAAAGGCTGAACACCTTTACATCGACGAAGATCCGGCAGGCGCCTCGGAACAGTCTTTCCCTGCTTCTCGCGCGTATGGTCAGGGCGCTGATCTGGCTCCGCATGGAAGCGATTCGCTCCAGATGCCTCACTCTTCTCTCCGCCTCCCTGGGCTGAGCAAGAGAACAGAGAGAGGCGAATATGTAGCGTGTGCCGGACTCCTCATAGGACTTCAGACGCATCTCCACGGGAAGCTCTGAACCGTCGGAGTGACGCGCCACCACCTCCAGAGCAACTTCCGAGCGATGCACCGCATCTGGCTGCCACACGGATTCCACCATCTGCCACAGTTTCTTCCCATGGATCGCGTTGGATGCCGGCGGAATCAACGACTCCATGGCCCTGCTGATCAGTTCCTCCGGTCGATAGCCCAAAAGATCGCATGCCGGCTGGTTGGCAAAGGCAACCAAGGCCCGCGCATCGAACAGAATCAACGGACTGGGAACGTTGCGCAGAAACTCTGCAATCCCCTGCATGCGTCGCAAACCTCCCCTTTCCACCTGGAACCGCCCATCCCCTCTGCCTCCGCTGCCTGGCAGGCGTGGAGTTTACACGAGTGGGCTCTCCCGTGAATCTTGGGCAGCAAGGACATCTATCGGCAGGGAAGAAACAAAGTTCAACCTCTCGCAGCTAGAAACGACTTGGCTCTCCATAGGAGTTTCAAAACGATACAGATTACGCAGCCCGGAATCGCTCTCGGTGACCGCTCCAACGCTTCTCTCAGGTTGTGTCCTTTGGAGACCGGAGCGACGCAGCAACGCAGCGAGATTGCCTGGAACGTAATCCGTACTGGAGCCGCTGCAAGCCGTCATTGCTCAAATCGGCGCACTCGTGGCCGGCGACCACATCGCTCGAAGAAGAACTGATTATGATGAAGACATTGGGAGATGCGTGCCATGATGGTGATACTTGGAGTGGACGACGCAACTTCGTCCAAAGAACTGTCCCGGGCGGTGGTGAAGCAACTTCGTGCGGAAGAAACAGAAGTGATGGTGCTGCACGTGCTGCAACCCGTCGGTCCGGCGCCTCCGCAGATGGACCCCGGTTATGCGCCGGAGTTAGAGGGGCAGCGAGAGTACGCACATCGCCTCGTCGAGCACACGGCAAAGGATCTGCGCGGAGCGGGATTCAAGGTCAGCACCCAGGTCAAGATCGGAGACATCCGTGAGGTTCTGATCGACACCGCCGCCGATTGGCACGCAGATTTGATCGTGGTTGGCTCGCACGGAAAACGAGGGCTGCAACGCTTCCTTCTGGGCGGCGTTGCGGAGTTCGTGGCGCGGCACGCCGGTTGCTCGGTGCAGATTGTCCGCCTCCCGGAGAAGAGACCTGCCGGCGCATAAAAATAAAGGCTCAGCTTCTCTGGTGAACCTGGGCAGCTTCTGCAGGGCCACAACCTTGAAAGCGCAGCACAGCGGCGCGCCTCTTTGCTGCTCGCACCGGCGCGAATGCTGAGGTTTTGCATCACGCTCACCGCAGTCTTGTGTCACGCACCTGCAGCGCCGCTGCACTGTTCCTTTGCGGCTGCGCCTTGAGAGTACCGGGCCGCTCCAGCACGCGCCCCGCCGGCCCATTCCAACCCACCCCACAGCGTTTTGCGCCACCGTTCCTTTTTACTGCATCCCCGGTCCGGCTCCCTTGGCGCCAGAGCCCCCGCCATCCCAAGGCCCCGGCCTATGGGCAAATCGGCGATCTTTCAACTTGGTCCACTGTTCGGCCGTGAGGACGGCGCGAAAGTCCAGCAGCATCTTGGCGTTGGTCTTCTCCAACTCGGCCCGCGTATCGGCGATCTTGTCGATCTGCACCACCGCCTTGGTCTCATCAAAAGGAGTCGCGTCCAGCAGCGGCTCCAGCATGAGTTGCTGCTCCTGGAGCGTGGCGTGCAGGTGAATCAACTGCAGCCGGCTCTGCAAAAATGTGTCGCCCACCTTCTTCTGCTGCTCGGCGGTAAGCCCCAGCCACGCCACTATCTGGGGATCCTTCCACCACATGCCCATGGGGAGCAGGCCATCCCCGCGCCCCCATCGGCCCATACGGCGATCTCGATGCGCAAACCCCGGACCCTGGAGATACCACCCTTGCTGCGGAGGGCCCCAACCATGCGGCCCGGGCGGAGGCGGTGCGGGAGCGCTCTGCGCTGACGCAGCCGGCTGGCTCGCGCTCTGCGCGCAAGCCATGGGAGCCGCAAGCGCCATGGGAGTTGCCAGCACGAGAAGCGTTGCAAGAGATCGTCGTCTCATCATTCGTTCTCCTTCGAGTTGGAAGTTGTTCCGGCCAGGCTCTGCGGCGCATCCCTGACCGCCAGCGGAAGCATTGCCTGGGGAACGGACGAGTTCAAGTCCTGTTCAATATCGCTCATCAGTTGGGCATCCGACATCTGCTCGGAAGGCCGCGGCGGCGCCGAGACCGTCGCTTGTGAGATTGACGCCACGCTCCCCATAACCGCGGTGGAGCGAGGGGCGGGCTTCTGCCCAGTGACCGGCGGCCTTTCTGCCGCGAAGGGAAGTGGCCGGCCATTGGAATAGAACATGGATCCAAAGACGCACAGCAGAGCCGACGCCGCCGTGAGGCCCCACAGTACCCACATCGAACGCCACGTCCGGTGGGCCGGCGCCGGCATCATGGCGCGGCGCCGGTGCTCTGCCGCCGCGCCGATCAGCGCTGCCTGCAACTGGCTCATCGTCCGGCGCAGCTCCTCAAACTCTTCGCGGCAGGCCGAACAAACTTGCAGATGGGCGGAGTGCAGCGGCGAGTCCGCACCGGAGAGCAAGAGATCAAAGGCTTCGCTGCTCAAGTGCGGCTGTTGTTCTTCAGCCCCAAATTCCCCTTCCTGTCTGTTCATGCGATCTTTCCTGATGAGGTCGTCGTGATTCATCTGCGTCTTCCCCCTCTCGGAGTGGGTTGCATTACGGAATCGTCGAGCGAATGGGCCTCGGCCCCCTCGTTCACCCTCTGATTCGTGGAGGCTTTCTCTGCGCCTCGCCGGCTGCCGCGGCGCGACTTCAGGCGCCTTCCTGCGTTTGAATCGGATCCCACCATCCGGATGCTCCGGACGTGGTCCAGCGCCCGGTAGAGATGGCTCTTGACGGTCGGCACCGGCATCTGCATCACCTTGGCAATCTCTGCCAGCTCCATCTCTTCGACAAAGCGCAGTAAAAAGATGGACCGTTGCGCTTTGGACAGCTTCTCCACCCTCTGCCAAACTCTTTCCAACTCTTGCTGCGCCATCAACCTGCTCTCCGCTGACCGCGCGGGATGCGGCAACTGGGCCTTGAGATCCTCCGCGCTCACGGCGGTAGCGGCAGCCTTCTTCCAGAATCGGAAGTACTCCGTGCGCGTGTGGCTGCGCAGAAGATTCATGGCGATATACGTCAGCCAGGTGGCGATCGAGCAGTCTCCGCGGAAGCTGGCGCGAGTCCGCCATGCATTCAGGAACGTATCCTGCGTCAAAGACATCGCCACATCACGGTCATGCACGGACAACAGCAAAAGCCGGAAGATCCGCTCCTCGTAGAGGGCATGAACGGAGGCGATATCGTCAAAGGGCGTGACGCTCTCCTGCATGGTTTCTGCTAACGGCAACTGGCCAGATTGAACACCTTCCTGCGGCATCATAGGCTCTTGGTCCCGGATCTGTCTTTTCTCCTGCATCAAGAGACGCCGCTCCACTTTAGAAGACTACATCCGCCAGGCCTTTCGCTCGCCTGAACCGGGAGCCGGAACTGGGAGCCAGGTTGGGCATCAAGCGGGACATGCGGAGGGAGGGAGGGAGGGGATCCAGGACCTTTTCAGCCCTCAAATCATCAGCGGGTTTTGCTCATCGAATCTGCGGGGTTCGCCGAGTGGCCTCAGGTGGAGTTTTGCGGGCTGGCCGGGTACATCTTGGCTTCGGTCGCGCCGAAACTGGTCCGTGGAGAAGCGAACTCCGGTCCACCAGGTTTCGGCCACACACCATCTCTGCCGCCGAGCCTCTGGAGCGCGTCATCCGGGAGTTGCAAAAGGGGAAGCTCCCCATGTCCACAAACTGCCCGCGGGAAGAGGCCTGTCAGGCCTGCACTTACACAGAGACAACGTGGTGACGCACGTCAGCGCCGCGCACCCAGAAGATGACGTCCTCGGCAATGTTCGTCGCATGGTCCCCGATGCGCTCCAGGTTGCGCGAGATGATCAGCGTATCCAGCGCCTGGGGAGCTGAGTCCGGTTGGCCTTTGATCAGGGTGGTCAGGGAGTGAAATGCCTCGCGGTTGATCTCATCCACCTGGTCGTCCAGCATCAGCACCGACTGCGCCAGATCCGCATCCCCTTCGATGAACGCCTGCAGGGACTTGCGAACCATGGCTGAGGCGAGCTGCGCCAGACGGGGAATATCCACGGGCAGATCGACCTTGGACTGCCGGCCCAGGTCCAGCACCCGCATGGCGATACCGGCAGCCTGATCGCCCATCCGCTCCAGATCAACGTTGATGTGGATCACCGCCAGAATAAACCGCAGATCCACCGCCAAAGGATGCTCCATGGCCAGCAGGTCCAGCGCCAGTTGATCGATTTCCAACTCCATTCGGTTGATGGTCGGCTCAGAGTTCCGTACCTGTTCGCAGAGGCTGTAATCACGGGAGGTGTAGGCCTCGGTGGCGCGCTGGATCGCCTGCTCCACCAGACCGGCCATCACCAGAAGGCGTTCCTTCAACTCATCGAGACTCTGCTGGAACTTGATCCGAATCATTCAAACCTCCCCGTGATGTGGTCCCCGGTGCGTCTGCAAGAGGGGGTTCGCCAGGGGCTTCGCAGCCGCATCCAATTTACCCGCCAACCCATCAGGAAAAATCCGGTCTGCTCCACAACACGCCCCGTCTGTCGCATAGGATGCGTCGCTATCCCAATCGTATACTGCCTCTTCCCGTGCTGGTCCCATCTGCCTGCACAAGAATTCGGATTTTTGAGTAAACATTTGGTTCCTCTGAATCACCTCTTAGGCACGAAGATCGCTTTGCCGTAATCTTCCGGAGCCTTGATCTCGCCGGTCTCCGCATCGCTCAGGCGCACTCCATCGCCGGCCCATCTAAGCCGAACATGCAGCTCACCGGCCTCGATCCACCTTGAAAGCGTCGTTCAGCTCGGCCTGCCCCCTCAACTCTGTTGTGGCCGGGAATGCTAGCCCCCTTGCGCAGGCGCCGCTGCAACCACCACCAACCTCTTGAATTGAGAGGCGGGGATCCTCCCCCACCCCCGCCGCTCACTCTCTCCCTACGGGATGTAATAACGCATGCTGACGTGGATCATCGGCTCAGTCGCGCGCGGCCCGGTCGGGGTGGTGGAAGAGCCAACGCCAGACCACAGGTTGCGCTGAATGTAGCTGTAGGTAACCCAGTACTGGAGCCGGCCCTTGCTCGCGCTGTCGAAGACGCGGTAGATGAAACCGCCCATCGCCTCCTGAATGTACCGCGTAGGAGAGGCGCAGTTGGGGGCTACGAGGGAACCACCCCCGCCGGCGGTCGGTATGCTGCTGGGCAGGTTGTAGCAACCTGTGTCGTTGAGTGTCTGGGGACCATAACCGATCAGTTCCGTCGTAGTTCCAAACGTGACCGGATAGACCGTGCGCTGGTCATACTCGCCGCCGTAGTAGGTAAACACCTCCAGTTTGCGGGTGGGGTGCCCTACCAGGCTGAACATGCCATGGTAGTTGCGGATCGGCTCCAGTTTCTCATCCGGCTTCAGCGTTGCGTCTGCAAGCTGAGACGAGCCATAACGTCCTACGCCGGGCCCTCCCATCCCCTGGATCCCGATCTCCCAGTTCCGGGTTGGGTACACGCGGATGGCGCCAAACGCGCCGCCCGCCGGCGCAGTATTGCTGGTGAGCGTGGAGCCGTAGGTATATGTGTTGACGGTCGTGCCTGGAGTCGCCGGGAAGAACTCGTTACGCATGAAGCGGGCGATACCGCCGAACTCGACGTGAATCCACGGCTGATCGTAGGCCGCCTTCACAATGAAATCCGGAGCCAGGTTGTTGGCGTAGGTGGTAATCGCGCTGCTTCCGGGGGTGTTCCCTGCTCCTATGGACTGCGCGGCGTTATAAAGTCCGCCGCTATTGCCGGGTCCGCCAAAGAAGAACTGAGTGGGTATGTCACCGGCGGCCGTGAAGTTGGTGATCTGCGCCTGCGCCGCAGCGGCGGCGATGGTGAACGCTCCCGTGTCGTAGTTACCCCAGCGCTGCTGCACCCGAAGCTCCGGTTGACGTGTCCACGTATAGCCGACCAAGTACTGTGGATCAATCGTCTCCGGCTGAATCTCGGTTCGCGCATCGGTCCCCTTGCGGTCTTCAGTGGTCAGAGACCACATCTGGCCGCCGGTTACGGTAAAGCCGCTGGGCAAAGCTCCCTGACCCCAAATCTGCCGCTGACGCAGCACATAGCTGTTGCTCTGGTTGTTATTGGACGAGGTGCCGGTGCCCAACCAGTCCATCTCGTAGTAGCCGGCCAGCCGGTAGCTTCCGGCATCGCCTGTCACCAGCATGGAGAGCCGGCTCTGACGTCCGGAGAAGTTCAACTCGCTGACATGGCCTTCATTCGCGCTTGGAAACGGGATGGCATTAAACGGCGTGTTGATGTCTGAGTTTGTGGAGTGCTGCCGCCACACACCTTCAAATGCGGCGAAGCCGCCTGGCGTGATGTCCACACCCTTGTAGTGCACGGCTGTAGGCGATTCGGTCTCGTGACGAAGTTGCTGATCAGTCAAAATCACGGTCTGGTTCAGGTTGGCCTGCGCACTCTGCAACTGGGCTAACCCACCCAGGGCCGCATCTCCTTTGGCGTTGCTCTGCTCGGCGGCCTGCTTGGCCTGCTGGGCCGTTGTTGCAGCCGCAGCCGCCTGCTGAGCCGTGCCTGTGGAGGCGGCAGCGGCCTGCTGGGCGGCAACCGTCGCCGAGGCAGCCGCCTGCTGAGCCGCACCCGCCGCCGCGGCAGCCTGCTGGGCTGAGGCCGCCCCGCCACCTCTCATCTGGAGTTGCTGCTTCAGTTCATTGATCTGCTGCTGCTGGGCCTCCAACGCCTGGCGCATCTCGCGCAACTCGGTCTGCTCGGGCGTCTCTTTGTGAGGTTTGGAGGGCGCGACGTTCTGTTGGGAGAGGTTGGTATCGGTTGTCTGGGCAGCCATCTGAAGCTGTATCCCCAGCATCAACGTCAACATCAGAACTGGACTCATCAAGCGAGTTGGACTCATCATTCCTCTCGGGCCGTGGCTAAGGCGGGAGGGGGACCCGCAGTCCTGCTTCAAGCGTCTTGCCACTTGTGTCCGAGCTTTGATCGTCGCAACTTTTTGTGAATGAATTGGAAACAGATTGTGAACAGAGCGTGAAACGTCATAGAAAACGCAGAGACTTCCACAGGGATCTCTTCTCCAGCAACCTTCCCTCTGCCAGACGCTGCCAAGAGCGGCCTGAGGCCCTGGATGGATTCAGCTCAATTTGTGGCCGTGGCCGGGGCCGGCCAATCCGGGCACGGGGAGGTGACCGCTCATTCGGTGGGCATCTGGGATGGGCACGGCAAGGTAAAGCAGAAGCGGCTTCCCCTCCCCAACTCGCTCTCCACCCAGATTCTTCCTCGCTGCGCCTCGACCAGGTGCTTGGCGATCGCCAGCCCCAGACCCGTGCCGCCAGACTCCCGCGAGCGGGTCTTATCCACCCGGTAAAACCGCTCAAACAGGCGATCCAGGTGCTCCGAGGCAATGCCGGCGCCAAAGTCCTGCACGCAGAAGCGTACCTCTTGCGCGCCCGGCTCTGCCTGCGCGCTCACCACCACTCTTGCTCCTTGCGGCGCCTGCTCGGCGCAGGAAGGATCCGGACCGGCCACATCGGCCGCCTGCGCCGCGCCAGGGCCGACTCCGTAGTTGAACGCATTTTCAATCAGATTGCTGAACACCTGCAAAACAGCGTCCATGTCGGCGACCACCGTCAGATTCGGAACCTCAGCGATCTCCAACACCCCATGCCTCTCCCGCGTCAGCCCGGCCACGGCACTCTTCGCCTCTCGCAGCACAGCAGACACAGCTACCGGCTGCGGCCTCACCTTCTGCTCACCGGAGTCCACCCGCGCCATGGCCAGCAGATCGTCGGTCAACCGGCTCATCCTCCTGGCGCTCTTGTAGATCGCCTCCAGAAACTCTCGCACCAGTGGGGTGAGGGTCGGCGCGGCGCGCCCATCCTCCAGCAGCGTCTCCACGTAACCGGAGATTGAGGTCAAGGGAGTGCGCAGTTCATGACTCACATTCGCGACAAACTCGCGCTGCGTGCGTTCCACCTGCTCCACCTGGGTAATATCCTGCATCACCACCACGGCCCCACCCTCCGGCATGGGTGACGCGCTGACGGCATAGGTTCTTCCCATGGGCATCGGCGCTGGACGAACCTCTACATAGGTCCGGTGCTCCAGCGCCTCCTTGACGCACTCCAGCACCTGCGGCGAACGGATGGTCTGCACCAGCGAATAGCCCGGGCGCACGCTGCCTGACAACTGAGCCACCAACCGCTGCATGGAGACATTGGACCAAACGATCCGACCCGTGCGGTCCACACTTGTGACAGCGTCCTGCATCGAGTCCAGCAGCGCCTCCAGCTTCCTGCGCGTCTCCGCGCTGGCCTCCAGCTGCTGCTCAACCTGGCGCCGGGAGCTGAGCAGCGCGCGCATCAATGGCTCCAACTGCCGTACGGGCGCCTCCGGCAACCGCCTCTCCAGGTCCGCCACACTGGCCGCTGCCGGCTCAATCTGCTCTAAAATCCGCGTCACCAGACGCCTGGCCCATGCGGCCATCCAAAGCGCTATCAGTAACCCGGAAAACACAGCCATCCACCGAGCCGGCAGCAGCATGGTGGCGGCTACGGCCAGCAAAACACCCAGCAGCATCCGCCACAGCAGGGCAAAGTAGAGGCTCTTTCGCAACCAGGATCCCATGGTAGAAGCCTACTCGGTCGCCGTGGTTCTCGCAGAAACCGCCGGACCGGCCGCACCACCAACCTGGCCGGTAGGAGTCTCTTTCACCCGGGGAAGATCAAATCGGTAACCGGCCCCGCGCATGGTCTTCAGGAACCGGGGCATCTCCGGATCCACCTCAATCTTCTCCCGGATGCGGCGAACGTAGACATCCACGCTCCGCGGCGTCACAAAGCGCGCATCGCCCCACACCGCATCCAGCAGATGATCGCGGCTGAAGACCCTGCCGGGATGACGCGCCAGGTAATCCAGCAGCCGGAACTCGGTGGCCGTCGTCGTCACCAGTTGTTGATTCACCCGCAACTGCATCGAGTTGCCATCGATTTCAAGCGTATCAATGGTCAGCACCGGCGGCGCACCGGCGGTCTCCACCGGCCGTTCAAACCGCCGCAGCACGGCCTTGACCCGGGCCAGCAGCTCGCGCATCGCAAAAGGCTTTGTAATGTAGTCATCGGCGCCCAGCTCCAGCCCATGAACACGATCATTCTCCGCCGCACGAGCGGTCAAAAAGATGATCGGCACGCTGGCTAGGGCAGGATTCTGCCGCAGCCTGCGACAAAGGTCCAGTCCATCGCCGCCGGGCACCATAATATCCAGCAGAAACAACGCAGGCCGCAGCCGTTCCGCGTCCTGAACCATGGTTCCCACCATCGGATACGCCTTCACGGTGTACCCGGCTCCTTCCAACTGGAACTGCACCAGTCGCCTAATGTCTGCCT
Organism: Granulicella sp.; assembly: GCA_027335345.1. Taxonomy (GTDB): domain Bacteria; phylum Acidobacteriota; class Terriglobia; order Terriglobales; family Acidobacteriaceae; genus Granulicella. Next base: position 66,247 of record DAHWOF010000204.1, on the reverse strand, counting down.
CATCTTCCAGGACGAAGACTACCTGACTCACACACTCTCCCGTTCGCGTCGAAACGCCCGCGTCCGCGTTCAGCTTAATCCATTCCGCTCCCGGCGTTGAATAAAAGACGGTTAAACCAGAGCAGGGTCGCCGGGAGTCATAGCCAGCAACTCCGCCTCATCGATCACCGGCACACCGAGTTGTTGGGCCTTCTCCAGCTTTGATCCAGCCTCGGCGCCCGCCACGACAAAGCTGGTCTTCTTGCTTACCGACCCCACCACCTTGCCTCCGGCCGACTCAATTCGTTCTGTCGCCTGCTCCCGGGTCAGCGTGGGCAGCGTCCCGGTCAGCACAAACGTCAGCCCGCTCAGCGAGCTTCCCCGCACCCGGCGCTCCGCGGTGAAAGTCAGGCCGTAGCCGCGCAGCCGCTCCACCAGCGCGCGGTTGCGCGGGCTGGAGAAGAACTCCCGCACCGTCTCGGCCACCTTGGGACCGATGTCATTCACCCGGGTCAGATCCTCAACGCTGGCCGCCATGATCGCATCGATCGAACCAAACTCCTCGGCCAGCGCCAGCGCCGTTCGCTCTCCCACATGGCGTATGCCCAGCCCCAGAAGAACCCGCTGCAGCGGCTGCTGCTTGGACCGCGCAATCTGCTCCAGCAGCGCATCGGCCGTCTTCTCCCCCACCCGATCCAGACTGAGCAACGAGGTTCGGTTCACCTTCTCAGGGTCATAAAGATCGGCGATCGAGTGCACCAGGGCGCTACGGGTGGGCTCCAGATCCGCTCCGTCCCGGCCTTCATCGCCCATCCCACTGGCCAGCCTGGCCCCCTGCCCAGCGTCTTCGCCGCTGGCTGCCGCGCTCTCCGCCACGGCATGGCCCAGAAGCTGCGCCACCATCACCTCGCCCAGCCCCTCGATGTTCATCACCCCACGCGAGGCAAAGTGCCGCAACTCTTCCTCCAGCCTCGCCGGACAGCTCGCGTTCACGCAGCGCAAATCCACCTCGCCGGGCGCGCGCACCAGGCCCTCCCCGCAGCGGGGACAGACGCTCGGGAAGACGATCTCCTGATCGCCGCGCGGGTGCGCCGCGTCACTGACCACTTCGGTGATCTTGGGAATTACGTCGCCGCCCCGCTCCACGGAGACAAAATCGCCGATCCGCACCCCCAGCCGCTGCACTTCATCCGGATTGTGCAGGGTGGCGCGGGTGACCGTAGTCCCTCCAATGGAAACCGGAGCGAGCACCGCGACCGGGGTAATCTTGCCCGTCCGTCCCACGCCGAAGGTCACCTCCAGCAGGCGGGTGGTCGCCGCGCGCGCGGGGAACTTGTAGGCGATCGCCCAGCGCGGCGCCTTGCCGGTAAATCCCAGCCGGCGCTGCTGCGCCACCGCGTCCACCTTGATCACTACGCCGTCGATCTCATACGGCAGACTGTCGCGCAACCCCTCAGCCTCGGCCAGGAACTGGAGCACCTCGGCGATGGACTCCACCGTGCGCGCATGGGAATTGACCAGGAACCCGGCCTCGCGCAGCGCCGCCAGCGCCGCGCTCTGAGTCTCCAGCAACGGCTCGCCCGCCGCCTCGCCCGCATCTTCACCCCGCAAAAGGAAGTAAGCAAACATCTGCAGCCGCCGCTGAGCCACAATATTCGGCTCCAGGGTGCGCAGGGTTCCGGCTGCGGCGTTGCGGGGATTGGCCGCCGGCGCCAGACCCTGCGCCTCCCGCTCCCGGTTCATCTGCTCGAAGGCCTTGCGCGGCATCACCACCTCGCCCCGCACCTCAAAACTGGCAGGCATTCCCGCCCGCTCCAGAGCCTGGGCCGAGACCTGCAGCGGAACCGTGCGGATGGTCCGCACGTTGCCGGTCACATCTTCGCCGATCGTCCCGTCGCCGCGAGTGACGCCGGTCTTCAGGGAGGCGGCACCGCGCGCACCGGGCTGATACTGCAGCGCCAGCGACAGCCCATCCATCTTGAGTTCGCACACATAACGCGGAATCTCACCGGGAGGCAGCGCGCCGGCCACGCGCTCGGCCCAGGACCGCAACTCCTCTTCGTTGTACACGTTGTCCAGGGAGAGCATGGGCCGGGAGTGCGTCACTTTGACAAAGCCCTCCCTGGGTTTGCCGCCCACCCTCTGTGTGGGCGAGTCCGGAGTGACCCACTCCGGGTGCGCGGCCTCCAGGGCGCGCAGCTCATTCATCGCCGCATCGTACCGAGCATCGCTCCACTCCGGCGCATCCAGCACGTAATAAAGATGCTCATGGTGACGCAACTGCTCGCGCAGCTCTTCGATGCGGGCCTGAACGCTGTCGGCTGCATGCTGCCCATCGGAGGAGCGTTCTTCTGGCCGGCGCGGCAAGCCGGAGTCCTTGCTGATCGATTCTTCATCCATGGCAAGGATTATAGAAACCACAAAGGCCAGAGAAACTTCTGGGATGGAGGTAAACTGGAGATCGCGCATCCAACTTCGCCATACCGGATTCGCACAGATGGAAGCATAAGGAGCCGGAACGATGCCACATATGGTTTTCTGCACGAAGTACAAGGCCGAGATGGAGGGACTCGACGAGCCGCCGTTCGACACGGACTTCGGTCAGAAGATTTACAAGAACGTATCCAAGCAGGCCTGGAGCGAGTGGATCGAGCGGCAGAAGATGCTCTTGAACGAGTACCGCCTGCAGCCCTGGACCAGGGAGGCTCAGGAGTTTTTGGTCGAGCAGATGAACGAGTTCTTCTTCGGCTCCGGCGGTGAGCTGCCCAAGGAGTACGTCGCTCCAACCCATTGAAGCAGCCGCCTCGGCCGCTTCGCGGCAAGAAAACAGTCCGGAGGAAAAGCTCCGGACGAAGAGCGGACGACCGCCAGTCTCACGATGGGAGTGGTGTAAACTGAAGATACCCCGGCGGCTCCTGCTTCCTTGTGCGAGCGGCCAATGCAACAAGTCGGGACGTGGCTCAGCCTGGTAGAGCGCACCCTTGGGGTGGGTGAGGTCGCTAGTTCGAATCTAGTCGTCCCGACCATTTTCCTCTCTTCAAACTTGGCACGCTTGATTTCCATGGAAACTTCTCCGACTGAAGTTGAAGCGCTGTGGACAGATGGATCGCTGCTCCAACCCACCAAATATCAGGGCCGCATTGAGCAATCCGCCCTCCGCATCCAGCCAGACTCGCTACCCGGGATGCCGGAAGGCAGGGTTTCGCCATGGAAACTGGGAGTACGTGGACAGGCGCTTCAGGGCCGAACACAGCCAAGCAGACCCAGCGGCACACCCTCCCCCATCACCTGGTAACCATACGGCCCGGGATGGAGATGGTCGCCGGAGTCCATAGCCGGAGCCAGATGATCCGGTCGAGCCGGTTCCCGCAGCATCCTGTCGAAGTCAATCACGCCGTCGAAGACGCCACTGGAGCGAATCCATTGATTCAGCTCTTTTCGGTCTGCTTCGTTCGCCGGCCCCGGATGATAGTATGCAGAGCCTGTATAAGGCATAATTGTGCCGCCAAGAACACAAACTCGCTTCCGGTGCGCCTCTTTGACCATCTGGGTCATGGCCGCTTCCAGGCGGCGCACCAGCTCCCTGTGATCTTTTGGCGAATGAACGCTCAGGCGATCCAGGCCGCCAAGATCGTTCACCCCCTCCAGCAGGATCACGGTGCGCACTCCCGCCTGGCTCAGCGCGTCGCGCTCAAACCGCGAGACTCCGCTGGGCCCAAGACCGTCGGCTAACAGCCGGTTTCCGCCGATGCCCAGGTTGAGCACTGCGATATGCAGCGGGGCCAGCCGTGCCGCAAGCGCGTCTGTCCAGCGATTGTTGCCGTCGGTCGTTGATCCGCGCCCGTCGGTGATCGAGTCGCCGAAGGCAACCACGGCTCCATTCGACCTTCCCTCCACCTCCACCGCAGAGAGAAAATACCAGTGTGGCATGCTCTCCGAACCGGCCAAAACCGTATCCGAGGCGTGATCGCCAACAAGAAGAAACGACGTGGCGCGTGCGCCCGGATGGGAGGTCACGCACTGCGGAGCCTTTTTGATCCAAAGCGAGACCACAAGGCTGGAGAGCGGATTGACAGAGAGTGGAATCGCGTCGCTCAGCACCTGAGATCCGGAGGGAACCGTCACTTCGCGCCGGCCGCTGAAAAGAGCATCCAGGCTGCTGCCAGGTTCGATCCCGCCTGGATTGCCGGGTTGCGCATGCGCAACCTTCACCGCTGCGATCACCAGCGGCTGCCCACCGAAGAGATTCGACAGTTGCAGACGGATCTGCTCTCCTCCAAGGGAAAGATGGACGGTCTGACGCAACGTCGCTCCATCGAACCCGTGCGCGGGTAAGCCATCTTGCCCACAGACCCGTTGCTGCGCTGAGGCCCAGGATGCCGTCCATGGCTGCGTCCGCAGCGCAGGCTGAGCGGGCGCCGCGGACAGGCACGAGAGCAAGGCGATAAGGGCGGCGATCCTCAGGTTGGAGGCATACTCGCGCCGGCGTAGCCACTTGCAATTGCGTGCAGGCTGGCCCTCTCGGATGCGCCCACCCCAGCCGGCAAAAAGCGCAGGCCGAAGACCCCGGTGGCTCACTCCCGGCGTTTGAGATAGAGACAGGCTCTGCTCAGCAGACATCGGGAGTCTCACGGGGGTTCGTCTGCAAGGTGTTTGTGGAGTTGGGGCGCCGATCCACCTTCGCGAAGTCAGCAGCCCAAAAACCTGCATCTGCACTTTGCTCTCCGCCACCAAGCGCCACCAGAGGCCCTTTCTCGCCGGGAGTCACTTCCGCTTTTTCCGCCTGGTAAGAGTTCTCCAGCCGAAGGCGCGTTGGCAAGGCACTCATTTGGCCTTCTCCGATGCCACCTTGAGCACGGCAAAAAACGCCGGCACTGGCTGACCGTTGCGGTCAAACAGCAGGGGATAATTGGTTCTCCCCTTGACGGGCCAGTTATTCAGCCATGAACTTGCGTCTGTAACACCCCAGAAGGTGACGCGCGAGACGATGTCGCGATGCTCAAGATAGATTCTGAACAAATCCTGATACCGTTTTGCCAATCGCTTTTGTATCTTGTCCGGCAACCCATCCGAGTAAGGGTTCAGCGCCCCGCTCGGGCGCACGCTGAGGCTTGTATCGGCAGTCAATCCCTTGGTCGCGCGGGGAAGTACGTCGACGTCAAGCTCCGAGATCGCTACCTTTACGCCCAGTCTGCCAAAGGCGAGGATCGTATCCTCCTCCTCTGCGAGCGACGGCTCGGTGAGCGAAACGTGTCCCTGCATTCCAACCGCCATAATGGGAACACCCTCCTGCATGAGCTCTTTGATCAGCGCCAGAGCTCCGGCACGCTTCCTTGGGTTCTCGAGATCGTAGTCGTTATACGTCAAGATCGCCTTGGGGTCTGCCTGGTGCGCAAATTCGAAGGCTTTGGCAATATAGTCTTCGCCAATGATCTTGCACCACAGCGTTTGGCGAAGGCTTCCATCTTCATTCAGCGCCTCGTTCACAACATCCCAGCTCTGAACTCTTCCCTTGTAGCGCCCCACAACAGTCTGAATATGGTCTCGCATGCGCCGCAGCAGTGTGCCTCGATCCACCAGATTCCCGTGGCGATCGTGGAACACCCACGCAGGAGTCTGTTGGTACCATAGAAGCGTGTGGCCGACGATGTACATATGGTGCTTCTCGCCGAAGTTCACGTACTTGTCGGAGAGCGGAAAGGTATACACCCCGGGCCGGGGATGAATGCTCTCCCATTTGAGAGCGTTTTCCGGGGAGATCGAGTCAAACTGGGTCTCGATGATGGCATCCCCGCGCGCATCGCTTCCTGTAATCTGCGCGGCGTTGATCGCAACGCCGATGTAGGGGTCACGGCCCAGAACCTCTTTGAGAGTCGGCGTCTTGGCCCCCAGGAGCAGGACTGCCATAGCGCCAAAGACAACGGTCGTTAGATATCGAAGGTGTGGAATCATCATGCTGTCTCTACTCCCTTGCGGATCTCTTCGCATCCAGCGAAAGATTCATCGTGCCCATTCGGCCCGAGGTCGCATCCCATACCACCACATACAGGTAGTCCTGCCCCTTCGGCAGGCTGATCGGTTCAGCGAAGCTCAGCTTGCCGTTCGGCTTGGAGCGAATCTCGCTCTCCTCGGCCGTCAGCGTGACCTCTTGCGCCTCCCGCTTGATCAGATCTCCGTTCCGGTCAAAGGCGAACGCTCCCGCTCCGACGATGAACGTCCCGACATCGTTCCGGCTCACGCTCTGCGGCGTCAACGCTGAAGCCGGCACCTGGTAATCGATCACGTAGGACAGCTCCCACCGCTTTGGCGCATGAATCTGCCCGGCATGCGCGGCTGCGGCCTCCGCCACCGGAGAGATCTCCATGATCTTTGCCAGCAGGGGTATCGGCTCGCTGCTGGTATCCGGCGCCGCCTCATTCTCCGCCACCAGGCTCCTGGTAGCCGCTCCCGGAGGTTGGTGGTTCCATTGTTCGTCGAAGTATCCTCTCCGGTAACTCAGCCGGTAGCCGGACTCACGCAGCTTCACCTGGATGTGGCGCCACTTGCCGCTGTCATGCAGATCATCGGGCGAATACGCTAGCGTATAGTAATCGCCATCTGTCGAGACAATCTGCGCGGCCGCCTGCGCCAGCTCATTGGTGCCATACCTGGCTTGTCCGCCCGTCGCTTCCGCGTCCTGATCCATCTGCTCCTGTTGCGCCGCGTATCCCTGGCTAGGATTGGAAACCTGACCCCGCGCATCAATTGGGTACAGCGCGATCCGTTCCTTCTCCAGCAAGTCGTAGAGATAATGCAAGTCTGGCTGCCCCACAGCGCCGGCCATTGCGCCCTCGGTGGCTGCTGCCGCCAGCGGACTCGCCGATACGACCGATGCCGAGGCGTTCGGGTCCGCCTGCAGAAACAACTTCGAGCCCCCGGTGAACCATAGGATGTTCTTTCTCCCCGGAACCTGGATCAGAGTGTCAGCAATCTGTTCCAACGTCTCGGCGTCGGTGGCGAACTGCGCCTCCGGCTGCTGAACATGAGGAATCGCCCTTTGGATCGCCTTCCTCAGCAAAGCATGGTCAGAGGTGAATCCTTGCAGCAACAGAGTCATCTGCCCCGCCCTGCTGTAGATGGCTACAGGCGTTCCCGCCCGCAGCTTCCGCACAAACTGCATGAGTTGCTGGTACAGATACATCTGGTCTGTCAAATCAATGGTCGTTGTGTCGATCAGGATCACGTTCGCGACCGGCGGCGGATGCAGCATTCCCCCATTTGTGAATACTCCCGCAGGCCCGACAGCGGATTCGAACAGGGTGCCGGAATGGCTCGTGTGCTCCTTGAACGCATTCAGTTTTTCCGGGCGCCCATCATCGAATACCTGAAAGTCTCCTTCCTTCAATCCTTGGACTGGATTCCCGTGACTGTCGGTCACAGTTACATCGATCAGCACGACTCGCACATTCACATTCAGTGTCACGGCTGATTGAGTGGTTGCACTCTGCCCCTCGGCTGAGGCTCCCAGCAAAAAACACAGCATCCCCAAAAGAGCATGTCTCCTCATGCAATCACCAGAAACTTCTCCCTTGGCGTCGTTGTCCTGCTGACAGAAAAGCACACCTACGGTTAAGGACCCGTACTTGCACCGCGCTGTTAAACCCGACTCGAAAGCGTCGGGACACCACGTTGCGCCACAGTTCTGTCCTTGCTTCCAATATGTGGGGAGGTTCGCAGTGGCCGCAAACCATCCCCACAAACCAACAGCATCTGAGGATTAGAAGTTGATGGTGATTTGAATCTCCGATACGCGACGGCCCGTACGAAGCGGAACCAATCCGAAGACACTGGCGTTGGAGTTCGTAGCATCGGACAGAGCGGTGCTAATGGGCTGATAAGAGTTCTGATTCAGGTTTGTCTCGTACAGCGTAATGGCGTTCGGGTCCACCGCGCTGCTGTAGGTTCGATTGGGATGATTGAGGAAGTTGAAAGCGGAGTAACGTACCTGGAGGCTCCGGCTCCCTCCCAGGCCAAACTGTTTCTGCAGAGCCAGGTCGCTGTCGGTATAGGCCGGACCATACAGATCGGGCTCATGGTACGGCCCGTTCACACCGAGTTGCGGCACCAGAGAGTAGCAGCTTCCGTTGATGTACTCCGCACCGTGGCGAGAGTACGGGTCGCAGCTCACCGCCGGCATCAGGTAGACGTCCGGGGTGCCCAGCAGATCCTGCGCCTCAACAGGGATCTCTCCTTGAACTCCGTTGTCCACAACATCAAGTTCGCCTTGCAGTGAAAAGTCTGGATTATTCGTCGCCAGCAGATCAGGACCGCTTTGAATGGTCGTAATGCCGGAGATCATCCATTGATTCACCAGGCCGCCGAGGAAGCGCCGGTGGACGATATTGCCCAGCGTGTAGGAGTAAGAGGCGTTGAAGATATTCCTCCGGTCAAACGCTTCTGGACCATAATCATCGCGATAGTTGAACGGAGTCACCGGCGTTCCGTTGCCGTCGGCGCCCCACACGCCCAGCGCCTTGGACCAGGTGTAGTTAATGCCGTAGTTGAGCGACTTTGATGTTTTGTTCCATACGATCTGCAGCGCATTGTAGTTGGCATTCACGTTGTGGGAAGCAACCTCCAGCTCGTCGTACTCCGTGTAGGGGCGGTAGTCGTCCACCTCCTGCTGGGTCAATCCGCTGATATCGGTACAAGTCGTACTGCCGGTCGGGCAAACCTCTGGATACACCTCTCCCGTCACCGGGTCGGGCTTGAACAAGCCGCCGATAGGGATGGCGTTGATGTTGTCCAGCGTGACTGGCTGCGTAGAGCCGTCGTTCAGCAGATGCCTGCTGACATTTCCAACGTAGCTGATCTGCAGCATGGAGTGGAAGGGCACCTCCTCATCAAGCATCAGGTTATAGGTGTAGACCTGGGGCTGATGATCATCGTTCGGGAAGAAGCCGTACCCGTCCTGCGTGGGGGTGAAGGTGCTGACCGAACTGACGGGAGGAGCGTTCGCAGGTACGTCTGCAAGAAGGAATGGCCCATCCATGGTTACAGTACGCTGGTTCATGGCAGCGCTGGCCGGCGATGCTATGTCGTTCGTGGAGTCATGTGCGGTGTAGATGCCCGCGCCTCCACGAAGCACCGATCGCCCATTATGAGCCATATCCCAGGCAAAGCCGACGCGCGGTTCCACAAAAGCCCAGCGAGCAAGCAGGCCGGATTTTGGAATGCTGGAATCCAGGCTATGCCACAAGAAGCCAGGCGCGCTGGGATTCTGCCCCGTAGCATAGGTGGCCGGCTCCCACACCGGAATGCCCGCAAAGTTGGCAGCAGTCCATGGCGTCAGGTGGTTCAGCCGTATTCCATAGTCCAGGGACAGGTAGTTGGTAGCACGGTAGTGATCCTGCACATACCCGTCAATCGTCCAGTCGTAGACGTCGGGAGCTGGGACGGTGTTGGCTTGGGTGTATGCGAAGACCCCACCCTCCAGGAAGTCGGCAAGGTAATTGCCGCCGCAGCCGCAGGTAGCAGAGCCCGTGGAATAAACGGTCGTTCCCGACGGCGTGTCATTGTAAGTTGGGCCAATGTAATACATTTCGATTCCACCATTGCTATCGACGAAGGGGCTAACCTGGTGGTTGTTGTCCAGTTGGATATAGACACCGGTGCGCAGCGTGTGGCGTCCTATCACCTTGGTTGCGTCGTCCTCACCCGTGCGAATCCATTTCTTGGCGTAGATGCCGCTGAAGGTGGTATCCGGATAGAGGTTCACCGGCAGCCCGTCGTAGCCGTAATCCTGGAACTCGGGAATGGTCTTCGATCCATTGTGGAAGATTCCGGGAAAGTTCCAATTGCCGTTGAGCGTCAGCGCAGAGAAGTCCTTGTCCACAAAGTCCTGATCAAAGTAAGCGCCAGAGACGCTCACGTTGTTGGTCAGCGTTGAGCTGATGATCCAGGTCCAGTTCAACGTCCCCATCTCGGAGTTGAGGTCGGCAAGCATACCACCGCCAGGCGTGTTGGTGCCTCCCATGTTGCCACGCGGAGAGTAATACTCGATCTGCGGAACGCCCTCTTTGCCGCGTTCTGTGCTGTACACGGCAAAGATGTGGTTCCGGTCGTTAATGGCATCGTCCACGCGTCCCTGCCCCTGCCAGTCATCGTTGTCCACCAGGTTGGTCGTTGCCCAGTTGTATCCTTCTGAGTTGGTGGTTTGCAGGTTGGGCAGCGGTAACGTATTCAGCAGCGCCTCCATCGTCGGATTCAGGTTCGTGCCCAGCTGCCCATTGGTGAGCGCGCTGCCATCCATTCCCCGCGCCGGGACCGAGGATATGTTGGAGTAGGTGCTGCTGTTCACGAGCGGGCCAAGGTACTGATTGATCTGTGACTGACTGAAGTCGCCCGTACGCATGCCGGCCGTCGGCACCAGCGCCGTCAGGATCGCGCTGGTGGCGTTGCCGTACGCATACACGTCGCGCTGCACGTAATCTTCCGCACCTATAAAGAAGTTGAGGTGCCGGTTATGATTGAAATTCACATGCGGGATCAGGATCGGTCCGCCGATCGCCAGGCCAGGATAGATCTCGTAGTCGGGCGGCTTCCCCTGGTGATCATAGTTCGCCAGCCAGTCGGTGGAATCCAACTGGTAGGTGCGGCCATAGGTGTAGACCTCACCGTGGAACTGATTCGATCCCGACTTCCCCGCCGCATCAATCACGATCGGGCCGTACGCCTGGTCCGCCGTAATGGCCGAGGTCTGCACCTTCACTTCGGCGACCTGATCGTAGTTGATGTTCTGCAGCGTGCCAGCGTAAGCGCCGGGATCGGTAAGATCCACGCCGTCATAAAGGACTTCCACCCCATTGGTGATTGTGCCTTGGCCGGAGTACGATCCATAGGCGCCGGCCACGCTCACCTGCGACGGGTCGTAGGCGGTATTGTTCACGTTATTGTTGCCGCCGCTGATGGCGAATCCAGGCAGAATCTTCAGCAGTTCCGTGACGTCGCGGCCCTCCACAGAAAGGTGCTTGATCTGCTCCGACGAGATCATGGTGCTGGCCGTGCCGGAGTCGAGCGTGATTCCCTCGGTCGTGGCGCTGACGCTCACCACCTCCGAAGCAGAGCCGGGCTGGAGCACGATCTCACGCAGGCTGCGCGAGTCTCCCGGATCCAGGTGGATGCCGCTTTCGCTCAATGCCTTGAAACCACTGGAGGTCACGCTCAGTCGGTAGTCGCCGGGGGAAACATCGTCAAAGACGAACTCGCCCACATTGTTCGACTTGATGACACGGGTGGCGCCGGAGGCTTGATTGATCAGACTCACCTGGGCGCCGGGAATCACCGCATGGGTTGGATCCACGACCGTGCCGCTCAAATTGGCCAGCGCGGCAATCTGAGCCTGCGCGAACGGGCACGCTGCGAGAACAAAACCGAGAACCAGAGCCAGGCATGATAAAAAGCCACCACGGCCCCCCTGACCTGCCCTCAACTCCGCCTTCCTTCTGCTACTGCTCCAAATTTGCATTTTGACCTCTGAAAGTTTTGTGACTGAACCTTTTGTGACTGAACCCGTTGCGCTCGATACCGCTTGCTGAATCTGCGCCGGCGCTCCGCTGGATTTCAGGAGCGCCGCAGCCCGCTGCAAAAAATCGAGGGCAGTCTAAATGAGAGGAGCAAGCACTTGGGAAGCGTTAATAAAGTACAAAAAAGTACGACAACCCGTTACACGCTCCCAACCAGCCTGGAATCAATTACGTACGTGTTCCGGCATTGTGGGAGAAACGACCCGGTTGCACCGCTTTATAAAACGCTTTAATGAAAGGACTCGTCTGGTCCTTGCACGATCCGCCCGCCCCCTCCGCAGTGCACTTTACCGCCCGGCTCCGTCCGCTGCTCGGGAACGGGAAAGGGACTGGTTGACCGATGTACAATCAGGCCTGCCACCCGAAGACACGGATGCTACTACGGGGGTGAATCACCCCGATCGGGCAGGCCTCCGGGTCCGAAACGATATGGATCCGAAACGATATGGATATTCGCAAAGGTTCAGAGACGACAGACACCACGCCTGCCGGCTTTCTTGCAGCCGAGCGAGCCGAGTTCGAGACAGTGGCGGCGGATCTTCTGCGCGCTCATCGCCTTTCAAAACTCCTGCGGTATCTAGGAGAAAAGTACTTTTCTGGTTGCGCCCACCACTTGACCGAGTTCAACATCGCCACTGAGGTCCTGGGACGGAGCAAAACTTCCTTTGCAACGAGCCAGGATGCGATTGCCCGCGTGGAAGCCCATCGGCTGCGCAAATGGCTCAAAACCTACTACGAGACCAAAGGCAAGGATCACCCCATCCGGATTGTACTGCCCGCCGGAACTTACGTTCCCGTCTTTGAACACCGTGACGCTGAGGGTAACAGGCCGCTAAACACCACGGACGCGACAGGGGCTGCGGCTCATCCACCGCACGCCGTCGGCCCCGCCGGTCCATCCACGGTGAAACCCACTTGGGAAGATGGCGAGGCTACCGAGTCACAGCCCCATGAGAAGCGGAGCTCCGCTCCGGCGCTGCCGGATCCCAAAGAGCCACGCACTCAGGCCGCTTTGCAGCAGCCCCGGTTCCTGCAGCCCCGGTTCCTGGCGCCCTTGTTTTTTCTCCTGGCGCTCGGAATCGGACTCCGGTTGCACTTTGGCCATCCCATGTACCCCACTCGATCGGCTGCACAGGTTCCGGCGCCCGTCGTACCGAGCATTCCGGCACACCGAGGGGTCGGCGTCGGGGTCTCCGTTCCCTTTCGGATCATCTGCGGTTACCAGGGCCCGCCCCAAATGGATAGCGCGGGGGATCTCTGGCGGCCTGATGAATATTGGGTAAACGGTTGGACGAAGACTCAACCGGCCGTTTTCATCGCCCGAACCAGCGATCCCTTCCTCTTTCACTACGGTCGCTTTGGGGACTTTAGCTACAAGATTCCTCTGGCTCCGGGGACCTACGAACTTCATCTTTACTTCATCTCGGCGGCTCCGACCCCGGAACCTGAGGAGGACCAGGACAAGTCTGTCTTCACGGTGACGATCAACGGCAAGAACGTCTTTGGCGACTTTGATCCCCTCTCGGACGCCATGGGGATCAACATCGCCGATGAACGCGTCCTCCGCGATATCTCTCCAGCTCCGGACGGATTCCTGCACATTCAGCTCAGCACCTACGTCGGCTCACCCTCGCTGAGCGCCCTGAAGATCCTGCCCGGCCTGCCCCATAAGCAACTCCCGACCCGGATCATTACCCGAGCCACGCCTTGGATGGATCCTCATGGACAACTCTGGCATCCGGACACCTACTACCTGGGCGGGCGACGGCTGACCCATAACGACGTTGCTAGCGGCGAAACCAACCCTGGAACCGACGCCCCCCTCTACAATACCGAACGTTATGGGCACTTTTCGTATGCCATCCCCGCAGATCCTCGAGACCAGTACACCGTCATCCTGCACTTTGCGGAGCTACACTTCGGCTCCAACGGCCCCGAGGGTGGCGGGGTGGGAAGTCGAGTCTTCCGCGTCATAGGCAGTGGCGAGACGTTGCTCGACAACTTCGATATCTCCCGCGAAGCCGCCCCGGGTCAACCTGTAGTCAAGACGTTCTATCACCTGAAGCCCACAGCGCAAGGCAAACTCAACCTGGACTTCGAACCCATCAGGAACTACGCAACCGTATCCGGTATCGAGGTTCTCGACGAGTCGCACTGACCCTGACCCGGACCCGCGCAAAGCGGCGCGGCCTCTTCACCACCAGGAGGGACCGGAATCGCACAGCCAGATCTATCCACACTGAAGAAAAGACCCCCTATCTTTGTGACCGCCCGCCTTCTCGGGACTGGTGTCGCCGTATGCACCCAGCCAGGCCTCCGATCCTCCATTCGGCGCAGCATTACCCACCCGCCCCTTGCCCGGCGTAACCCATCCCGGACAACGGTGCCGGTATCCTTTCGAGACTTCAGCCAGAAAACCTCCAGCGCGGCAGGCCGTTATCGCTGTGGCTCGGCCGCGCCGATCGTGGGTGGGTTCGGTCGAGTAACCCCGAAGAAGTCTTTGGTCAGCCCGCTGATCGACACGCCATGCCCTACCGCCGGGCTGCCCGCAGAGGGATGGAAGTTGAAGTGGTCCATCTGCGACTCGCTGGTGAGCGTGGACGGAGGCTGACCCACAAACTCAGGCGAGGAGCAGATGAGGCTGGTAGAGCCGAAGTACGGACAGGGCTTGGAGCGCAGGTTGTAGAACAGATCGTGGTCGGTGGAGATCTTCACTGAGCGATCTCCCAGGTAAAACAGGCCAGGAACCTCGCCGGTGCTGTACCTGGGGTCGAGAAAGCCCAGAACGATGTTATTGCGAAAGATGAAGTTGCTTGAACTGCAGGCATTGGGCGTAGCACAACTTATGTCGAAGGTGGTTGCGGAGTAACCCACGGTAGAGTTGTCCGCAAAGAGGACCGTACTGTTGGGTGCGCCGTAAAAGCTGAAGATGTCCCCCGCAGCCCGGCAAAAGAGACCTAGGTTCCGGTTATAACCAGGGCTGGCCCCCGGCATTGGCTCCGCCATGCGTCGACAGTTTCCCACGGTCAGGTTGTTCTCAAAGATGGTGGTTCCACCCGGCGAGTTCCCCCACTTCCACTGCTGGCCCATGTTGCCGTAGGACTCGGAGTTGGTAATCTTCAGGTAATGGATCATCGTGTGGGGACCGATGAAGCCATCCTTGGTGTTGTAGGCCATCACGCAGTGGTCGCAGATGAAACTGTCGAGTTTCGTGTCCTGCCCGCTCCAGGAGTCGCCAAAGCCGCCATCATTGGAGTCCCAGCAGCTCAAGGCTGGAAACTGTTTGTGGACGATGGGATACTCCTCCAGACACCCATTGCCTTCCATCCTCACAAAGCTGGCGGTGATCGTCGAGCCCGGAGCATCGGGTGTGGAGTGGCCATCATCGAAGTTCCATCCGGCAAAGGCATTGAAGTCGATCGAGACCCGATTCAACGCCAGCGGGCCCCCAATCGGACCATAGATCCCTTGGCCGGTAAAACCATGAATGTAAACATCCTGAAGCAGGATATTGGATGATGTGTTGCTGAAGGTGACTCCCACGTTGCTGTAATCGCTCCAGGGAACCCCGGAGTTACAGCCGGATGGATACTGCGGATAGCCGACTCGAGTGCATCTCCCGTTGTGCGCTGTGATCTCCAGGCCCTCGATATCGACGTACCGGCTCCCGCCCAGGTTCAGCACCGAACCAAGACCGAAGCCACCATAGAGCTGCGCCAGATTATTCTTCATGTACGGATAGCCGATCACCGGGCTGCACGTGTACGTTCCGTAGGCACATCCGCCTAGGATCCTCGTCGGATGCGCGGCTGTGCCCGAGGGCGGCGGTGGTATGCCACAGTCCGCGACCCCGAAGCAGAGGCCGCTCTTGTTCACTGCGTTGCCGTAACCGATGCGGCAGTCCGGCGGCGCGGCGTTCTGTTCTCCCGGCAACGCGGCACAGCCCCGAATCACCACCGTATCTCCACCGGTGATCACCCACTTGGAGATGCCATAGGTGCCGTCCAGGTAGAGGTACTGCACACTGGAGAAGGCACAGTGCTGGTTGACGCCTTTGCCGGGATAGGGCGCATCCGCCCTCCCATCGCACTGCCCGCCATGCACCCTTGTGGAGTAGCGCGTGCCCCCATCTCGGCGGACAAACCAGGTCTCTGCGGAGAGAGGAAGGACAGCGAAGAAGAGAAGGAGAGATCCAATGATTCTTATGACGGTCATTCGGCTGATCACTCTGGCCATGATTATGCTCCGGTTGCTTCTCATCCCAATGAGGAGGCGCTACAGAAGATGATCGATTCCCAACTGTTTCGCCACCTCGGCTATATCGAAGTTCAGATCGATCTCCGCGGAGAGATTTCTTTGCCCGCCGGGCTGAACTTGACGATAGTTCGTCTTGTTGATGGAGGTGCAGTGACCCTCCGCCACCCATCGCGGGGGAATATCCACTATGCGCCCTCCCAGCCGCCGCTTCCAATACATAATGCCGACACCAGAGTCATAGTAGTACCTGGCGCGGCGGCGGCGCTCTTTTTCATCGGGACAGTTGGGATGGTCGACGAAGGACCGCCACCAACCGGCTCCCTGCTCGAACTGCGACCGGCTGGCGCCCCTCGTCGTGCAACCCGCCAGCTCCCAGTACCGGTGATGACGGAACCGGTAGAGGTAACGGCGGCTGCCAAGATCGGGGACCGCGGCCATGGACCCGTCTTCCAGCCCTTCGAAGACGCCCTTCAACCTCTGCATGGTCTCCATGCGGCACAGAAGATCCGCGTGCCAGAAGGCCAGCCGATCGGAAAAGAGGAACGCAAACTCCAGAGGAAAGTGCGGCCACATGATGGGAAAGCCGAACCGGGCATTGAAGTCGATCACAACGGAGCCGGGAAGCACCGTCTTTGGCGCGCCGCAGCGAGGATCGAAGCCGATCACCGGCGTCCAGCCCACCTCGTGGATCAGCCGCTGCTGGAGCGCGCACCAGCGATCACTCACATTCCAGCACAGCCACGGCCGCTCGACGCTCGCAAGCGTCGAACTCCATTCGGCCGCAGCTTCACGAACCTTGTCAAGCGGAACCGGGAACCCTGCCCAGTTGCCTTTGCCAAACTGTGACGGATCCTCCACGTTGCCCTCGATCTGGTCTGGCCTACTCCTGCGTCTGCAGGCGCCGGACACTTGGATCATTCTATAGGGTCGCTCAGGCATCACCACTGGATGCCGGGATTGTTGACTTTCCAACAACTGCTCTTCTCCGTCTGAGAGGACGGACGCTCGTGGGACGCTCTCCGTCGCGACGTGCCATCCACCCTCTCGATCCGCACGGCGTCGCTCCTACGGAGCCGTATCCCCCGCCGAAGCCACGCCTCCCATATTCGGTGGATCGGTGTAGGGCACGCCGTAGTAATCATCGACGAGACCGCTGACTGCCACCCCTGCGCCCAGGATTTGGCTGTTGGGCAGCGGATAGAAGGAGTTGTTTGGTAAGAACGGGTCGAAGACATCCAGCGCCGACTCCCCGGCGGAAGGCCATGGCTCAGCCGGCTCGTTGACCAGCAGAGGATCTTCGCAAAGTACACCCGTGCTCGTGCCAGGGTACGGCTCGCCGGTGCAGCTCCCATTCGTCATTCCGTACTCGATGTTGTGCGAGACGTTCAGCGTGATTCCAGTCTCCGCTTCATTGCCGTTGGCGCCTGCGGAGAAATAGTAAACCGAAGGCGTGACGCTGTCAGTGGCTCCCCAGGGATCCTGGTAGCCGAGAAACACATTGTTGGTAGAGTTGATGGTGGCCGGGCAGTTGGTGTCCGTACCTGCGCAGGCGACGTACATCGCCGTCGTGTCGGCGCTGATGAATGTATTGTTCTGCAGGTTCCAGACCGAGTTGATGGGTATCACGCTGGCCATCCCATCGCCACCGGCGCGGCAGAAATCGGAGAGGTACATATTGTAAGTGGATGGAACCCCATCCATCGGTTGGCTCATGCGGCTGCAGTTGTTCACGGTCAGGTTGTTCTGGAAGGTCGTATTGTTCGGCGTCCCGTCTTCACCACCCCACTTCCAGTTCGACCCCATATTCCCGATGGCGACCGAGTTGGTGATGATCAACTGCGGGATGGAGATATGGGGCCCGATGAACCCGTCTTTCGTGTTGTAGTCATCCACACAATGGTCGCAAGTGAAGGATGAGAGCTCGCTGATCTGGCCGCCCTGGCCCGAGCCCTGGCCGCTCCAGCTATCGCCGAAGCCCCCGGAGTTGGGGTCGTAGCACACCTGTGCTGGGTACTTTGCCGTAATCGGATACTGCTCATAGCAGCCATTGAAGATCATCGTGACATAGCTGGCGGTGATGCTCGATCCAGGACCGTCCGGCGTGGCATTCCCATCGTCAAACATCCAGCCTGCAAAACCGTTGAAGCCGATAAAAACGCGCGTCATGGTGATGGGTCCGCCGATCGGCCCGTATAAGCCGTCAGAGGTAAAGCCGTGGATATACACGTCCTGAAGAGTGATGTTAGAGGTCTGGTTGTTGGTCAGGAAGCCGTTCTCTGCCATGTCGCTGTACGGAACGCTGGTGGAGCAACCGGCCGGGTACGACGGGTAGCCCGCCACCGTACACTGCCCGTTGTGCGTGGTCAACTCGATGCCTTCAATCTCGACGTAATTGGTCGACTCCAGATTGATCGTCCACGCTAGCCCGAAGCCTCCGTAAAGCTGCGTCTCATTGGTCTTGCCATAGGGATAGTTATTGTTGATGGGGGTGCAGGTGTAGGTTCCATAAGCGCATTGCCCCAGGATTCTTGTAGGCTGCGCTGCGGTGCCGGCGGGAATGGGCGGATTGAAGCAGGTAGAGTTCGGGTTGCCGTAGCCGCACCAGTAGTTCGGCGGGTTGCCATTGTTGTTGTTGTCGTAGCCAAGCCGGCAATCAGGATTCGCGGCGTTCATCTGCGAGGGCAGCGCCGTACAGCCGCGAATCACCACCGTGTCGCCCCCGTTGATCACCCAGGCGTTGGGGTTGCCGGAGTTATCCGACCAGAGATAGCGAACATCGTTGAACGCACAGTCCTGATTGACGCCTGTGCCGGGATATGGCTGGTCGGCCGTGCCGTTGCACTGTCCCGTAGGCACGTTGGCGCTGTAGCGGGTTCCACCATCGGGGCGAATGAACCATGTGGTCCCGGGTGAAGCAGTCTCAGGATCGATCGTGATCGAGACTGCGGCGGAAGCGGTCTGGACCGGGCTACTGCTATCCGTCACGGTAACCGTGAAGCCGGACACTCCGTCGCCGGTCGGCGTGCCGGAGATCACTCCCGTCGACGCAGACAGCGTCAATCCGGCCGGCAGCGTGCCGGAGGTGATCGACCAGCTATAGCTATAGGGCGCAGCGCCTCCCGTGGCCGTCAGAGTTGCCGAATAAGCCGTGTTGGTGGTTCCGGTAACAAGGGTCGAGGAGGTGACGCTGAGCGCCGGGGGCGCGACGGTCAAGGTGAGAGAAATCGAGGCGGCCTGTGCCGGGCTGCCGCTGTCATGCACGCTGACCGTGAAGCTCGACGTCCCGCTCGCCGTCGGCGTTCCCGAGATCACCCCGCCGGTCGAGAGCGTCAGCCCCGCAGGCAGAGAGCCCGAACTCAGCGCCCAGGTGTAGGGCGAAGTCCCGCCGCTCACCGCCAGAGTCGCCGTGTAGCCCGCATTCACCGTGCCTGCTGAAAGCGCCGTGGTGGTGATCGTCAGCACGGTCGGCGCCACCGTGATCGACAGCGTCTCCGACTTGGTCTGCTCCGGGCTGCTGCTGTCATGCACGCTGACCGTAAAGCTCGACGTCCCGCTCGCCGTCGGCGTTCCCGAGATCACCCCGCCGGTCGAGAGCGTCAGCCCCGCAGGCAGAGAGCCCGACGCCAGCGTCCAGGTGTAGGGCGAAGTCCCGCCACTGGCCACCAGCGTTGCCGTGTAGCTCGCATCCATCGTTCCCGAAACCAGCGAGGCGGTCGTAATGACCAGCGGAGGATCCGACACCGGCGCGGCGGCGATGGTGATAGAAATAGCGGCGGTCTGCGTTTGTACTGGATTGCTGCTGTCGCTCACGCTGACGGTGAAGGTAAATGTTCCGCTCACCGCTGGAACTCCGTTGATGACGCCGCTGCTTGCAACAAGGCTCAGACCCGCCGGAAGGGATCCCGAGACGATACTCCAACTGTATGGGGAGGTCCCACCCGTGGCTTCCAGCTTGCCAGAGTAGGAGCTTCCCGCTACCCCTGCAGTAAGAGAGGTGCTGGAGATTGACAAAGGCAGAGACGCATTGGCCGTAGCCGAGACGATCGACACCGGAACCATCTGCGAGGATCGACCGGTGGAGATATTTCGTACCTGCACCTGAGCCGTCCCTGGAACCGCAATGCTGCTTCCCTGGACCGAGGCGGCGAGCGTCCCAGAGTCCACCCGCGAGGTCGCTAGCTGGACACCGTTCCACAAAATCACCGCATTCGAGGTGAAGTTGGTTCCAGTCACCTTCATCGTGGCGGAGCTTAGCCCCGCCGTGATCGACTGGGGGAGAACCGCGCTGATCGAAGGAGTCTCGATCGACTCCACCACCGCGCTACCACAACCCAGCAGCGAGAAGACCGCTGCGATCCCCAGGCCCATGCCAATTATCTTGAACGCTCTCAAGACACACCTCTGAACCATGCCAAACTGACTCGTCGACCGGTTAGTCCCTTACTTATCGGGAGTTACTAATCGGAACTATAGTAACCATTTTGCGGTTACTATAGAGCGTACCATGGCGGCTCAAAGGGAGCGGAACAAACTGCTTGAAGCGATCCCTGGTTGACAAGTAATCAATTGATCAATGCACAAGGTCACTCGTCGTCAGAGAAACCCATCCACAGCAAACGTCTAGATCAATTAAGTTATTGTTTTTCATGATTTTTATATGAGTACATGATGACGCAGCCCGGCTCCGGAACGGAGCCCGAGCTCCTCCCGAACCGTTCGAGTGAACTTTCAATCAGTTGGATAAAGGTAGGCGGGACGCTCTCTGCAACCGCAGGAGGCCGATCGCTCACAGGTCATCTTTGAAAATGGAAATACGGATCTATCACATACATTATATGTGCTTTATAGCATATACATTAGATCAGGAAGGATGCCGAAGGGTTGCATGGCCGACAACATCAGGGACTGCCGCAAGAAAGGACAGCGAATGATCGATTATCGGTTAGCTGTAGGAGAGTCGCCAGCCATGCACTCACCGAAGTCGACATGGTAATCAAACAGCAGATTACTTAAGAATAGGGGAATTAGCAGCCCACTCGAACAGACCTTGAAGTTCAAAGTTGGAACCGCTTCCCCTGGCAGCTCCAGCCCGGCCCCCATCCTTTGTCCCTGAATCGATCCCCCGAGACGCCGCATGGCAAGACGCACCTGGGATCCATCGCTGCCCAGACCTCTGCCGGCGCCGATGGGGCGCCGACGGGGAGACGATCAACCCATCTTGAACATCTGCTTGATGCCCCGCAGCGCCTGACGGGTACGCTCCTCATTCTCGATCAGCGAGAAACGAACAAAGCCATCTCCGCGATCGCCGAATCCAACCCCTGGGCTGACGGCCACCTTGGCTTCAGCCAGCAGCTTCTTGGAGAACTCCATGGACCCCAAACCACGATAAGGTTCCGGAATGCGCGCCCAGACAAACATCGTCGCCTTGGGTAGATCCACGGCCCAGCCCAGCCGGTTGAGCCCGGTTACCAGCACATCCCGGCGTGATCTGTACGTCTCGCGAATCTGCGCCACACAATCCTGCGGTCCCTCTAGCGCGGCGATGGACGCTACCTGGATCGGCGTGAACATGCCGTAATCGAAGTAGCTCTTGATCCGCCCCAGCGCGGCCACCAGCTTTGGACAGCCCACCATGAAGCCAACCCTCCATCCCGGCATGTTGTAACTCTTGGAGAGGGTGAAAAATTCGACGGCGATCTCCTTAGCCCCCGCAACTTGCAGCACACTGGGAGCCGCGTAGCCATCAAACGTAAGGTCCGCATACGCCAAATCATGCACGATATAGATTCCAAGATCTTTGCACAGCGGAACCAGCCGTTCAAAGAAGGCCGGATCCACGCAAGCCGTCGTGGGGTTGGCAGGAAAGTTGAGAATCAGGATCTTGGGCCGCGGCTGCATGCGCGGCAGCTCATACTCCAGCTTTTGGATCAGAGCGGCCTGATCGTACTCGTCCAGGGAGATGCTCTGAACCCTGGAGCCCGCAATCACTGGTCCGAAGATATGAATCGGATAGCTCGGGTTGGGCACTGCAACCGTGTCTTCATTGTCCAGAACAGCCAGACAAAGATGGGCGATGCCCTCCTTGGATCCGATGGTCACAATGGCCTCGCTCTCCGGGTTCAGCGAGACGTCATACCGCCGCTGGTACCAGTTGCAGATGGCAGCCCGAAGTCTCGGTATGCCCCGGGAGAGCGAGTAGCGGTGGGTGGTAGTCCGCTGTGAGGCTTCAATCAGCTTGTCCACAATGAACTTTGGGGTCGCCCCGTCGGGATTGCCCATGCCGAAGTCGATGATGTCTTCTCCCCGGCGGCGGGCACCGGCCTTCAGCTCGCCGGTCACATTGAACACATAAGCCGGCAGGCGGGCTAGCCGTCTAAACTCTTCCATTGCAATACCACTTTCCTCAGAACCTGAACTTTAACCACAGTCGGGAGCCTCATCGGGAGTCCGAGAGTCCGGTAGGGAGTCAGCCAACATCGCAAGGCCTCTCGCCGCAGCTTCAGCCTCCATTAAAACAGAACCCCGGGGACGGCCTCAGCGCCTTGCCCGACCTCAACAAAAGCTCACGCACTCCAGACTGTAGCCTCAGGCTGCCTGGCAATCCTTTGTCTCGACCGCCCGCCAGGGATGTCCGCCATCACATCCCAATCTTGACTGCGCCACTAAAATCCCTCCAGGAGCTCGGCCCCATGCGGTTCCAGCCGCGAACTGCGGAGCGCAAAGACCCTCGCCAATGGCTTGGTTGCTCCCCGGCTTGGCCGGCATCGGTGCTCCGCCGGCATCTCTTCGCAGGGGCTGGGGAAGCTTCGCTCTCCATGTCGTCCTGTTCTTCGCGGCCCCGCTCTTCCATCTCCCGGGCGGGCTGCTCCTCACTGTGCTACGAGCGGCCTCTGTTCCACCACACAGAAACTTCCGCTCCACCGGCTTTCTCAACCCGACTCCTGTCCGCCGCCGGATCCTTTGCTCCCACATCTGCTCCCACATCCCGCGCAGTGACCGGGCAAGCGCGCCCTTGTGGTTGGGCTTTCGAAGCTCCCTTCCGTTTGCGCAGGGAAGAACCAGATTCGAAGAGGCGATAAGCGACCCCCCTATGAAGCCGCCACTCTCAGTTCGGCTCAAGACCTCGACCCTCATCGACAGACTCCGCCGCCTGAGAGGCGGACGCGAGATCGATCTGCTTCTGCTGCACGCGCCCAGCGTCTACGACTTTCGCGAGCGCGCCATCCTCTACGGCCCGGTCAGCGACATGATTCCCTCCTCGACCGTCTTCGAGATGTATCCGCTGGGCTTTCTGACCATCGCCAGCTATCTGCAATCCAGAGGCATGCGGGTGCGGATCGTCAATCTTGCGCTGAAGATGATGAATCACCGGCGCTTCGACGTGCCCAGCTTTCTTGCCCGGCTGCATCCCAAAGCGGTGGGCATTGACCTGCACTGGCTGCCCCACTGCCACGGAGCGCTGGAGGTGGCCCGCATCGTCAAGCAGTTACACCCGGAGGTTCCCGTCATCCTGGGCGGGCTCTCCTCCACCTACTTCCATCGCGAACTGATCGACTACCCACAGGTCGACTTCGTCTTGCGGGGAGACAGCACCGAGCCGCCACTCCATCAACTGCTGCTGGCGCTCTTCACTCGCAGCGACCCGCACTCCCCTCTGGATCTCTCCTTGATTCCCAATCTCACCTGGAAGGACTCCGCTGGAGTGCATATCAATCCCCATACCTTCGTGCCCATGGCGCTGGATTACGTCGATCTGCGTCCCGATCGCATGGCGGAGATGGCCATCCGTTACGGGGATCTGGAGAGCGTGCTCCCCTTCAACGGTTGGTGGAGCAATCCCATCACCGCCGTCTTCACCGTGAAGGGCTGCGCCTACCAGTGCGTTACCTGCGGCAGTTCCAGCACCACCTGCACCCACCTGACCAAGCGCAGGCAGCCTGCGTTCCGCTCCCCGGAGAGTATGGTCGCCAACATCTGCGCCATCAGCCGCCTCTCGCGCGGCCCCATCTTTCTGGTAGGAGACCTGCTGCAGGGTGGTGCGGCCTACGCCAGTGAAATTCTCAGCCGCCTCCACAGCGCCCATCTTCCCAACGAGATTGTCTTCGAGTTCTTCACCGTGCCGCCCCTCTCGTTCCTGCATGATATCGACCGCTCCGTCCGCTTCTGGAGCATGGAGTTCAGTCCCGAGAGTCACGAACAGGCAGTGCGCGATGCGCAGGAGGGCGAAGCCGGTTACAGCAATGAGCAGATGGAAGATCTCTTCCGGGAAGCGATCAAGCTGCGCTGCCATCGCATCGACGTCTTCTTCATGATCGGCTTGCCCGCGCAGACGACCGGCTCGGTGGCGGCCACCATCGACTACTGCGAGCATCTGTTCCAGCTTGGCGATCGCCGACTCTCCTGCTTCATCTCCCCCATGGGCCCCTTCGCGGATCCAGGGAGCCGCGGCTTTGAAGAGCCCGGCCGGTTTGGCTATACCCTCTTCGCCCACACCCTGGAGGAACATCGCCAACTGCTGGTGCAACCCACCTGGGAGCGGATTCTGAACTATGAGACCCGGTGGATGACCCGTACGCAGTTGGTGGATGCCACCTATGATGCTGCCGAGCGGCTCAACGCGCTGAAGATTCGTTACGGCCGCATCAGCCGCAGGCGCGGAGCCAAAGTGGCCAGGTCGATCGCCGAGGCCCGCGCCCTGCGCCGGCGCATCGATGCCGAACTCCCGCTGCAGGACCCGATAGCCTCCAACCGTCTGAAGGGCGAGATCAACCGCTTCAGCATCTCCACGGTGTGCGACAAACGCGAGCTCTTCTGGCCCCGGCGACTCTTCAACTTCCGCATCCGCGAGATCCTGCGCATCCTCTGGCGCTATGGCGCCTTCAGCGCGGATGGGCTGAGACGCCGCAACCTCTAGAACATCAGCCGCAGAAGCCGAGGATGCTCTGTGTGGCTCGGTGATGAGGTTGCCCGCATGCCGGATGGAGAAGAAGATCTTTCCACCCTGCCGCGGGCGCGGTTGGCGCGCCGCAGTATCATTCCCTATGGCCAGAAAGATCCGTTTCGGAGTCCTCAGCACCGCCAATATTGGCGTCACAAAAGTGATCCCCGCCATGCAGCAGGGTGAGTTCACCAGCGTCGCTGCCATCGCGTCCCGTGACCTTGCCAGGGCGCGTGAGGTCGCAACCATGCTGGGCATCCCTACGGCTTATGGCTCCTATGAAGAACTCCTCGCCGACCCCGGCATTGATGCTGTCTACAACCCGCTGCCCAATCACCTGCACGTTCCACTCACGGTGAAAGCCGCCGAAGCCGGCAAGCATGTGCTCTGCGAGAAACCCATCAGCCTGACCGTCGCTGAAGCCAGAGGCCTGCTCGACCTGCGCGCCCGCACCGGCGTCAAGATCTCGGAGGCCTTCATGATTCGCAGCGCTCCGCAGTGGCTGCGGATGCGCGAGCTGATTGCTCAGGGCCGCATCGGCCGGTTGCTCTCCGTCCATGCGCACTTCAGCTACTTCAACAGCGATCCCGCCAATATCCGCAACCTTCCCGAGATGGGCGGAGGCGGCATCTATGACATCGGCTGCTATTGCATTCAATCTGCGCGCATGGCTTTCGATCAGGAACCGAAACGCGTGGTGGCGCTCATCGAACGCGATCCCAGGATGCGCACCGATCGCCTGGCCTCCGGCATCCTCGACTTCCCCGCCGGACAAGCCATCTTCATCTGCAGCACGCAGATGATCCCTTATCAGCGCGTCCACTTCTTCGGCGCCCACGGCCGCATAGAGATCGAGATTCCCTTCAACGCGCCCAACGACCGCCCCACGCGCCTCTTCATCGACTCCACCGGGGACCTGGACTACAGCGGCATCGCGACCGAGAGCTTTCCGGCTGCCGATCAGTACACCCTCCAGGGAGACGCCTTTGCCCGCGCCGTCCTCGACAACACCGAAGCCCCGGTTCCACTGGAGGATTCCATCGCCAACATGGCCGTCATCCAGGCCATCTTTCGCTCCGGAGACTCCGGGCACTGGGAGCCGGTTCAGCCATAACCGGGAACCCGTCCAGCAAGAAGAGGGCCCGCGCAGGCGTGATCAGGCATCTCGGCCTCGGCCCAACCTTTGCCCCGCGTCTTTGGCTCCGGCCAGGTCCCGATCCACCACCCTGCGTCCGCGCGCATGCCGTTCCGGCTGCACCCCTGTGAAAACCATGCCTGGCCCTTCGCACGGCGGCTCATCAAAAGAATCAATACCGTTTGCCGCCTGACGATGACATAATTTGAAGGTCCCTCAACCGGAGCCTCTTGTTTTGTTCCATAGCCCATCGGCAAACCCATTCCCAACTGGAGTGAATCTCATGAACTTCCGTCGCAGTTTGCTCTTCCCTGCCGCATCGGCATTCGCGTCCCTGGCGATTGTTGGCACGCTCTTTCTGGCCGGGTGCAAATCCTCGTCGCAGCCGCAAAATGGCGCGCAAACAGGACCCGCAGCCGCGCCCAATGGTCCAGCCCCACCGGCGCCGGGCCCGAACGGCGCAAATCCCTCCGCCTATCCGGCGCAAGGTGGTCCGTCCGGACCCCCTGCCGGTCCGTACCCGCAGCAGCCCGGTCCGTACCCGCAGCAATCCGGGCCGTACCCCCAACAGGCTCCTCCGCCGCCGCGCGTGGCTGATCTCCCCGCCGGCACGCGGCTGCGCATCAGTCTCGATCAGGATCTCGGCTCAAAGATCAGCGAACCCGGCGAATACTTCAGAGCAACCATGGTCGACGCTGTGGTTGTCAACGGCCAGACTGTCATCGAGCAGGGAGCTCGCGCCCAGGGCACCGTAATTGACGCCAAGCCACTGGGCCGGTTCAAGGGCGAGGCTCTGCTGGAGCTACGCCTGGACCGGGTGGAGTCGCGCTGGGGCATCTATCGGGTCGCCACCACTTCCGTCGATCGCGTGGAGAAGGGTAAAGGCTTGCGCACCGGCCTCTTCGCCGGCGGTGGCGCCGGGCTGGGCGCTCTCATCGGCGGGCTGGCCGGTGGCGGCAAAGGCGCCTTGATCGGCGGCCTGGCCGGAGCCGGCGCGGGCACCGCGGGCGGCGCTTTCACGGGTAACAAGGAGATCTATCTCCCGCAGGGGACGTACCTGACCTTCCACCTGGAACGCTCCGTAGCCATCACGGAGCAGCAGCCGCAGCAATCCCCCTACCCTCCGTCCAATCAGTATCAGTAGGACCTGGCTGAAGCGAGAGGCTCCTCTGGGCCCTCGCCACAGCCGGCGGTTACGCCAAAGGGCGCGGCTTCGGCCGCGCCCTTTGGCTTGCGGCAACCCGTCCTATGATCTTTGGGTCGACGATCTTTGGGTCGACCCCGGCAACGATCTCCGCTCGCCCCCCAAACCGCTGCCCGTCACATTGTCGGCGTGAATCAGCGGACCGGAAAAGCCGGTGACATGCACATTGCGAATCTGCGCATCGCGGATGTTGGCCAGCAGAAGCCCCTTTTCACACGTGCCGCTGACGTTCTCGAACGTAAACCCCTGCAGAGGCTCCTCCGCCGAGATCCTGGTTGCATCCACCAGCACCAGACAATCGGCCACCCGGATTCTGGAGAAGCGGAAGTTGCTACTGCGCGGAATACCGGCTGTTCCCGGCACGGGATGCTCCCCCAGCAGACCGCTGCTGAACAGATTCACGCGCAGAAATCCTCCCACCATCCCGGAAGCATCCAGATCCGTGGCGGAGATCTCCTCCAGAAACGCTCCCCGGCCAACACGCGACTTGATATAAATCGCGAAGCTACGCGCGTGCGTGAAGCGGCAGCGCTCAATGCGAACCCCTCGGATGCCTCCGGAGGTCTCGCTGCCGATGCCGATGCAGGCGAAGATGGAGTCTGCCAGCGTGCAATCCGTAATCTGCACGTCCTCCGTAGGCTGATGCAGGTTATAGCCCTCTTCGCCACGGCCGGACTTGAGCGAGATGCAGTCGTCGCCGGTCGAGATGTCACAGCCTTCAATCCGTACATGCCGGCAGGAGTCGACATCGATCCCATCGCCATTTCCACCCGTGCTGCGGATCGTCAACCCGCGCACCAGAACGTTCTCACAGGCCGTGGGATGAATCGACCACATGTGGTGGTAGCTGGTCGAGAAGCCCTCCAGATGCACCTCGCGGCAGCGGATAAACTCGATCAGCGCCGGCCGGCGCAGCGGATCCTCCGCTGTCGGTCTTCTCCCAATCTCCTGGTCGCCGGCAATCCGGCCGGGCCCAGTGATTCTCAGCCGCTCGGCGTCGATCGCATAGACCAGACCGACGTGCCCCTGGATCCACCTTCCCTCCCAGCGCACCTGAGTCACAAAGTAGTCGGCCGGATCCGGGGAACCCTGCAAGATGGCATCCTTCTCCAGGCGCAGCTCTGTACCGGAGCGCAGCGCGATCGACCCGGTCAGGTAGGTGCCCGCAGGTACTTGGACCACCCCGCCGCCGAGCACAGCGCATCTGTCCACCGCCTCCTGCAAAGCCACGGTATCTTTGCTGCGGCCATCTCCTGTCGCGCCAAAATCGCGCACATTCACCGTCACATTGGGAACGGGCTTGGTGGCCGGGTTCGCCTTTGCAGGGGAGCCCGGCGTCTGCGCCTTCAAGGCTGACGGAGCCACTGCGGCCACAGGAGCGGCTGCAATCGCGCAACCCCCTGCGGCAAGAAAACGGCGTCGGCTCAATCGAGGAATTTTCATGGAATAGCCGCCCTCCCTCTCCCGGAATGCCGGTCTCGCCCAATCTCCGCACTCCCGCACGCGAGCCTGCCAAGCGGACCGGCGCGAGGCAGAACGGTTCCGTCTCTCTCGCTTCGCTCCCGCCCTTCGATCCCGGATACTCGGCTGAACCGCGGGCGAGGTCTGACCTGATTCTCCGTGCGCATCCGACCATATCAACCCCTTGCAGCGCATGTCAATCTCAGACCAGGCGTTGCCGCAGATGCCGCCTCCCGCCCCATTCCGTCGCGGCTCCAGCAAAGGCGGTCTGATCCATGCACCAACCGTCGTTCGCCGGTCTTCGTCCCGGTTGCCCGGCGCCTTGACCCCCGCGCCGACGGAAAGATAGCATGGCGTCGGTGGTCTATCCTCTTAGCCACCTTTACTGAAACTGAGCGCCAAAATCCAACGCCCGGCGCGCTCACCTCCACGTCACAGGAGCTTCTCGCCCTTCCATGCCCAACCTTCGCTGGTCGCATTCCCTGCTGCTTCTCTCTCTGGCCGCCACGCTGCACGCTCAGGATCTGCGCCACGTCACTCAGCCCCGCATTCCCCAGGCCTGCACCGTCCTTCATGCGAGCCTGGCCGCCGCCAACGGGCATCTGCCCGCCAGTGCTGAAGACCATCTGGACACCGCTCGCATCCAGCGGGCCATGGACCTGTGCCCCACGGGTCAGGCTGTGGTGCTGCAATCCAGCGCCGACGCACAGGTCTTTCTCTCCGGCCCCTTGACGCTGCGCTCCGGAGTCACCCTGGTGGTTGGCCCGGGCACGCTCCTGGCCGCCTCTACGAACCCCCGGGTCTACGACCTGGCGCCGGGCAGTTGTGGCGTTCTGGGGCCGCATGGGGAGGGTTGCAAGCCCTTCATCCGGGGCGACGGCATCGCCAACAGCGGCATCATGGGACAGGGGGCGATCGACGGCCGCGGCGGGGCCACGCTGCTCGGCCAGAAGGTGACCTGGTGGCAGTTGGCCATGCAGGCCAAGCTGTTGGACCTGTATCAGAAGGTCCCCCACCTGATCGTCCTCAACCGGGTAAAGAAATTCACGCTGTATGAGATTACCCTGCGCAACGCTCCCGGGGGGCACGTAGCGGTGCGTGGCTCCGACGGCTTTACCGCCTGGGGCGTCACCATTGACACCCCGGCCACCGCGCGCAACACCGATGGCATCGACCCCGGCTCCTCCACCAACGTCACCATCACGCACTGCAACATTCATAACGGGGACGATGAGGTGGCCGTCGGCTCCGGCGGCGACCTTCCGTCCTCCCATCTCTCCATCCTGAACAATCACTTCTACGCCGGCCATGGGATGTCCATCGGCAGTGGCACCAGCGGCGGCGTCGACCACATGCTGGTGAAGAACCTCAGCATCGACGGAACGCAGAACGGCATTCGCATCAAATCCGATCCCAGCCGCGGCGGCCTGGTGCAACAGATCACCTATGAGAACGTCTGCATCCGCAACGCAACCAACCCCATCGTCATCACCCCGCATTACACGGACTTCTCCGGCGACTGGCTGCCCATCTATCAGCAGATCGTCCTGCGCAACGTCGAGGTCCTCACCCCGGGAAACTACATCTTCTCCGGACTGGATGCGCAGCACCCGCTGGGGCTGACGCTGGATAACGTCTCGGCTCAGGGACTCGATCGCTCCCGCATGCAGGCGCTGGATGCCGCCATCACCATCGGGCCGCGGCGTGGCAATCTGCTGCCCCAGGGCCAGGACGTGACCATTACCATGGCGTCCAGCGCCCAGCCGCGCTCCGAGCCCAGCGCGGAGACCAACAGCCCGTCCGCGCAGCCGCTCTCCTGCGCCGCCGCCTTTGTCCCCTTCGTCGATCCCTCCACCGCGCCTCATCTCGACCAGCAGATTCCACCCGTGGACCACACCTTCTACGTGGCTGCTGATGGCACCGGCGACTTCTACTCCATTCAGCAGGCCCTGGATGCCGTTCCTGACACGGGTGGGCTCATCTCCGTGGCCCCCGGAATCTACCACGAAGTCCTTACGGTCAATAAACCCCACGTCATTCTGCGCAGCCCCTACCCGCAGGCGGACCGGACGGTCGTCGTAGCAGGCAAGAGCGCCGGCGACTCCGGCGGCACTGGCCACTCCGCCACCGTGAACATTCTGGCCAACGACTTCCTGGCCCAGAACATCACCTTCCAGAACAACTTCAATGCCACTCACCCCGAACTTCCCCAGGGCTCACAGGCCGTGGCGCTGCTGGTGCGGGGCGACCGGGAGATCTTTGACAACGTCCGCCTGCTGGGGAACCAGGACACGCTCTACGCCGGCACGGCCTCGTGCAAGGAGCCTTCCTGCCCCGCCGCGCGGCAGTACTTCAACCACTGCTACATCGAAGGCAATGTGGACTTCATCTTCGGTGACGCCAAGGCAGTCTTCAGCCAGTGCGAGATCCGCAGCAATCAGCACCCCGAGGGGATGCTGACCGCGCAGAGCCGGATGTTTCCGGACCAGGACTCCGGCTACGTCTTCAACAACTGCAAACTGACCGCCGACCCCGGCGTCAGCAACGTCTATCTGGGCCGGCCTTGGCGGCCCTATGCCCGCGTCGTCTATCTGAACACCTGGATGGGACCGCAGATTATGCCCACCGGCTGGCGAGAGTGGCATCCCGGAGAGACCCATTCGCTCCAGACCGCCTACTACGCCGAGTTTCACTCCACCGGGCCGGGCGCCAACCCCTCCCGGCGCGAGCCTTTCTCGCATCAGTTGACCCAGGACCAGGCCGTGCAGTTCGCCCCGGAGAACTGGCTGCGCG
Organism: Granulicella sp.; assembly: GCA_027335345.1. Taxonomy (GTDB): domain Bacteria; phylum Acidobacteriota; class Terriglobia; order Terriglobales; family Acidobacteriaceae; genus Granulicella. Next base: position 34,913 of record DAHWOF010000204.1, on the reverse strand, counting down.
GCAGCGACGGCTGGGATCCAGTGGCCGTTCTCGGCCAGCTGCGCTGACGCCGCGCTCCGTGGTGGCGCAGCTCATCGCTTCGCCTGGCGCCAGCATCTTGCCGCAGGAGGGCCCCGCAGTTCGCCTGCTCCACCACATATCGTCGCTCGTGCCTCGGGCCGGACGATTTGCGCGACCGCGCCAGAGTGGAGCGGACTCTCGCGTACTCCCGGTCCTGCTGCATAGCGCGGCGTTTGGGCTCGCGACTGGCTTGAATACCTCGGCATGCGTTCCCGCCACGGCACAACAGAAAAGCTTGAACAGTGCGCAGGACTTCCCTTGTTTGATACGCTTTAATCCGCCGCATCTCCCGTCCAGCCAATCCGCCTGTGCAGCGCTGGATCAGAAAGGTGGAGTCCTTGCTCAAGCTTCCTTCCGCCCTGGCTCTCTTCTCCGCGCTCACCCTCACCGTTGCCGCCTCTGCCCAACAGCGGCCCACGCCTCCACCGCAGCAGGTCTCGCAGTGGCAGTTGCAGCACTATCCCTTTGACGACCCGAAGCTGCCCACCGAGAAGCGCATCGACGATCTGCTCGCGCGCATGACGCTGGACGAAAAGATCGACTGCCTGGGCACGTCCACCGGCGTGCCGCGCCTGGGCGTTCCCAACATCGGCAGCTCGGAGGGGATCCACGGCGTGGTGCAGCGGCAGGCCCGTTACGCACGCAAGCCCATCACCACCACGCAGTTTCCCCAGCCGCCGGGGATGGGCGAGAGCTGGGATCCGGATCTGGTCCGCCAGGCGGCGGGAGTCGAGGGGTATGAGGCGCGCTACATCACCCAGACGCCGAAGTACAACCGCCAGATTCTCATGCTCTGGGGTCCGCAGTCGGATCTGGACCGCGATCCCCGCTGGGGCCGGAGCGAGGAGGTCTACGGCGAAGATCCCTTCTTCAACGGAACCATGGCGACGGCCTTCATCCACGGGCTGCAGGGCGATAACCCCAAATACTGGCAGGCGGCTGCCCTGCTCAAGCACTTCCTGGCCAATGAGAACGAGAACTACCGCACCAGCTCTTCCTCCAACTTCGACGAGAGGCTCTTCTGGGAGTACTACTCTTTGCCCTTTCGCATGGGGTTTCAGCAAGGCGGCGCCAAGGCCGTGATGGCCTCCTACAACGCATGGAACGGCACGCCCATGGCCATCAATCCCATCCTGCGCAGTCTGCTGATCGACAAGTGGGGTCTGGATGTAATCTCCAGCGATGGCGGCGCGATCCATCTGCTGGTGGACCCCCGCCATCTCTTCCCCAATCAGGACGCAGCCGTGGTTGCATCCTTCAAGGCCGGCATCAATCAGTTTCTGGATAACTACAAGGACCCGATGCACGCTGCAGTAAAACAGGGCCTGATCTCGGAGTCCGAGATCGACCAGGCGCTGCGCCGCAAGTTCCGCATCGAGATCAAACTCGGCCTGCTCGATCCACCCAGCATGGTTCCCTACACCTCCATCCGCCAGACCGGCGATCAGCCCGCGCCCTGGAACACGGCGCGCGATCGCTCCGTCTCCCAGAAGCTGGCGCTCGAGTCCGTCGTCCTGCTCAAGAACCAGAACAACTTCCTTCCCCTGGACAAGAGCAAGATTCACTCCATCGCGGTGATCGGACCCCTGGCCGACGTGGTGCACGGTGACTGGTACGGAGGAACGCCGCCCTATGCCGTAACGCCGCTGGAGGGCATTCGCGACGAGGTGGGGCCTTACGTCAAGATCAACTATGTGCCTTACAACTCACCTCAGGATGAAGTGGCCGCGGTGCAAGCTGCGCGCCACTCTGACGTCGCCATCGTGGTCATCGGCAACGATCCCACCTGCGGCGACCAGGGCCAGGCCTGGGTGAACACCCCCGACGGCGGCAACACCCTGCCCTGCACCACGCCCAGCGACGGCCGCGAGGGACGCGACCGCGAGAGCATCCACCTCGCCCAGGAGCAGATCGCCAAGCAGATCTTCGATGTGAACCCGCGCACGGTCGAGATTCTGGTCTCCAGCTTCCCCTTCGCCATCAACTGGAGCCAGGCGAATCTGCCTGCCATCCTGCACATGGCGCAGAGCTCCCAGGACGAAGGAACCGCCCTGGCCAGGGTCCTCTTTGGCGACGCAGACCCCGGCGGGCATCTGGTGGAGACCTGGCCCAGCTCCGCCAGCCAGCTACCGCCCTTGATGGATTACAACATCCGTGACGGCCACACCTACATGTACTTCAAAGGACAGCCGCTCTACCCCTTCGGCTTCGGGCTCAGCTACACCACCTTCAAGTACTCCAACCTCCGCGCCAGTTCCTCGCATCTCGCCAAAGACGGCGCGATCACCGTCAGCGTCGATGTGACCAACACCGGGCAGCGGGCCGGCGATGCCGTGGTGCAGCTCTACGTACACTATCCCCACTCCGCGGTCGCGCGCCCGGGAGAAGAGCTGGAGGGTTTCCAGCGCGTCAGCGTCCCCGCCGGCCAGAGCAAGACGGTGCGGATCTCCCTCCCCGCCCAGCGCCTGGCCTACTGGGACAGCCACACCCGATCGCTCGAAGTGGAAGCCACTCCCATCGTTCTGCTGGCCGGAGACTCCTCAGCGCATCTGCCGCTGCAGACAACGGTCCAGGTCCAATGACCGGCGCACGAACAGGCCACGTAGCCTACTCAAGGCTGGTGCAAGACGAAGGCAGCTCGCTCAAGGCCGTCCCTCGGCGAGCCAGTCCCCGGTAAAGGCTCCACCTGCGCCGACTCCAGCTCGGTCTCTCGAATCATCCGGCTCCACAGCGCCTCTGGGTCAGAGTTGAACACTTCGTCCGCCCTTGCCGGAAAGATGAACCAGGCGCCCATCCGCACCTCGGCCTGAAGTTGTTGCTGCGTCCAGCCCGCATACCCCAGGTACACATGAAAGACGGCAGGATCCGGCCGTGACGCCAGCGTCTTTTCAAAGAGGCTCTTCTCGGAGATCAGATACACCTGGCCAAAGACCCTCTCCGCCTTCTTCACGTCGACTGGCGACTGCATCAGGGCGAATACTACCGAAGGCTGCACTGGCCCGCCAAGATAGACCGGATCGCTGCGGTCCCTGGCCGCCTTCAGATCGAAGACGCGCGAGATCGGCACCTTGCTGCGCCGGTTGAGAACCAGCCCCAGCACACTCCTTCTGTCGTAGCGAACCAGCAGGATCACGGTTCTGGCAAAGAGCGGATCGCCCAATCTGCGGCTGGACACCAGCACCTTTCCGGCTCCCAGTCCGCTGGGATCCTGGAGCTGAATCGGAACCAGCAGCGGCGTCTGCCATCCACCCCCCTGTCTGGGCCATGCGCTCTCCGGACCCAGAAAGACAGGCCGTATCTTGGACCTGACCTCCGGCTCTTTGCCGTGCAGCGAGACACCGGGGGAGACGGAAGCCACCCTGGCCAGCTTCGGCTTCAGCCCATCGCCGTTCGACCGGTCAGCGCCAACGCTCCGCAGACCCTTATGCATCCCTGCCAAAGCCGCCAAGCCGGCCAGGGTGACCCCAGCCACGATCCCGGCCACCATCACGAAGAGCGGAGATCTGCGCAGGCCCATGATCGAAATCCTTCCTGAGAAGATTATCGATCTCCTCGCAGGTTCTGGCACGGGATTTTTTCCCTTTTCCAAGCAGAGAACCGGCAAACTGCGGCGACTCTTGCCCCTCTTGGCAGGACGCTACAGAAACCAGGGATGTTACTTCGGAGGGGAAATTCGCTGGGAGAAGTCCTTTGGAAGGCCTTGGAGATCTTCAACGTAGCAAGCATCGGTGAATCCCCTGACTTCCGGAGTAACGGTCGGATTGCATGCGCTTGCCCCTGTCTCCCGGCTACGAACCGAACGGTCGACTCTGACCGATTGCGATGGAACTCCGGCGGAGGCAGGGCAAGCCGCTGCGCGCTTCCAATGGCAGCTCTCAGTCGCAACCTGGCGCGCCTGACTCTTTAGGGCTCCTGGAACAGAGCGCGGGAGATGCCAATCTCAGCCTTCGGAGCGGCCCGGCAAAAAGATCACAATACGATGTAAAATTAGATCATAATGCGATATAACATTAGATTGTACTGCGATGTAAAAGGCGGACCGGCGGCCGCCTGAGGGTAGCGCCGCCCAGGAGTTCTCAGAATGAGCCATCCGCAAGAACGCGAGCTGCTTCGTGATCTCGCCCACTTCCGCTATGCGCTCCGGCGCTTTCTTCGCTTCAGTGAAAAGGAAGCCCGGTCCGCGGGCGTCACGCCGCAACAGCATCAGCTCCTGCTGGGCGTCGCCGGATTCTCAGAGAGCGGCGTAGCCACCATCTCCCAACTGGCCGAGTTTCTCCAGGAGCGCAACAACTCCGTTGTAGGACTGGTGGAACGGGCCGCGAAAAGCGGGCTGGTGCGCAGGCGTAACTCCCCTGCAGACCAGCGCCAGGTGCTGGTTTCGCTAACGCCCCGAGGCCAGGGAATTCTCCTCCGGCTCAGCCGCCTGCACCATGAAGAGGTCGAGCGAGTGCGCGCCGTGATTGTCTCCAGCGCCGAGGCGCTGCAGCAGACCCCGAAACCCGCAAGGCTGAAAGCTGCCAGCCCGAGGACCGGGAACCGGAAGCCCACCCAAAGCCCTCCGCCGGCATCCAGCCTCAAATACCGCCGAGAAAAGACCTTATGAGCTCTCAAGATTCCTCCAATCGCCGGACCAGCCGGCTTCAGGCTTCTCTTCCGTTTCGTCCGATCTTCGACCGCCTGCTTCGTATGGTGCGTGAAGACCTTAGCCACGCCTATGCCTACCATCAGCCCAAGTGTCTGCTTCTGGCCCCCATCGTCGGGTTAGTCACGGGCCTGGCCATCACCGGGATCGTGGTGGTCCTTTTGAACTGGCTGTGGCCGGCCGTCCTGAGCATCTACCTGGACCACCACTGGACCATCGTGCCCGGCCTGGTGCTGGGATCCGTGCTGGCAGGCCTCATCATGCAGAAGTTGACTCCTGATCCCAATGAGCACTCCACCGAGGAGGTGATCCGCTCCTATCACGAGCATGGAGGCCGAATGGATCTTTGCAGCTTCTTCCCCAAGATCTCCGCCGCCATCGCCACGGTAGGCTCGGGCGGAAGCGCCGCACTGGAGGGTCCCAGCATCTATGGCGGCGGAGCCATCGGCTCCGGGCTGTGGAACAAGCTGCGCCGCTTCCCTCTCAGCGACCGCGAGCGCCGCATCATGCTCATCTGCGGAGCCGCCGCCGGAATGTCCGCCGTCTTCCGGGCGCCTCTCACCGGCATCGTCTTTGCGCTGGAGATGCCCTTTCTCGACGAGATGGCCTACGAGGCGCTCGCGCCGTCGCTCATCGCATCCGTGGTGGCCTTCGTAACCCTCAGCGTCTTTCTGGGGGCCAAACCGCTCTTCGGCTTCCACAGTGTCGGCTCCTACACCCGGGCGGATATCTACTGGAGCGCGCTCCTCGGTCTGCTGATCGGCCTGATCGCCCTGCTCTTCGTCATCGCCTTTCGCCGCGTGCGCAGCTTCGCTGTCCGCGCTCGTTTGCCCCACTGGGTCAAGATGGGGATCGGAGGACTGCTGACCGGGCTCTGCGGCCTGGCCTTTCTGCGGCTCTACCCCGGCCGTCTTACGCCGCTGGGCCCAAACTATGAGGCCGTGGGGATGATTCTCAACCAGCATCACGCCACCGCGGAGCTGCTCTCCTTCGCTGCGCTCAAACTCGGCGCCACCATGGCCACGCTGGGCACGGGTGGGGTCAGCGCCATGTTCGTTCCGCTCTTCCTTACCGGTGGAACCCTGGGAACGGCCTTTGCGCAGGCCATCGCGCACAGCGCAAACCCCGGCCTGTATGCCGCAGTGGGGATGGCCGCCTTCTTGTCAGCGGGCTACAAGACGCCGCTGGCCGCGGTGGTCTTTGTGGCCGAGGCCACCGGAGGACACGCCTTCATCGTTCCAGCGCTGATTGCAGCCGCGGTAGCCTATGCCGTCTCAGGCTACGCCTCAGCCTCCAGAGAGCAGCGCCTGCGCGAAGATTCCCTTGCGATCTGAAACCGCAGGAGCGACCGGAGAGCCGCTCACTGCCCTCCCGAAGAGATAAAGTCAAACGACCGAACCCCGGCTCACCGGGCTGGGAGCCGACGGACGGGCGCTGATCAGAGAGCGCGCTCCACCCTCCGCGCCGGAGATCTCACAACTGAATCTTCGCGAACAAATAGCTGCCAAGAGCAAGCAGGATGGCGCTCAAAAGGGCGAGGACTCCCAAATCGGTGAGGAAGTGGAACGAAGAGACCCCGATCAGCGCGCCGCGCAGACCATCCACCCCGTAAGTCACCGGGTTCAAGCGCAGAACTCCCTCCAAAGCCTTGGGCAGACCCTTGATGGGAAACAGAGCATCCGAGAAGAAAAACAGCGGCATCACCAGAAAGTTCATCACCAGCGGAAAGCCCTGCATATCCTGCAGCACAGAGCCGATCGCCGTGCCGATGGAGGTGAACAGGATGGCGATCAGGAACATGAAGACCATGGCCAGCGGCGCCATCATCATCTGGTGAACCCGGAAGCCAAAGGCCACGCACACCAGAAAGACGGCAAAGCCCTGCAGGATAGCGACGATCGCGCCGCCCAGCACCCGTCCAAGAACAATCTGCAGCCGGGAGACCGGCGCCACCAGCGTCTCCTTGAGGAAGCCAAACTGACGGTCCCAGATGATCTCGATCCCGGAGAACACCGCCGTGAACATGATACCCATCACGATGATTCCCGGAGCCAGAAAGCTCAGGTAGTTGCCCGAGCCGGCCCTGCGGAACACCGAACCGATGCCAAAGCCGAGCGCCAGCAAAAAGATCACTGGCTGGCCTAGCGACCCAACGATGCGCGCCGGAGACCGGATATAGCGTTTCAACTGCCGGATGCAAAGAACAAGAATGGCTCTCATCGCCGGCCTCCTCTCCACACATTGCGCATCGCGCGCAAATGATCGGCTGCGCCGGCCTCCTCGTCGCGAATATCGTGGCCGGTGAGGGCGATGAAGGCATCCTCCAGCGTAGCCGCTCCGTTCTGCTGCTTGAGCGCGGCGGGCGTTCCCTGAGCGATGATCCTTCCGTGGTCGATCACCGCTACCTCGCCGGCCACGCGATCGGCCTCCTCCATGTAGTGGGTGGTGAAGAAGACGGTGACGTTCTGCTGCTTGCTCAGCGTGGCAATATAGCCCCAGATGTGATTGCGGGTCTGCGGGTCTAACCCGATCGTCGGCTCATCCAGAAACAGGATGCGTGGCCGGTGCAGCAGCGCCCGGGCCACCTCCAGCCGGCGCTTCATCCCCCCGGAGTACTGCTTGACAAACTCGTTCCGGCGCTCCCAAAGCCCCACCAACTCCAGCAGCGCCTGCATGCGCTGCATTCGCTCCCCCCGCGAGACGCCGTAGAGCGCTCCATGCAGGTCCAGGTTCTCCTGCGCGGTCAGCTCTTCATCCAGACTCGGATCCTGAAAGACGATGCCGAAGGAGCGGCGCGCCTGTTTCCGCTGCGAGACCGGGTCAAAGCCATTCACCCGCAAGGCGCCCGCGCTGGGCTCCAGAATGGTGGTCAGCATCTTGATCGTGGTGGTCTTGCCGGCGCCGTTAGGACCCAGAAAGGCAAAGATCTGCCCCTCGGGAACGGTAAAGGAGATCCGGTTCACGGCACAGAAGTCTCCGTAGTTCTTCACCAGATCCTTCACCACGATCATGTCGCTCATGCAAGCCCTCTCATCCCTGCCATCCAACCGTCCCACCCGTCCCATGGGTCCAATGCCCTGCGTTGCCGGACTCCATCCCAGCGCATCAAGAGCGACTCCCACCGTGGGCTCACCTTGATCCTGGCGCCCATCTCTGCCTTTTCTGCGGAGAAACCGCGCCTATTGTCCATCATCATCTCACCCCATCCCGCTCCACCCGTCAACCCTTCCGGCTCCACTCTCCTGATGCAACACGGGTCTGCAGATGCAACAATAGAAAGGTATGATCCCCAACGAGATCCCCGAAGCGCTCACATTTGACGACGTCCTGCTGGTCCCTGCCTACTCCGACGTGATTCCCTCCCAGGTCAGCACCCAGGTGCAACTGACCCCCAGGATTACGCTCGCCATGCCCCTGATGTCGGCTGCCATGGACACGGTGACCGAGTCCCGTCTGGCCATCGCCATCGCCCAATTGGGAGGCTTGGGCGTCGTCCATCGCAATCTCAGCATCGAGCAGCAGGCCGGCGAGATCGACAAGGTCAAGCGCTCGGAGAGCGGCATGATCGTGGATCCGGTCACCATCGAGCCGGAGCGGCCCATCGCCGACGCCCTGGAGGTGATGCGCCGCTTCAAGATCTCCGGCGTGCCCGTCACCCGAAACAACAAGCTGGTGGGCATTCTCACCAATCGCGACCTGCGCTTCGTCTCCCGCACCGATATCCCCATCGGAGACGTGATGACCAAGTCCAACCTGATCACCGTTCCCGTCGGGACCACGCTCGAGCAGGCCGAGCATATCCTGCACCAGCATCGGGTGGAGAAGCTGCTGGTGGTCAATGACGCCTACGAACTCAAAGGCCTGATCACCGTCAAGGATATTCAAAAGAAGCTGAAGTATCCCAACGCCAGCAAGGATGAACAGGGCCGCCTGCGCGTCGCCGGAGCCATCGGAGCCACCGGCGACTTTCTGGAGCGCGCCGCCGAGCTGGTGCGGTACCGCGTGGACGCGCTGGCCATCGTCTCCGCCCACGGCCTCTCCTCGCGCGTCCTGGAGGCCATCTCTCAGGTGAAGAAGGCCTTTCCGGACGTGGATCTCTTCGCCGGCAACGTGGCTACCTACGCGGGCACCCTGGCGCTGATCGACGCCGGCGCGGATGCCGTCAAGGTAGGCATCGGCCCTGGCTCCATCTGCACCACCCGCATGGTCACCGGCGCGGGCATGCCCCAGATTACCGCCATCGCGGAGTCCTACCGCGCCGCTCGGGAGCGCGGCGTCTCCCTGATCGCCGACGGCGGCGTCAAGTACTCCGGCGACCTCACCAAGGCCATCGCCGCCGGAGCCAGCGTCTGCATGCTGGGCTCGCTCTTCGCCGGCGTCGACGAGAGCCCCGGAGAGACCATCCTCTACCAGGGCCGAAGCTTCAAGACGTATCGTGGCATGGGCAGCCTCAGCGCCATGTCCCAGGGCTCTGGTGAACGCTACTTCCAAAGCAAGGATGACATGGACGTGGAAGAGGAGGCGCGAACCTCCATCACCTCCCGAGAAAACGGCAACCGCCTGGCCAAGTTCGTCCCCGAGGGCATCGAAGGCCGCGTCCCCTATCGTGGCCCGCTGGAGGATACCATCTACCAACTGGTCGGCGGCCTGCGCTCCGGCATGGGCTACGTGGGCTGCGGAACCATCCCGGAGCTTCAGGAGAAGGCGCGCTTTGTCCGCATCTCCGGCGCCGGCCTGCGCGAGAGCCACGTCCATGACGTCGTGATCACCCGCGAAGCCCCCAACTATCACGTCGAGTAACGCTGCGGGACACTGGGAGAGGTTACAACACGTCGAGCAGCGCACCGGCCGGCCCTTCATCGCTCGCCGGCAGTCTCGGCTGCGCGCCACCCTGACCATCAGCGGCTTGCCGCAGGGCTGCTATCATCCCTCAATGCTTTCCTTTGAGAGATTTCGGTCCATGCGGCTTCATCCAACTGCCCAACTGCTTGCCTGCGCGGCCATCACAACCGGCCTCGGCCTCGCCCCCAGCCCTTCCAGCGCCCAGCAGACGCCTCTACACGTCTTCTTCCAGATCCGCCTGGGATCCGTCGCAACCGCGCCCCTCAGTGGACGCCTGCTGGTGTTCATCAAGCAGGGCAAAGGAGACGCGGAGGTGAACCTCCAGGAGTTCCAGCCCGGCGAGCCGAGCCGGCAGACCTGGGTGGCCGCGCAGGAGGTGCATGATCTGGCGCCCGGCGCCTCGGTGCAGTTCGATGCCGACCTGATCGCCTATCCCAAGCCCTTCTCCGCGCTGCCTCCGGGTGACTACGAGGTGCAGGCGGTGCTCGATACCGGGCACACCTACAACTACTCCGGCCGCACCCCGCAGGACTGGATCAGCCCGGTGGCGACCCTGGCCGGCTGGAGCCCGCAGAGCCCGGAGACGGCTCTTACCCTGAACGGACATCCGGCGCCAAATCCGCAGCGCCAGGCTGCACTCGCCCGCGCCATGCAGCAGGTCCATCCCGAGGAGATCGAAAGGCGGGAGATGGTTAGCCCGCTGCTCACCCGCTTCTCCGGCAACTCCACCTCCATCCGCGCCTGGGTGATCCTGCCGCCGGGCTACGCCAGGAATACCCACCAGCGTTATCCAACGGCCTACTTCACCCATGGCTTCGGCGGCAATATGGACTACAACCTGATCATGGGAGAGATGATCCGCGACCGCATGGTCCAGGACAAGATGCCTCCCATGATCTGGGTGATGCTGGATGAATCCTGCCCCGAGGGCACCCATGAGTTCGCCAACTCGGTGAACGACGGACCCTGGGGCACAGCCCTGACCACCGAATTCATCCCCATGCTGGAGCGCACCTACCGCATGGATGCCAAGCGCAAAGGACGCTTCCTCAACGGCCACTCCAGCGGCGGCTGGGCCACCCTGCAACTGCAGGTCAACTATCCGCGGATCTTTGGAGGAACCTGGTCCACCTCACCGGACCCCAGTGACTTTCATAACTTCACCGGCCCCGATCTTTACGCTCCGCATGCCAACGTGTACCACCGGCCCGACGGAACAGCCTATCCGATCATGCGCATCGACGGGAAGGTGGTGGCGACCCTCGAACAGTTCGCCAAAACGGAGGCGGTTCTGGGCCCCTACGGCGGCCAGATGAGTTCGTTTGACTGGGTCTTCTCGCCTCGCTCTCCCAGCGGCGCTCCCATGCAGATGTTCGACCGGGTCACCGGAGACGTGAACCCGGCGGTAGTGGCTTACTGGCATGATCACTACGATCTAGCGCATCTGGTGGAAAAAGAGTGGCCGGAAGACGGCTCTCTGCTCAAAGGCCGCATTCACCTGTTTGTAGGAACGGCCGATACGTTCTACCTGGACGGCTCCGCACGTCTCTTTGAAGCCCGCCTGAACAAGCTGGGAGCTGATCCCCACTTCCACTTCATCCCCGGACGCTCTCACTTCAACCTGTACAAAGTGGGAGAGGATCGATATGGCCTGTTCGACCAGATCGGGGCGGAGATGTACGCTGTGGCGCGTCCAGGAGTCAATTGGAAGAAGTAACAACGCGGCTCAAGATGCATGGGCGCTCACTGGCGCTCGCTGCTATCAAACACCATGGCTTCAAAGCGGTGCAAGGTCTGAAAACCGTGGCGCTCATAAAGCTCGCGGGCGTTGGCATTGGCCTCGGTCACGGTCAGGGATAGCTCCCGCACGCCTCGCCTGGCTCCCTCCCGCGCGCTGTGTTCCAGCAGCATGCGCCCCAGCCCCTGGCCCCGCAGCGACGGAGCCACGCAGATCTGGGTGATGTGGTTTACCCCCACACAGACCCTGGAGCTGAGCAGCACCGCCTCAACGGAACCCCCACGCACCGCAGCCAGGGGGCTAGCCCCGCTCCGCTCCTGGGTCTCGCGCACCACCCAGGAGTTCTCCGGGTCAAAGACGCCGCAGCCCGGGAAGCGAATAATGTTGTGCAGGAACCGCTGCGCCCCCTGCAGCGTGCGGTACTGGTCGTTGATGCCAGCATCCATATGATCGGAGTAGCAGCGATGGATCAACTGCGCCGCTCCATCGTAAAATTCCGGCCGCCAGGCCTCCAGCACCAGGCTCCTGCCGGGACGCGACTCGACCGGATCTCTCTCCATCCTCGGCGGATGAGCGTGCAGATCCCGCAGCATGAAGCAACGCGGGTAAGCTTTGAACCCATGGCGTTGGAACGCCTCCCCCAGCGCCCCATCCGGAAACATCAGCAACTGGGACTCTACCCGCTCCACCCCCGGCATGGCCCCCACCATCTCCAGCAGATGGTCCATCAGGGTCTCGCAGATGGGATTCACCGTGGTTTCGGTTTCTCCAAAGGCGTAGACATCCCCAATCACCGCCTTGGCTCCCTCGCAGACGCAGAAGGCGTACCCGGCCACCTGCCCTGCCTGCAGGGCCACATAGCCGAGCAGAATGCGGCTGTCCAGATAATCCAGCAGCATGCCCGAGGCTTGCGTGTAATCCCAATGCAGGCGGCGCCGCCAGCGCTCGGCCTCATCCCGCAGCAAGGGCCGCAACTGCGCTCCGGAGAAGTGGCGCAGATCGAGGACCTCGAGTTGCGATAAGCGGCTCTGTGCTGAACTCAACGAATTCCCGGCCTCTGACTCTCTTTCGCCCTCAACGCTGCGGATATACCTCATAGACCGAAAGGCCCTGCACGGCATAGTGCAGAACCGGTCGAACCTGCCGCCCCCTCCAATACCGCTCCATCAGCGGCTCATCGCGGTCGGGGAAGACAACCAGATGCTCCCCGGCCGGAACGCCATCGGTGACGTAACTGAGAATCTTACGGTCTTCATAGAACGCAAGTCCATAGACCAGATCGCGCCGCACCTGAAACTCCGCAACCACCTTGGCTCCCGGGTCAGCCTGCTGAATCTCGCTGGCCAGAGGGCGAGCCGAGTAATTCAGGTCTAGCAGCCGGCCGTTTCTTCCCAGCAGGAAGTAAAGCAGGCCTACCAGAGGGATCATCGTCGCCAGACGAAGATGACGCACGCCATAACGGCGGGTCACCCAAACCACCCAATAGCCCGCCGCCGCCCCCAGCACGGCGGCCAGAATCAGAATGCCAGGAGCTGGAACCATCCGCTGGTAAATCATGTACTGCGGGCAGAGAATCAGGACAAACGTCACCACTCCCGTCATTGCCGCGTGAGCATACAGCAACCAGTTGGAAATCCCTGGCCGCCGGATGCGATACAGATAGTCACCTGTCAGAATCGCCAGCGGAGGAATGGAGGGAAGGATATACCCGGGCAGCTTGGAGTCGGAGAAGGAGAAAAAGACGATCGGAAACAACACCCACAAGACCAGAAACTCCGGAAAGGCGTCTCCGGCGCGGACGTGGCCAACATAGCGCTGCGGCTTGAAGCGCACCTTCCACTCCGCAATCGACTCAGCCACGCCATCCACCAGCGCCCGCATGGAGAGCGCCGTCCACGGCAGCAGACCCACAATCAGAACGATCAGGTAATAGAAGATGGGTTGGCGATGATGGTAAAGATTGGTGGAGTACCGCTCCAGATTGTGCTGCCAGAAGAACTCATCGAAGAAGGTGGGATTGCGCCTCTGCACGGCGATGTACCAGGGCAGCACCATCACCAGATAGAGCACAATCCCTGGAACCCAGATCGTGCGCCGCAGCGCCGACCACTCTCGCCTCAACCCCACAAACAGGCACAGAATGCCCAAGGCGAGAAAGGGGGCAATCGGCCCCTTGGCCAGCGTGGCTGCGGCGTTGAAGAAGTAGAGGTCAAACAGCCAGAACTTCTTGCCCGTTTCATACCATGCATACCAACCCAGCATGCCGATGCAGAACGGCGCCGCCAGTTGCATGTCCGTGGAAGCTCCGCGGGAAAAGGCGAACATCGCCACCGAGGAGACCATGATCAGCGCAGCGTCCAGATGGCCGCCGGGACGGAATCGCTTCAAGTGCAGAAAGGCCAGAATCATCAGCGCCAGCGCACCGGTAGCCGAAGCCAGCCGCGCCGTCCAGTCGTAGACCCCCAGCTCCCGGTAGTACCCCATGGCGCGCCAGTAGTAGAGCGCCGGCTTCTCCAGCCAGGGCTTGCCATACAGGATGGGAGTCACCGTCCCCCCCATCAGGCAGTCATAAGAGGCGCGCAGACTCGACAGCCGCAGGTCGCGGGGCAGAATCGTGGCATGCACCGCCTGGCATGCAGCTATGTGGGCAGCCAGCATCTCCCTGGCAATCTGCGCATAGCGCGGCTCATCGGCGCCGACCAGCCCCAGTTGATCGCCGCCAAAGATGGGAATCAGTCCATAAAACAGGAAAAAACCCACAAATAGCAGGAGAATCGCAAACTCCGTGGCCGTGCAACCTAGATGATTGTCGCGCAGCCAGAAGAACAGGAGCCTCAATCTGCCGCGGGAGGCGACGGGCGGCCGGGCGTGCGCGGGCGAAGACCCTCCAGAGGGCGTCTCCGTGAACCCAGATGTGGGGCCTGGCGCGGGGCCCGATGCGGGTCCGTTCCCAGGCGCGGGTTGGGAAGATTCGATCAATCCGTGAGGTCCAATGTTCTGCAATGCTTTGCGCTCACGCGAATCTTCACAGGCCAAAGCCCGTCAACAAAGAGCGCCCTTCAACGGTCACTCCAGATTCTCGAAGCGAAACCTAGGCTAACAGAATTGACGGCAGTGTTGGAGCCTCCACGGACTCGCCCGTGTCGGCCACCGGGATACAGGCTTGGCGAAGATCCTCCACAATCCGGCTGGTAACCTCGGCAAGCGTCCCTGCCATGCTGCATCCGCTGGCGGTTCGATGCCCACCCCCGCCAAACCGCTCTGCGATCACTGACACATCCAAAGTGCGGCGGCTGCGCAGGCTCAGACGAAACTGATCCTGCTCCGGCGTCTCGCGGAGAAAGACCGCCGCCTCTACCCCTTCGATGCCAATCAGATGATTCGCCACCCCCTCGCAATCCTCGATGCTGGCGCCGACTCGTTCCATCTCTTCCAGAGTAATGTGGCTCCAGGAGACCGGGCCCGCAATCTGGATGTTGCTCAGCGCCACGCCCAGCAGGCGCACCTTGCTGGCGGAGTTGGAGAAATAAACCTCCGCCGCAATTCGATGCGGGTCCGTTCCGCACCGCACCAGATGCTCCGCCATGGCAAAGGTCGCCGCCGTGGTGCTCGGATAGTTGAAGGAGCCGGTGTCGGTCAGCACCGCGGCGTACAGACAATCAGCCATCGCCGGAGAAATCGCGATCCCGGCCGCGACCGCCAGATCATAGATCATGCAGCCCACCGCCGCCGCCTCCGGATCGATCCAGTTGAAGTCCGCAAACTCCCGGCCACTGCGATGATGATCGATATTGATCGTCATCCGGGGAGGCGAAGCCTCGAACTCTTCGCGATCGATGCAACTCCGCTCAATCGAGTCGCACTCCAGGAAGATGGCGGCATCCGCCGGGAGAAAGGTGCGCGAGATCCTCTCCCGGCCGGCAAGAAAATCGAAGTTCGCGGGAATCGGGTCCACAAAGACCACCGACACCCGCTTCCCCATCGCTTCCAGCAGATGCATCAGTCCTAAAGCGGACCCGATCGCATCGCCATCGGGACGAAGGTGCGAGCTGAGAACAAAAGAATTTTGCTCCCGAAGAAGAGCGAGGAGCGCCGCAATCGAAACTTGACGTTTCATAATCGGAATGGAAACAGCCGTTCCAACCTCAAAGGGCTGTCTCGGTGCGTTCCGAAACCTCCTTCTGTGCATCCCCAGCCAACTTCTTCGGTCGCTGTTCGGCAACTCTGCGCCGCTTGTCCACCCGGCTCAACAGTTCCTCGATCCGTGAGTTGATCTTCTCCGACCGGTCGATCGCAAAGGTAATCTCGGGAACCTGGCGAACATTCATCCGCTGCCGTATCTCGCTACGCACGTAGCCCCGGGCCGCCATCAATCCCGTCAGGGTTTCGCGCTCCTCCTGCTCCCCGCCCATCACAGCAACAAAGACCCTGCAACTCTTCCCGCCCGGCGCCAACACCACTTCCGTCACGTGGCAGGGAGAGATGCGCGGGTCAGAGAGCTCCCCCTCCAGCATGGCCGTGATCTCTTCGGAAAAGGCGTTGACCAGACGACCTCGATGATACGTTCTGGCGCGTTGCTCGGGCATAGTCGACTCTACAGCTTAGCACTCCTTAGGCATCTCTTGGGGCTCCCTACAGGCAAAGCACGGCAAAAAGAGCCGCCCCCGCGCTTTGCTTCAGCGCGCCTCTCAATCAAGCTTCTGATTCGTATCGTCACACGAAACATCGTTCTCGATATAGCTGTCCAGAATCTCGCATCCCAACCCCACGCACAGACGCCGGGCGGCGGCTTCCACCTCGCGCAACTGGCCACCCAGATACGCACTGGAGCTGGAGATGGCCACCACTCCCAGGGTTGCGCGGTTCCAAAGGGAGGCATCATCGAGCTCCGCGATGGAGATATTGAATCCGTGGCGCAGCTTGTCCTTGAGCGATCGCACCGCCTGTCGGCGGTCCTTGAGGGACTGAGCGTGCTCCATGGAGAGCTCGATCGTCAGGGTAGCGATGGGCATCGTGGCAGGATCCGGTTCCAGCTCCTTAGCGGGTAGCCACGTCCTTGGGCGCAGGCCCCGTAGACTTGCGCTCGACAAACGTAGGCAACACCAGGATCGACCCCGAGTGCGCCTGCGCCTCGCCGGCCTTGGGATCACGGATGCGCTCTAGCAGCGCGGTCGCCGCGGCGCGTCCCATCTCTTGCAAGGGTTGCCGCACGGTGGTCAGCGGAGGGTAATTGGTGGCCGCGCCGAGCACGTCGTCGAAGCCCACCACGGAGACCCTCTTGGGCACCTCCACCCCAGCCTCGCGCAACGCCACGATGGCTCCCATGGCGGAGAGATCGTTGAAGGCAAAGATGGCGCTGAAGGGCGCCTGCGCCGCCAGCAACTTGTGCGTCGCCACCCGTCCGGGCGTCGACGTGGGATCGTCCCCCTCCAGGGCGACCACCAGATGAGGATCGATGGGAATCTGCAACTGGGCGGCAGCCCGCACGATCGCCTGCCAGCGTATCTCGGTATCGGAGCTGAAGCTCTGCCCCTTGATGAAGGCGATCCGCCGATGTCCCAGCCGCTGCAGATGCTCCAGCGCAAAGTGCGCCGCAAGATCGTGGTCCAGTTCGATACTCACCACCGACGCAGAACGCCGGTGACCGGAGACGACGATGGTCGGAACCGGCAGCTCCGCCTCCAGAGCCGAGTCCACGGCGATGATCCCCTCCACCGCGCGCGACAGCAACAAAGCCGGATACTCGCGCAGCAGTTCCTCGCGATGATGGTGGCTGACGACGAAGTAGAAGAATCCGCTCAGCAGCAGCACATCTTCAATTCCGCTCAGCACGGCTGCGGAGTAGCCGGCGCTGATCTCCGGCACCATCACTCCAATCGTCTGCGAGCGCCGACTGCGCAAACCACGCGCCAGGGGACTGGCCTTGTAGTTCATCTCGGCCGCCGCAGCCAGCACGCGCTTCTGCGTCTCCTCCGAGATCCGATACTTGTTTCCGGCGTTGTTGATGACGCGTGAGATTGTGGTCGGCGACACCCCGAGATGCTTGGCCAACTCCTTCAAGTTGTGCCCGGGGGTCATCTGCTTGACAGCGCTGATCTTGTGCTCTTCCGACATGAAAATTACGGCTCCGAGGCGCGGCCACCTCATCGAGATGACACGCATCGCGGTGTCATTGAGATGGAAGCCGTGCGGCTTTCTTTTCCGGAACAGCGGAGAAACCGACGTCTCGGCCTGCTCTGCTTTGGCAGCGCTCGGAGGGACCTCTCCCGCGCTCCAACAAGCCTAACCGCAATCGGCTCGGCGGGACAATACCCTGCACGCAACAAACATCCTGCGGGAGCAAGCCGGAAGCAGAAACTCTTGTTCCCTTGGCTCCCCGCTCGCCGACCTGAGCCTCCGCCGGAACGGCGCAGATCCTCCGCCCCGATCCCTTGATTCCTCTGGCTCCAACTCTGGAATTCGCGGAGATTATGATGGATCCGATGGCCCACTTCGATCTCTCGTCCCTGCAATCCGCGCTCCGCTCGCGCCACGTAGACGGTTGGCTATTCTACGACCATCACCACCGCGACCCGATCGCCTACCGCATTCTGGGCCTGGACGAAAAGAGCTTCGTCTCCCGGCGCTGGTTCTACTTTCTGCCCGCCGAAGGCGAACCCCGCAAGCTGGTTCATCGCATCGAGGCCGGCAAGCTGGACACTCTGCCGGGCGGCAAAGACGCTTACTCCTCCTGGCAGGAACTCGAACAGAAGCTCGAAGAGCTTCTCGATGGCGCAACCACCGTCGCCATGCAGTACTCTCCGCGCAACGCCATCATGTACGTCTCCATGGTGGACGCTGGAACGGTGGAAGTGGTTCGTTCCATGGGCAAAGACGTGGTCAGCTCCGCGAATCTGGTCAGCCTGTTTGAAGCCGTGCTGACGGAAGCCCAGATCCTCACCCACTTTGAGGCGCAGCGGCGCTTGGATGCGGTCCTGGCCTCGGCCTGGAGATACATCGGCGAGACCATTCGCTCCGGAGAAACCCTCACCGAGTTCGACGTCGTGGAGTTCCTCCGGCAACAGATGCGCCAGGCCGGTCTTTGGACCGACCACGGCCCCAACTGCAGCGCCGGCCCCAACTCCGCCGACTCGCACTATGAGCCCACTGCGGAGAGCGCACGCAACCTGCGCCACGGCGACTTTCTCCTTATCGACATCTGGGCCAAACTGGCCGCTCCAGGCAATCCAGACCTGCCCGACCCTACCGCCGTCTGGTACGACATTACCTGGACCGCCGTCATCGGACGCCCCCCCACGGACCGTGAGGAACTCATCTTCAACATCGTCCGCGACGCGCGCGACGCCGCCGTTGAGGCCATCCAGCGCGCTTATACCGAAGGCCGGCCCATCGCCGGCTGGGAGGCCGACGACGCCGCCCGCGCCGTGATCCGCGAGGCCGGCTTCGCCGACTTCTTCACCCATCGGACCGGCCACAACATCGAGGTGGCGTTGCACGGCAACGGAGCCCATCTGGACAACCTCGAGACCCATGATGAACGTCTCCTCCTGCCCCACACCTGCTTCTCGGTGGAACCCGGCATCTACTTCCCCGGCGAGTTCGGCGTCCGCAGCGAGATCAACATGATCACCCGCCCCGGCAGCGCCATCGTCACCGGCCCCTTGCAGCGCCAGCTATTGCAGATCTGACCGCGGTCCGCAGACGCGGCGCTCGATGCTGCTGATAAAATCAACAGCCATGGCCCCACCGAACCAGCCCAGCGCCAGTTATGCATCCCGGCAGCGGCAGCCGGCCCCACCGCTCTCGCAAGAGAACGCCACCATGTTCCCGGCCGTAGTGCTGGCCGTCGGCTGGCTGCTGCCCGGAGCGGGACACTTTCTCATCGGCAAGTGGGTGCGCGCCCTTCTGCTCTTCGCCGCCATCCTCATCATGTACACCGTCGGCCTTATGCTCTCCGGCAAGGTGTATCTGCCCAACACCGGCGACCTCATGGACATGCTCGGCTTCGCCGGGCAACTTGGCATCGGCCTGCCCTATCTTCTGGCGCGGATCTTCGACTGGGGCGCGGCCTCAGTGGTGAACACCCTGGCAGACTACGGCACCAAGTTCCTGGTCGTAGGGGGTTTGCTGAACATCATCTCCGCTATCGATGCATACTCGCTGGCCAACGGCAGAAAGGCCTCTCTCTGATGCTTACGCACTTCTCCGCCATGCTGATCTTTGCGCTCTGCATCTCGGTGGTCTTCGGCATCACCCAGCGCGAGCAGCCTCGCATGATGATCCGCTTTGGAGCCCTCTGCTTCTTCCTGTTCGTCGCCGCCGTGATCGTCGCCAGTTGGGCCATGTGGGCGATCAAGCGCTGAAGGATCCTCGCCGCAACCGCCGCTGCGGCGACGCCCCCACCCGTAACCCTCCCCGCAACTGGGTGCGCGCAGGGTTTTCAAGGGGATGCCCACACCAGCTTTCCCCAGCAACAACAGGGTTCGATGAAAGCGGACGTCAAGGAAAAACACCTCTCCTGATCGGCCAGAGGGAAGGGGCGCCCCACATCTCGGCTTTTTGAGATTTGGTCTCGCAGCATCAGAACGGGCTGCTGGAGAACGGGCTATTCGAGTTTGCCCCATTCGGTGCGCTGCTGCCCAACGAGCTGCCCCCCGGCGAACTGCTGCCGAACGAGCTGCCGAATGCGCTGCCACCACCCGCTCCGGAGTTGGACTGTCCCGTGACCGCATCCTGCCCAAAGCTGCTGGCCGACTGCGAGGTCATCCCACTCCCTCCTCCAGTCACGTTGACCGACTGCTTGAGCATATCCAGCTTCGGGTCATACCAGAACTCCCACGATTCGTAGGACGTCTGCCCGTTGGGCTGGGTGATGGAGGTCCCCGTTCTGGAGGTTCCAACTCCCACAATCACTCCCAGCGTATCGGCGTCCAGGTCATCATCCGAGTTGGAACTGCTGCCGTTGGCTCCGCTGCCTCCCGAGCTGCCGTTGCTCGCTGACGTCCCACTGCTGCTGCCCGGTCCACTCGTGCTGCTCCCAAACGAGCTTCCGCCGAAGTCGCTGCCCGTCGAAGGCCCTCCGGGGCCGGAGCCGGGCCCGCCGGTGGGGGAACCGCTGGTCGGCCCGCCCGGAGCCATCCCTCCGGTCGCTCCCATGGCCCCCATGGCGCCAGCCGGCATTCCCGAGCCCCCGCCCAGATTCGCCGCCAGGTCATCCAGATCCTGGCCGAAGAACACATGAATCTTGGTCTGCTGCTCTCCCTGATGAATCAACCGGTAGTCCGCTTTGCCGGTCAGCGGGTCAACATACACCTTACGCAAAAACCGTATGTTGTTATTGTTCTCCAACGCCTTGATGGACGGCGGGTAGTTTCCGAAACTTCGATAGTAGAGCTGGATCGCGCGCACGTACTCTTCCATCCGATGCTGGCTCTCAATCTCTTTATCCCGCTGCAGTTGCCGGGCCATCACCGGGGCCGCCACGGAGATCGCAATCGCCAGCAGCGCCACCATCACCACCGCCGCCACCAGCATGAACCCCTCTTCGGCTGGGCGTGGGACAGCGGAGCCCGAACCGGGTTGCCGGGTGGCGAGTTGGCGGCGAACAGCGGCGGCGTATCTCAACAGAACTCTCCCCTGCAGCGGCATCGGGCACCGAAGATGAACAACTGGAAGGTCACCTGCGCGATCCTGAAACGTAACTTAACTAAATTGGACGCGGAAGATCCACATCCGTCTCACCCGGCGGCCCTTCTCGCCTGCCGCCCGGAACTCCCGGGGCGAAGGCTCCCTCCATATCGTCCGGCGCCATCGTCCTACGCCCAGAATGCGCGCCCTGGAGTCGCCTCAGAGCATTTCTCCTGTTGCTGGGTATCCTGGCAGTGGCGTGCAGAGGCGTTTTCTTTGGTGGAAAACGCCCATCGGCGCCGAGACCCCAGCTATGCCTATAGGGGAAATGCTCCTAGCGGTTCTGCAGCGGCAGCGTCTGCGTGTTGTTGTTGAGCAGATCCTCCACCTGGATGCTGGTGGGGCCAATATGAACCACCCGGTATCGGCGTCCCACAATGTCGCCCTCCGAGGCGAGATACACATTCTGGCCATCCAGCAGGAACGCCTGATTCTTTCCCGTCACCCGGATCGCGGTTCCAAAAAACTTGAGCGGAATGGGCGGAGGAGGGGGAGGTCCCACAGGCCCGGCCTTGGCCCCGTTGGCCGCCGCCCCTCCCGGCCTCGCGCCCGGCAAGCCCTTGGGAATCAGCAGCGCCGCCGAAGGTGGCGGAGCCGACGCAACGGAAAAGATGTTGCGTCCCGTGCCGGTATACACCAGGCTCTCTGTCCGCAGCATGGCCGACTCATCCAGCGTGGGATCCAGGCTGGAGGTCGTGCTGGCCAGCATCTTAGCCGCCACCCCGGGAGCCACTCCAAGACTCGCTCTGGAGTTCCTCGCCGAACCAGCAAACTCGTAGGAGCCAGAACCCTCTCCCCCCGTCTGAGAGCGTGCGCCGGCCTCCGGCTGCGCGGCTGCCGGCTCCGTGGCGGGAGCGGACGCGGCCGCGGGGTTTGGCGACCCTCCAAAGAAACTGTTGTACGCATAAAGAACGAAGACCAGCAGCAGCACGCCGAACGTGGATCCTACCACCAGCGTCTTCTTGTCCTTCCCGGGAGCAGCGCTCATGGCCGGCCTCCCGTCTGAGGTACAGGACTGCCGGGCCGGCCAATCCCCGGCCTGGGTGCGCCGATCCCAACGGCGCCGGGGCCCGCATTGTGGGGGGCCTGCGCCCCTTCGGCGGCCGGCGCAGGGTTCCCTCCCTCAGCACCCACCGCATTGCTCTCCATCCCCGGCATCTCCTCGGAAAGTTCATTCGGGTCCGGCGGCCGCAGGTAAGTGGTCAACCGGATGCGCAGATTCACCTCCCCGGATTGCTGCCCGGACAGGTCAATGCCATTGATCACAAAGAAGACCTTGTCCCGCTCCAGGGAGTTGATGAACATCACAATCGGCCTGTAATCGCCCGAAACGCTGGCGTCGATGCTGACCTGGGTCAGCGCATACTTGGCTGGGAGCACCGGGAAGTAGGCGTACTGGGCATGCGTCCAGCGCACCCCAGCCTTGTGCGCCAGCACTCCAATCTCAGCCGCTACCTGGGAGTCGGCATAGGGCAGCCGGGTCTGATAAAACGCATCCGCATCGCGCGTGGATGTGACCAGCTTCTTGTCCAGCCCACGCAGCGGTCTGGCCGCCAGCCGCGCCGCAATCAACTGCACCTTCTGCTGGTCCACGGCCGCATCGTTGTTCGCGCTCAATCCGTTCCAGAGAAAGATCAGATGCCCCAGCAGATAGAGTACGAACAGCAAAAACACAGCCACTCCGGCCAGATGCAGGTTCAACGTGGTCAGCATCTTCCGAGCGCGCGCAATCAGTCGCGGCAGCAGCTTTGCCGGCCCGGACTCCTCCGGCGGAGCGGCGCCACCAGCACTGCCCAACGTACGCTCGCTGCCCAGCGGGCTGAAAGCCGTGCTCATGACGCACCCCCCGCTCCCGGCCGGTGATGCTGGGAAGATTGTGAAGCCGGAGCATGTGAGCCAGAAGCATGTGGGCCATGAACATGAGCGCTTCGCGGAGGTAGCCTCCGCCCCACGGCGCGCCCCGGCGCGCGTTTGACCGCAGAGGCCCGCTTGGCTGTGGGAGCGGCTGGATGGGCCGCCTTTGTCCCCGGTCCGGAGCGCTTCCCGGCAGCCGAGGAGCCCTGGGCTGGAAAAGACTCCCCAGGAGGCAAGGGATTGTAGTTGGCCAGGATCTCAAACTCGACGCCCGGCGGCGGACCCGCCATCGGACCGGCTGCGCCCATGCGGTTGCCCTGCTGGCTCAGATCCTTCGCCTCGGTGGCCTCTCCCGTCAACTGCGGCTCCCGAAACCGCTTGGACCGCTCCAGGTTCCGCACCAGTTGCACCGCCCGGTCGCGGTCGCCGGAGACTCGCAGATGAATCATCACATCCCCGTTGGAGGTTGGCTCCGGCTCAATCGAGGTCACCTGCACGCCCTCCGGCAGCACCGTCTCCAGATCCATCATCACCGCCGTCCAGGAGAAGCTCTTGCGCAGGAACAGAGCGTTCAGAAAGTGCGCACGCGTCAGGATGGCCGCGTTGGCCGGCTGATGCATCCGCTGAATGTTGGCCAGCCTCTCATTCTGCGCCGCCAGCACCTTGGCGTGCACCGCATTCAGCCTCGCCTGCTCCGCCGCCAGCTTCCTCTCCAGCGCATGAGAAGACGCCAGCCCGACCAGCGCCAGCAGGGCCAGTAGAGCCATCAGAATCCGCAGCCGCAGAACGATAGGCCCAAGTTCGATATAGGGCCGCGTCGCGAGATTGACCGTAATCCGCATCAGCCGCGCAACGCCCCCACCACACCCGCCAGCCAGCCGCGCGAGGAGACCGCCTTGGCTGCCCCCGGCAGCAGCGCTGTCTCCTCCACCAACTCCCGCACCCTCCAGCCACCCTCCTCCACCACGCCCGAACTCCTCAAAATCCCGCTCAGCCGCTCCGCTCCCAGCGGTCCTGCGCTCAGCACCTGGGTTGGGGGCTCCGACAACGTGTCCTCAAAGTAGGCTGCAGCCACGCTGACCGCCTGCGCGATCTCGCCAGCCAGCGGAACGGGCTCGAGCCCCGATCCAGCCGGGCCGCCAGACGGGCTGCCGTCTGGGCCCTTTTCCCCGGAAGGCGCATCTCTCCAGGCGGGGTAAGCCCAGCCGGCATCCGCGCCGCCCTGGCTGCCAGCTTCCGGAGGCAAGGCATCGGGCGCGGCATGCCCGGGCACGGTATGTTCCTGAAGATCCACGCTGCGATGCAGCAGAAGCACGCCGGCGCGCACAATCGCCGCCGTTACCCCCAGGGGATTCGCATTCACCAGCAGCGCCGGATCCGCATCCGGCAGAGCGGCCAGGCAGGCCAGCGTACTCGGCAGCACAGCTCCAGGCTCAAAACCGGCCTCACGCACCGCCGTCTCATACTCGCCCAACACATCCCGTGGAATCCCCACCGCCAGCACCCGCACCCCAGCCTTGCCGGAGCTCATCGTCTGGTAACTGACCATGGCCTCATCCGCATCGAACGGCAGCAGCTTCTTCAAACGAAAGCGCACCAGCGGCAGAGCTTCAGCGGCCCGCGCCGGCAGCGCTTCAAACTCCAGCAGCAGCACCCGCACCGCGGCATCCGGGATCACCAGGGTCAGGTCACCATCGCGCGCGTTGGCCCGCTCACCGATCTTCTCCAGAGCGCTACGAATCGCATGGGCGACAGCCGCGCGATCCTGCAAGTTGCCCGGCTTCAGCCCAGGGGCCACCACACCGCGGGCCAGGGTCACCAGGGACACCGCCTCCAGCGCCGCGCTGGCGGCGCTCGATCGGCCTGCCACCACACCCTGCGGCAGAATCTCACAGGCCAGATGCGGGCGGGTTCCAGAGGCTTGGGGAAGAATGTTCATCAGGCTCTAACTAGAGTACCTTGCGAGAGATAGGGATGGCAGTGCTTTGAGGGTTTGGACGTTTGATCCGCGCCTCCGTTTCCCGCTCCAAACACGCTGTCCGAACGCGCAGGGCGGAACGATTCCTTCCCCTGGCAACGCCTCTACTTCGAGCCGCCGCGCTCTCCCCCATCCGACCAACTTGCAGCCGGAGAACTACCGGCCCTGCTCAATGAAGGTCACCTTGTTGATCTCTCGCAGCGTGGTAATTCCCATCCGCACTCGCTCCAGAGCCGAATCCCGCAAAAAAGACATTCCCTTGTCCTTGGCCGCCTTCCGAATCTCCGATCCCGGCCGCTTTTCCAGCAGCATCTCGCGAATCTGATCGTCCAGCTCCAGCAGCTCATGAATCGCCGATCGGCCCCGGTAGCCGGTCCCGCCACACTCGATGCAGCCCGGCCCTTCCTTGAAGGTGACATCCCGCCACTCCTCCGGACGCAGGCCGTTCTGCTCCAGTTCTTCGTCCGAGTAATGGACGTCATGCACGCAGAACTCGCAAACCTGGCGCACCAGCCGCTGCGCCAGAATGCAGTTGAGAGCGCTGACAAAGTTGTACGGCTCTACCCCCATGTTCAGGAAGCGGCCCAGCACATCCACCACGTTATTGGCGTGAACCGTGGTAAACACCAGATGCCCGGTAAGAGCCGAGTTGATCGCAATCTGCGCCGTCTCCGCATCGCGGATCTCGCCCACCAGAATCTTGTCCGGATCATGGCGCAGAATCGAGCGCAACCCGCGGGCAAAGGTGAGCCCCTTCTTCTCATTCACCGGAATCTGCGTGATGCCGCGAATCTGATACTCCACCGGGTCCTCGATGGTGATGATCTTGTCCTCTTCGCTCTTGATCTCATTGAGCGCGGCATAGAGCGTGGTTGTCTTGCCCGAACCGGTGGGTCCGGTCACCAGCACCATCCCATAGGGCTCCTTGATATAGCGCCGGAACCGGGCCAGATCCTTCTCCGCAAAGCCCACCACATCCAGCGAGAGCTTGGTGAACTTCTCGCTCATGGACTCCTTGTCCAGCACGCGCAGCACAGCGTTCTCCCCATGCACCGTCGGCATGATGCTGACGCGGAAGTCGATCAGCCGTCCCTTGTAACGCACGCGGAAGCGCCCGTCCTGGGGCACGCGGCGCTCGGCGATGTCCAGCTCGCTCATCACCTTGATGCGGGACAGAATCGTCTGGTGATGCTCGCGCGCAATCGGCGCCATCGCCTGCTGCAGCACACCGTCGATGCGGTACTTCACCAGCAGGGAGTCGTCATAGGTCTCAAGATGGATATCCGAGGCGCGCCGCTCCAGCGCCGTGAAGATCGTCGTGTCCACGAGGCGGATGATCGGCGAGATGTCATCATCGGCCGTAAGCTTCTCAATCGAGATGTTCTCCTCGGAGTTTTCCTCGTTGGAAAGCACATCGAAGGCGAGCCCCTCGCTGGCCTCATCCAGTACGCGCTGGGACTGCTCATTCTTCTTCAGCAGATCCGTAATCTGGCTCAGCGTGGCCACCCGGGTCACGATCCGCGCCCCCAGCAGACCGGCGATCTCGTCGATCACCATCAGCTTGGAGGGATCGGCCACGGCAATCGCCAGCCGTCCTTCGCTCTGCTCCAGCGGCACAAAGTTGTAACGGAACATCATGTCCACCGGCACGGACTTGAACAGTTCCACCTGAATCTTGAAGTTCTTCAGGTCCACAAACTCGGCGTGATAGCGGCGAGCCAGCATCTGCGCTCGCTCCACCTCGTTCAGCGGCTCATTGCTGTACGGAATTGCAACCGGAATGGAAGTTGCCATGGCTCCTTGACCTCTCCAACACTCTTGCCCTCATTGCCACAACGATACGCGCGAAACCTGACGCCAAAGACCCATGCCGGCGATGTTCCCCCGGCAGGCGGAGCCGGATCGCCAGGGCCGCCCTAGCCCCCGACACCGTTCAAACTCAGAATCGGCAGGTACAGCGCAATCAGCACCGTCACCACCACCGCGCCCATCACAATCAGAATCAAGGGCTCAATCATGCTCATGATCGCCGCCAGCGAGGTCTGCACGTCCTCTTCAAAGAACTCAGCCACCGAGTTCAGCATCTGCGGCAGGGCTCCTGTGCTCTCTCCCACCTCGATCATCTCGATGGACAACTCCGGGAAGACCCCGGTCCGGTCCAGACTGATCGCCAGCCCCTTGCCCTCGCGCACCGTCTCCACCGAAGAGCGCACCGCCTTGGAGATCGATCGCGACTCGATCGAGCGCGCCGCCGTCTCCAGGCTCGGCACCAGCGGCAACCCTCCCGTCAACAGCGTGGCCAGGGTCCGCGAGAAGAGCCCTACCTGGTACTTCAACCAGACCGAGCCTAAAATCGGAGTCTTCACCCGCACCCGGTCAATAATGTCCGCACCCCGGTCACTGCGGCTCCAGCGCACCACCAGGTACGCCAGCAGGGCCAGCACCGGCGCCGCGTACAGCCCATCATGCTGCGCATCCTGGCCAATCGCGAGCATATAGAGCGTCATCGCGGGCAGCTTGGTCCCCAGTTGGGCGTAGAGCCCGGCAAAGCGCGGCACCACAAAGGTAATCAGAAAGGTGAAGAGACCCGTCACCATCACAATCAGAAACGCCGGGTAGATCAGCGCGGCTCTCAGCTTCTTCCGGAAGGTCAGCGAGACCCGCTGGAAGTCCAGGTAGCGCTGCAACACCTCTTCCAGGTTTCCCGAACGCTCTCCGGCCAGCAACGTCGTGGTGTAGATCAACGGAACCGTCCCCTGGGCCTCAAACGCCGCCGAGATCGACTCGCCCGTCTTCACCCGGGCGCCCACATCCTCCAACTGCGCCCGGAAGCTGAGATCCTTCTGCCGCTTAGCCAACAGGTCGATTGAACTCAAAATCGGCAGGCCGGCACGAATCAAGGTCAGAAACTGCTGGTTGAAGATCAGAAACGTGTCGAGCTTGATCTTCTTCTTCGCGCCGCGTCCCAGGGTCGACCGCGGCTTGACCGAGTAGACCAGATACCCGGCCTGCGTAAACCGCGAGCGCAACTCCTCGGCGGTCGCCGCCGCATGCGTCTGCTCCTGCACGCGGCCCCGTTCGTCGGCGAGTTTTACGATGAATTCATTCATGCGGGCGCTTCGGCGCTACACGGGTGGGCTCTCTGCCATCTTAGACGCTGATCCCGGGGATTTGCTTAACCAGCGCGCCTCAACCGGCTACCAGATACGGCAAGACCCCGCCAGTTTCAACGGGGCCTTGCCGAAAGCATTCCTCGTTTTCAAGGACAGTCTTTGCGCTTCCTCCAAAGGTTCTTCTAAAAACGCTCCTCCACTACCGTCAAGCGCGGCGGATGGTGGAGCGGCAGACAAAGACTTTCCGCGGCTTCGGCAGCTTCCTGTCCGAAGCTCTCTTTAGCTGCCTTTTACACGCTGAAGCTGGATCCGCAGCCGCAAGTGGACTTCACCTGAGGATTGTCAAACTTGAATCCGGCGGCCTCCAGGGTCTCAACGTAGTCCACCGTACAGCCGTTCAGATACGTCGCGCTGGTGGCGTCGACGAAGACCTTGAGGTCGTCAAAGCGCATGATCTTGTCCATCATCCCAGCCGAGTTCTCAAAGGACATGGAGTACTGAAATCCGGAGCATCCTCCTCCCGCCACACCGATCCTGAGCCCTGCCGGCACCGGATCCTGCGTGGCCATAATCTCCTTCACCTTGGCGATCGCCGCCGGCGTGAGCACGATGGGCGTTGCAGCCGTTGCCGGTGCGTTTACAACTTCCGGAATGGATGGGGTGGTGGCCATGAATGGTTCTCCTTCATCGACTTGGGGCCGATCTTCGATTCGAGCCGGCTCCCTGATCTCAGTCTAGCCGCCAGCCTCTCAGCCAGCAAGCTCGGCGCCAGCCTGCTATCCAGTTGGATGCTCCCATCTGGCTGGGGATGCACTGACCCGGCGCAGAACCCCGGAAAGCACTGAATCCGAAGCGCCCGTGACATCCAGAACTCCACCCTACACAAAAAGCCGGATGCCGGCCCCCTCCAAAGGATCGAAAGCAGGGCTACCATAATGGTCATGCGATTTCTGGAAGCTGTAGCCATCGCGTTCTACCGCACCTTCGGCATCACCCAGCCCAATCAGCAGCGACTCCGCCGCGCCGTCTGGTCTCTGCTAGGCATCCTCACCCTGATCATGGCTGCCTTTGCAGCCGCGGGAATCGTGATCTTCCACAACGTGTAGACGAAAGTGTGAAATTTGTCGGAACGAAAGTAAGTTACTATAAAAGGTCTCTACAAACAATCGTTTATGGCGTATCATGCTGTCCAGGCAGGTTCCGCCCGCCAGGCTGCTCGCTCCCGGCTAGCAATAAGGGTGGCGTGTGGCATGGTATCGAGGACCAGAACATCACGGGTTTCTGGGGGACACTATGAGCGCACTACACATTGCTGCCATCATTTGGGGCGTCTGCGTTACCGTGTTTGTCGGTTTGATGGTCTACCGTGGAACGCTGACCCAGCATGAAACAGACCAGCTTTTTCTCAGCGAAAGCGCCCTTCCGGACTCTCAGGAGGAGAACGACGAGATCATCCGCCGGGTGAACCTCATCCATCCCTACTGTGCAGGAGCCGGAGCCGTCGCCTCGCTGATGAGCATCGTCCTCTTCGGCCTCTGGGTCGCGCAACTGGTCGCTCAATCGCGATCTTGATCTGGCAACCGCGGGAGCGATTGCCCGATTCATCGCACTCCGACATCCCTCGACATCTCAACCAAGCCTGCTCAAAGCGTGTTCCTGAGGAGCAGGCTTTTTTCTGCCCTTCGCCAACCGCTTCACCAGGCGCCGACATTCAGACGCTGCGCAAAGTCTCTCCTCAACACGGATACCGCTGCCCAAAGCCCAGCAGATCCGCCTCGCCCAGCCCTTGAAGGGCGGGACGTATAATCCGTGGGTTGGGGTTTGAAGGCGTAAGGTCACCGCCCGGGCTCACTGCCAGGGCCCGGCCTCTGGGTGGGCGCGATGGACGAAACAAGACGATGAGCAACGGTGTCTGGGGCAACCCTCGTTTCCAGCTTCCACTGAAGACTCCGCTGTTCGCAACCTTCATTGCGACCGGCGTCGGGTATACGCTTCCGGGCGCGGCGATGCCGCTGCTGCTTCCGCGCTGGTCGATGACTGACGCGCGGGGCGGCGTCCTTCTCTTCTGCTTCTACGGCCTGGGGATCTTTGGCGCCTACAGCGCCCGTGGAAGGATGCATCTTTCCCTGGCGCGGGGCTCGTTGCTGACCGCGCTCGGGGCCCTCTACCTCATCGGAGCGGGCCGCTGGGGAGCCTATGCCGCCATGTCCCTCTATGGTTTTGGTCTGGCGTTGACCATGACCTCGACCAGTCTCCTGGTTTCACAACGATTTCCCCAGCAGCGCCGCATGGAACTGATGCGCCTGAATCTGGTGTGGGCCTTGGGAGCCGCCATGGGACCATGGATCGCGCTGCAATCGACAGTGTGGAGGCCGATCCATCCACCGGCTCACTCCAACCTTGCGGCAGCGGCGCACGCCGTGGCGCTCTCCGCCTTCAGCCTGCACCATCTGCAGCATGTTCTGCTCGGCGTAGCTCTCTTCTTTCTCCTGGCCGCGCTCTGGGCCACAGGGATCAAAGCGAACCTGGAGCCCACATCGTCCACGGCCACTCCCCCACCACCCACCCAACCTGCCGATCTCTCTGGGTCACCAGCCCCACAGGGCGGCCTTGGCATTCCATGGACGCTGCTCGCGCTCATCTTCGGCGCCGCCGGAGTCGAGGCTGCGGCATCGGGCTGGCTCACCTCCTATGCGCAACGAACGGGAGACTCCCTGGGAGTGACCATCAGCGCGGCCACATTCCTCTGGCTCGGCTCGCTGTTGAGCCGCATTCTTCACTCCACCACCTGGGTCTCGCGGCTGAGCGAGCGCGCCGTGCTGGGCTCCGGCGTAGTGACCATGGCGGCCGCGCTGGCCCTTCTGCTGGCCTGGCCGGCCGGCTTCGTCACCCTGCTGGCCGCCGGGATCCTGGGGCTGGCCACGGGACCCGTGTACCCGCTGCTGCTGGCGGTCGCTCTGAGACAGCGGGAGAGTTCCGTGATATTCACCATTGCCGCGCTGGGTTCGTCGCTGCTGCCGCTGGCCACCGGAGGCGTCTCTTCCTGGACCCACTCGCTGCGCGCCGGTCTGGGCATGCCCTTGCTTGCCGCGCTGGCCATGGTGCTGCTGGTGGCCGCCTCGCGGCGCACCCTTCGAGGCAAGCAAGAGGACGTTCCAGCGAGCCTGCGGGATTAAGCCGTTTTCCCAAAAATTCGGTTTTCCGGACCGGCCCTCGGAGGCGCCCTTCTCTGCCCCAGACCTCCATCCCTGCCGATGCTGCCCAGCCTTTCGGCGCCCCGGAGATCCCCGCTGCGGATCCCAGCCGGACAAACCCAGCGAGCCGGCGCAGACCGGTTGCCCCCCGGGATCGGGCCCGGCCTCAGTACTGGAAGATATAGGGAGCCGGCCAGGTCAACGTCTTGTCGGCACGGTCCGCGTACATGAAGATCTTGTGCCCTCCGTTGACGCGCACGGCCACGATCACGCCGGTACCGAAGAGGCCGCTTCCAGCGGCCACGGACTTATCCACGTGATGCCATGTGATAGGTCCATTGATGGGACTGTCCTTCGTCCAGTCCTCGGTAAATCGCGCCAAGGGGTAACTGCTGTACTTCTGCGGATGCTGCTGCCAGTTCGGATCGTTATAGTAGATGCCGTAAGCCTTGGCGTAATCCTTGTCCTGCAGGGAGTCGAAGAAGGCGTTCACGCGGTGTTCGTAGCCCAGGTTGCTGAACATCCATCCGTGTCCGGAGACATATCCCGCAAAGGCGATCACCCCCAGCAGCAGGACTCCAACCACCGCGCCGATGATGATGTTGCGGCGTTCGTTATCCCGGGTTGGATCGTAGGCAGGTGCATCCATCAAGCTCATCTGCGGCGTCCTCGTGGCGTCAATTCCCGCCTTCAGCCATTAAACAACGGTCCGGACAAAATCGCTATCCGGCCTCGAGGCCGGTGCGCCTCTTGGCCAACATCCGCCGTCAATCAACGGCGTTCCCCACCTCAAGATAGGTGAATCGGCCTCCAGGCTGCTCGGCAATTACCGCGCCGGCCGCGTCGTGGATCCTGTTCGAGACCTGGTTGTTGGCGTTCGCCGTTACGGAGAGTTGATAGCCGGAGACCAGCGTGACCGTCCTGGCCCTATCTTCAGGCGGGATCCCGCCCGGACACCCTGCAAACCCACATCTCCAAAAAACGAGATGTGGTCCACCCGCCCGCCAAGCGCCAAGCGGCGATCAAGGCGCCCCCTCGCTCAGTTGCCTGGCGGCGCTGCGGGAATAGCATTCCAGTCCGGCGGCTGCTGATGAAGCATCTTCCGCACAAAGAAGTCCAGCGTCTTGCGGTGCGTATAATCCGCCCACTGGCCGCCAGTACCGTGGTCAGCCTCTGGAACCACCAAAAGGCTGAACATCTTTTTGGCCTGGATCAGACGATCGACGACCTGGAACGTGGTGGACGGATCCACGTTATGGTCCTGCAGCCCGACGATCAGCAGCACCTTGCCCTTCAGCCGCCACGCATTGTCCACGTTGGACGACGCGGCGTACTGCGGACCAACCGGCCACCCCATCCACTGCTCGTTCCACCAGATCTTGTCCATCCGGTTGTCGTCGCAGCCGCTGTTGGATACCGCAACCGTGTAAAACTCCGGATGGAAGAGCAGCGCTCCCAGTGCGCTTTGCCCGCCGGAGGAGGTTCCAAAGATGCCAACCCCATGCGCGATGTCGTACCACGGATACTGGGCAGCCGCCGCCTTGTGCCACAGAATGCGATCCGGAAACCCGGCGTCCTTCAGGTCTTTCCAGGTCACGTCATGGAAGGCCCGCGAGCGGTTGTTTGTCCCCATGCCATCGATCCGCGCTACAACAAACCCCAGCTCCGTCAGCGGCTCGCCTCCAGCCGAGAACGACTTGGGAACAAACGAACCCTGGGGCCCGGCGTAGATGTCCTCCACCACGGGATACTTCCTGCTCGGGTCAAAGTGCGCCGGCTTGTACACAAGACCCCAGATGTCGGTAACGCCATCGCGTCCCTTGGCCTTGAAGACCGTCGGAGGGCGCCATCCGGCGGCGATCAGGCGGCTGATATCCGCATGCTCCACCACGGCGAGCTGCTTGTTGTCAGAGGCGCGATACAGGGCGAGCGTCGGCGCAAGATCCACGCGGGACCATAGATCGCAGTAGAACTTGCCGTCCGGCGAAAACACCACATGATGATTAGCCTCCACCGGGGTCAGCGCCGTAAGCCCACTACCATCAAAGTTGATGCGGTACAGGTGTACAAAATACGGATCCTCGCCCGGATTCATGCCGCCGGCTTCAAACCAGATCTGACGCGTCTTGTCATCCACGTAGTTCACAGCGCGCACCACCCATGGACCCTTCGTCACCTGGTTTTCCAGCGCCCCGGTGCGGCCGTTGTAGAGGTAGAGCTGCTTCCAGCCGTCGCGCTCCGACGCCCAGAGAATCTCCTTCCCGTCGTTGACGTCATGACGATAGATGCTGCCGTTGTCATACTGAACGTCGTGCAGCGGGCTGTAGTCGATAAACGTGGAGCTGGTTTCGGTGATCAGCGAGCGCGCCTTCCCTGCGCGATCCACTTCAATCACGCGGTACACCTGATGGCCGCGCTGGTTGTATTCAAAGGTGAACCCACGGCTGTCCTTCCACCAGACCAGGTCGGTCAAGGCATAAGGATTGGGAAATAGGGCATTGCTGATCGCAATCTCCTGCCTCTTGGAGACATCAAATAAAACCGGTTGCTGCAAAGCCAGAACATCGCCCGGCTTGGGATAGACCATTGCATAGGATTCGGGCTGCAACTGGTCGGCTGGAGCCGGATTGATGTAATGCACCAGGCGCCTGTATCCAGGGCGTATCCGGTATGCGGCCAGATGCGTCGAGTCCGGCGACCAGGCTAGCGTCGAGAAGGCATAGTAATCTCCCTCCGAGCCATCCATGCTCAGACCGAACCTCTGCTTGCCATCCTTGGACCGCACCCAAACGTTGTCATTCTGAATGTAGGCCAGCCATCGCCCATCGGGAGAAGCCAGCGTCCGGTCAAAGTTGTTCTCCGCCGCCGGGGTATCGTCGTATCCGTAGTCGATGATCCCATCATGCATGGGATAGAGAAGGCCAAGTTTTGCGCAGGTCCAGGCCTTAAGATCGCAGCGCCAGCGGGCCGTCTCCGTAACAAACGAGATCGCCGAATCTCCATGTTCAAAACGAAATCTCTGAAAAGGCAACGTGAGCGCTGTGTCATGCTGCCCGCTCGCCGCGTTGAAGGCCGCGGCGAGTTTGTCCTGGTCAAAGGCTGCGCGCTTGGTCAGAGTCGCCGCGTCATAGATCACGAACTTGTGACCACCCTCCACACTCATGCGGTAGAGAAACTGGTCCTTACCCTTCAGCCAGACGGGCGTATCCGGCAGATCAAGAACCAGCGAGCTGTACTGTTTCTGCAGATTCAGGGCGCGATCGTAGTCAGCCCGGGTCACCTGCCCGGATCCGCTGACGGCCAACCCACCAAAGACGATACCTACCATTAGCAAAAAGTTCCTTCGCCGACTCATGCTCCTCCTGTTGGGTAGACTGCGAAACTGACCTGCCGGCGGCGTTTGCCGGATTCAATCTGAACGCCTTGCGCCGTCAAAGCTGAAACTGGCTTGCGCAACTCCAAAATGCTCTTTTCGTCTTTGCTCTTGAAGAAAATTCTCGTCTCACCCTGGCCGAAACCCACACTGCTGAGATTCCCGGAGATGGGGCCAAGGATGCTGCACGCCGGCAACCTCGCGAGTACACAACTTTGTAGATTATATTGCGTACAATATTAGAATCGGACTTGTCAAGATTCCCTTCTACCCTGGGCGCACGACACAGGAGTGAGTGTTTTGGAACGGCGGAGGATTTTGCGGTTGATATTACGGCTATTATAGCCGTAAGATAGCAACATGGCAACACACCGCCTCCAGCACACCTCCGCCAACTGGCTACTGCATTGGCCCAGCCCCAGCCCATGCGCC
>DAHWOF010000173.1 GCA_027335345.1 Granulicella sp. | reverse complement strand
TGACGACCGCGTCGGCCAACGGGACGATCGAACTCTTCGCAAAGGCGAGGTTGCCGGTGTCCTCGTAAACATCCAGCATCTGGGAGATCACCTCCAGCGACCCCTGGGTGTGATATCTCTGCCACCGGCTTTCGATCTGGTGGGTGGGGTTGTTCCAGCCAAAGTCATGAACGCTGGGCAGCCCCCAGAAGTACATCGTCTCCGGATACGATGCTCCGGCCTGATGGTAGTACACCTCATTTCTGGCCTTCTCAAACGCCAGGTCCGCGGAGTACATGCCAAACCATGGCTTCAGCAGGTCTTCATCCCCGGTTGCCACCAGCGGCCAATACAACAGGCGGTTGTTCTGGTTCCAGTAACAGTCTCCCCATGCACGGTAGTCTGCATCATGATCTGTCTTGTCGGAAGGAACATCATCCGGCACATCGCGGCCGACGGTAAAGATGCCGCCGTTGAACTTGACGGGCAGCTCGCCGCGAGAGGATGCCGCCATCATGTATCGCTGGATGGCATATCCCTGCGTCACCTCCTGAGCCTGCCTGTCGCCTGTAACGCCGATCCAGCTTCGATTCCAGAATGCTCTCCACCACTGCTCGTGTGCCCGCCAAGCCGCGGAGAGATCGCGCGGATTCGCCGTCAGCATGAGCTTGTCAATCTGCCCCTCCCAGGCACGGCCGGAGGTTGCCTCTCTCTCGACCAATGCGACCAGATCGACTCGGAGCGTCGTCTGGGGAGCGGAGACCAGAGTCTTTCTGTCTCGGCTCACAAGTCCCGGTCCTGTAATCGCAACCCCAAAGCAACGATGAAGAAGCGGGTCCGGGAATCTGCCGATTAGCGATCCCAAGTGCTCCTGCTCCAGCGTTGTTGCGTAAATGCTCTGCCGATTGAAGTGGTACCAGCCGATCCGGTTTTTTGCTGCAGGCAAAATGGTATCGGCCGCAAAGGTGACCGGGTAGTCGTCGCTGCCCAGTTCCATCATTCCCGCCTTCTCCGCAGACGCGCCATGGAGAGACTGGTTCTTCCGCCAAGTTTCCACGGACACCTGCGCCACCGAGGGACGTTCCGTGCGCATTTCCACGTGGACGGCGGGATGATTGGCGTCAACCCAGATCCGTGCCGCGTCCTTGCCTGCGTGAATCTCAA
Organism: Granulicella sp.; assembly: GCA_027335345.1. Classification (GTDB taxonomy): domain Bacteria; phylum Acidobacteriota; class Terriglobia; order Terriglobales; family Acidobacteriaceae; genus Granulicella. The sequence continues at coordinate 26,895 of DAHWOF010000173.1, read as the reverse complement.
TCGAGCCATCCTCAAGATGAAGCACCTGAGTGAAGCCGGCCTCCCCGACAAACGGGCTCGGGGTCAGCCTGATCCGCACCCGGCCCAGCTTTACCAGCTTGCCCATCTCCGTCCATGCGTCAGGTGATGAGAGGAGCAGCACCAGGTCCCCGTTCGGCTCTGTCCAGACATTCGCACCCAGAGAGCCATTCCCAATGGGCATGGAATCGTTTTCATTCACGCCCAGGGAGTGCCAGGTTACGTCGCTGTCCACTACCTGTTGCGCGCCATCAGGTAAACCTCGAGCACCGGCTGAAGCCAGAGCGAGCGATAGCAGCACAGAGAGGCAAACAGGAATCTTCACGGTGGGTCTCCTCCTGACGGAAACGCCCCTTTAAACAAAGAGCGCATACCAGATTGTAAGTGATTGCGCAGATACGAGATGTAGCTGAAACGGGGTCTTGCACTCGGCTGCCTGCATTCTGGGCAGGTTGACCTGGAAGGTTTGCAGGATCTTCCTTTGCGTCGGATTGGGACGGGGCAGCTTGATCAATACTTGTCCGATCTTCTCGGTCGGGTAATGCAACCGACACAGATGGCCGAGCGCAGCCAGAGCGCCGGGCAGGGTGGGGGCATGGGGGTCCTGGCTGCTGGTTGCAGGGGCGGAGCGCAGCCGCTCTTCCATCTCGCGCTGCCACTCGAACTGACGATGCCGGACCATGCCGTGGCGCTATAGCCCAGAAAGGCGCCGGGAGTTTGCATGGTTGCCCATCCATCTGAAGCGACCCGAAGTCGCGGTTCTCGCAACTCCTCGAACTGCGGGAACGATGCCGCGCAGGACCCGGATGCTCCGCTACGAAGCATCCTCCTCGCTTGCTTTCCACGAGCAACTACTTGCCCCGGGGCAGCCCCCGCGCAGGCCCCTTCTGACGTGACCGAGCCTGTCACCTCGCAAGGCCAGTCTAACCGATATCCTCCGACCAGTTTTCCAGACAGGCCTTGAAGTCGGCCATGAACTTGCCCGCATCGGCGCCGTCGATGATGCGATGGTCAAAGCCCAGCGCGAAGTGCTGCATGCTGCGAATGGCGATGCTGTCCTGGCCGTCTTCGCCGGTGACCACCACGGGCTCCTTGCTCAACCCGCCGATGCCGAGGATAGCCGACTGCGGCTGGGCGATGATGGGCAACCCAAACTGTTCGCCAAAGATGCCGGAGTTGGTCAGCGTGAACGTTCCGCCAGCCACCTCCTCGGGCGCCAGCTTCTTGGCGCGGGCGCGCTCGGCCACATCGGCTATCGCGCGAGCCACTCCCAGAAAGCTCTTCTCCTCGGCCTGCTGGATCACCGGAACGATCAGGCCCCACTCCAGAGCTACCGCGATTCCCAGGTTGATGTTGCGGTGGTACTGAATCGCTTCGCCTTGCATGGAGGCGTTGACGATGGCATGCTTGCGCAGGGCCTGCACGGCCGCGCGTGCGATGAACGGCATGTAGGTGAGCTTTACCCCGTTGCGCTGCTCGTATTTGCTCTTCTCCCGCTCGCGCAGACGGACGATGCGCGTCATATCCACCTTGAAGACCGTATGTACGTGCGGGCTGGTGGCCTTGGACTCCACCATACGTTTGGCAATGATGGAGCGCATCCGGGAGAGCGGCACTAACTCACCCGGCAGCGGGGCAGAGGATGGCGCTGCCGGCGATGGAGCCGAGGCGCTCGGTGCAGCGGTTGTTACCGGGGCCGGAGCGGAGACTGGTGGCGCGGCTACCACGGGGGCGGCAGGTACTGCCAGCGGTTCTTGCAGCCGGCGCAGGATATCCTGCTTGGTGATGCGGCCGGAAGCTCCGGTTCCGGTAAGGCTGCGCAGGTCGATGTTGTTCTCCGCGGCCATCTTGCGCACCAGCGGAGAGGAACGCGGCGTCTCTCCCTCAGCGGCAGGGACAGCCGAGGCTCCATTCGGGCTTCCAGCCGCGGTGGGGGCTGCTGGCGCGACCGCTCCTGGTGGAGCGGCTTGGACTTGAGGCGCAGCCGCCGCAGCTTCAGTCGAAGCCGTCCGGATCACCGCTACCACCGTGTTGATCGTGACCGTCTGGCCCTCCCCCACCCGGATCTCGGCCAGAACGCCCGCCGCCGGTGAGGGGATCTCGGCGTCCACCTTGTCGGTGGAGATCTCGAAGATGGGTTCGTCGCGAGCCACGGCATCGCCTACCTTCTTGAGCCAGCGCGTCAGCGTTCCCTCGGTGATCGACTCGCCCATCTGGGGCATCAACACCTCAGTCGCGGAACCCATGGCCGCCTCTGCCGCTGGCCCCGAGCCAGAGACAGGCGCCGCTTTCGCAGGCGCCGCTCCTGATGCAGAGGCCGGCTCCGCCGCCTTGGCCGGTGCGGCTTGGCCGGCTGTCTCCTCTGCTCCCAGAATCGAGCAGACAACGGTTCCCACGCCCACCGTCGCTCCCTCCTGGACCTTGATGTCGCCTAGAACCCCGCCAGCCGGTGAGGGGATCTCCGCATCCACCTTGTCGGTGGAGATCTCAAAGAGCGGTTCGTCGCGGGTCACGGCTTCGCCCGGTCTCTTGAGCCACTTGGTAAGCGTACCTTCCGTGATGGACTCACCCATCTGGGGCATGACGACGTCGATTGGCATGGAATAAGATCTCCGGGAGAAGTTGCGGCGTTCGCAGAACAGCCCTGCGGACGCCTGCTGCGCAACTTTGAGATTATACGGTCCCAGCCAGATTCGAAAGGTACAAAACCGCTAATCTGTACTCTTTGGTATAGATCGGTCTGGCGGGTCGGCTTGGGTAGAGGGCGAAGGAGCACATAGAAGCTCCTGGAAGGACTCCACGGCCAACATCTGGCGCTGAAAGACGCGGCCAAAGTTTGCCGCGACCACCTCGGCCGCGCGGGCCATCGTCGGGGCCGGACCCGGCGCCTCCATCTCCAGCGAGGTGACCGCGCGGTCTGTGATGCCGCAGGGAACGATCCATTCAAAGTCGCGCAGATCCGTGGTCACGTTCAGGGCGAAGCCGTGGGTGGTGATCGCCTGCGCCACATGGATGCCGATAGCGGCGATCTTCTTCTCCGGCACGCTGCCTCCGGCCAGCGTCCAGACTCCGGTGCGCTTGCAGATGCGCTGGGACGGGACGCCGAAGTCCTTGCAGGAGAGAATCAACGCCTCCTCGATCCGGCGAACAAAGTCCACAGGCCCCAGGTGCGGACCGCGCTTGCCGGGCAGATCGCCGCGCAGATCGAATATGGGGTAACCCACCAGTTGCCCGGGGCCATGGTAGGTCACGTCGCCCCCGCGGTTGATCTCATGCACCTCGACGCCGCGCGCGGCAAGCTGCTCTGGGTTAGCCAGAATATTGGCCCGGGAGGCGTTGCGGCCCAGGGTCAGAACCGGTGGATGTTCCAGCAGGATCAGCGTATCGCCGATGACGCCGGCACGCCGCGCGGCGGCTATCTCCGCCTGGAGGCGCAGACCCTCCGCGAAGGGGACACGGCCGAGTTGGAGCAGATGGATCAGCAATGCGTCTTGAAATCGCCTATCCAGCCCGGAAGCGGGCTGGTCCTAAACGTTCACCGCCATCCCCTCCACTGCGGAGAAGCCGTCCAGCAAGCTCTCAGCGAGGGTTGGATGGGCGTGGATGGTAAACATCAGCTCTTCCACGGTGGCCTCCAGTTCCAGCGCCACCACGCACTCGGCGATCAGTTCGGTAGCCTGCGGACCGATGATATGCACTCCCAGCACCTCGCCATAGCGCGCGTCGGAGACCACCTTCACGAAGCCCTCATGGGAGTCGATGATGGTGGCCTTGGAGTTGCCCATGAAGGGAAACTTACCCACCTTGACGGCATAACCCTTCTCTTTGGCCTGGGCCTCGGTAAGCCCTACGCTGCCGATCTGCGGATCGCAGTAGGTGCACCCAGGAACGCGCTCCTTGCGCACCGGTCGAGCGTACTTGCCCGCCAGTTTGCTGGCCACCACGATGCCGCTCATGGAGCCAACATGGGCCAGTTGCGGCAGCCCCGCCACGATGTCACCGATGGCGTAAACTCCAGGTTCGGTGGTCTCCATCCACTCGTTTACCGGAATGTAGCCCCGATCGAGCGTAATCTTCACCTTGTCGATCCCTGCGTCGGCGGTACGCGGCCCGCGCCCTACGGCGACCAGAACCTTCTCGGCCTCTTTGCTCTGGGCTTTGCCGGAGGCGTCCTTGAAGCTGACCTTCACCCCCCCCGGCGTCTTCTCGATCTTCTCCACCATGCAGCCGGTGCTCACGTCGATGTCGCGCTTCTTGAAGGCTCTCGTCAGCTCCTTGGAGACCTCCTCATCCTCCACCGGAACCATGCGGGGAAGCGCCTCCAGAATGCTCACCTCGGCGCCGAAGCTGCGGAAGATCGAGGCAAACTCCACCCCGACCGCGCCTGAGCCGATGACGATTAACGACTTCGGAGGAGCTGGCAGGGTGAGAATCTCCATGTTGGTCAGGATCGTCTCATCGGCCTGGTAACCGGGCAGCATGCGCGCGTCCGAGCCGGTGGCCAGCACCACCTTCCTGCCTTGAACCGCAGCGGTGGTCTTGTTGTCTCCGGCCGTCACCTCAACGGTGAAGACCCCATCTTTCGCCGGGCCGGTCAGCCGCCCGTGACCACGCACCACGGTGATCTTGTTCTTCTTCATCAGGAAGTCCAGGCCCTTGGTGTGCTTGGTCACAATCTCGTTCTTGCGCTTGAGCAGGTTCTCCCAGTTCAGGCGGGGGGCTGTGACGCCGTCGATGCCATAGCTCTCGGCGTGCTTCAGATGGTCCCAGACCTCGGCGGAGAAGAGCATGGCCTTGGTGGGGATGCAACCCCAGTGCAGACAGGTTCCGCCAAGTTTGTCGGTCTTTTCAATCAGGGCCACCTTGAGCCCAAGCTGCGCGGCTCGGATGCCGCAGGTATAGCCGGCCGGACCGCCGCCGACGATCACCAGATCATAGATAGTCTCTGCCAAGGGATCCACTCCATTCATCCAGGCTGGCCGCGGACTGCGCAAGGCTTTCCCCAGCGACTTTGCAACTTCCCTGGAAGCCTTAGTTTACGACACCGCGTCGCGAGCAGGCTGAAACACCAGAGCCCCTTAGGCTTTGCGACCAAAGGGGAAAGCCAGCAGTGTCCAGAGGTGACCCATCTCCCGGAGGGAAACGCCACCTCCTGTCCTGCCGGCTCACGGCGCGGCTCCGCTCCCGGCTGCGCCAGCCGCTTTGCATCGGCATAAGCCTTCGTGTCCAGAGGCGTCCCGGCAGCGAGCCCGGCGCCAGCGACGGCGTCCGGGAGATCGTGTCCGCCTCAAATTCAAACCGAGCGGAACGATCCCAACGGATCGAGGCCCGTGCGTAGCCGGAGCGCGTCTTTTCCCGGCTCCTCAGAGCAGCGCGGCAGCGTCCTTGGCAAAGTAGGTGACGATGAAGTCGGCGCCGGCGCGCCGGATGCTCAACAGGCTCTCCAGCATCGCCCGCTCCGGCTCCAGCCAGCCGCGCTGGAAGGCGGCGTGCAGCATCGAGTACTCTCCGGAGACCTGGTACGCTCCCATGGGAAGATCAAAACGGCTGCGCGCCTCGCGGATCACGTCCAGGTAAGGCATGGCGGGCTTCATCAGCAACATATCCGCGCCCTCGGCGAGGTCCTGCTCGATCTCCCGCATGGCTTCGCGCAGGTTGGCCCCATCCATCTGATAGGTGCGGCGGTCGCCAAAATGCGGAGTCGAGGCGGCTGCCTCACGGAAGGGCCCATAGAAGGCGGAGGCAAACTTCGAGGCATAGCTCAGGATCGGCGTGTTGGCCTTCGCTGCCTGGTCCAGCGCGGAGCGGATCGCTCCCACTCTGCCGTCCATCATGTCGCTGGGCGCCACCACATCCGCCCCGGCCTGGGCCAGCGATACTGCCGTGGCGGCCAGCAGTGCCACGCTGGGATCGTTGTCCACCACAAAGCTGTCGCCCTCCCGGTTCACCACGCCGCAGTGGCCGTGCGAGGTGTACTCGCAAAGACACACGTCAGCCATCACCACCAGGGACCCGGCCGCCGAGAGATTCTTGATGGCGCGCAGACCGCGCTGCACGATGCCATCTTCCGCCCAGGCGCCGCTGCCCTGCTCGTCCTTCTCAGCCTCGTCTGGGACGCCGAAGAGGAGCAGGCCGCCCAGGCCCAGCGCGGCGCAGGCCTCAACCTCCTTCAGCGCCTCATCGATGGAGAGGTTGAAGACTCCGGGCATGCTGCTGACCTCGCGCCTCACCCCCACCCCTTCGCAGAGGAACAAGGGGTAGATCAGCGCGGAGGGTTCCAGGCGCGTCTCCCGGACCAGGGATCTCAGGGCGGCCGAGGAGCGCAGACGACGAAGGCGGGTAGCGGGAAAGTTCATGCCCTCATTCTATGGCGCGGCCAGCGGCGGTTCGGTAACGCTGATCACAGCTCTGCGGCGCCATGGCCCGGTGCGTTGCGCCCCGCAGCCAGCCACTCCAAATTCAGCCTTCCGCATCCGCCAAAGCAGCGTACTCATCTCCACTCAACCGCGGCCCCAGCACCCACAACGTGTAGATGCCCAGCGCCGTGCCCAGCGGCGGGTGGATCAACACCATCACCCCAATGACGATGGCCAGCACCCGGCCCCAGCTCTGCCGGGTGAGCAGCGCATAGCCGGTGAGCAGGCCACCGCTCGCGCTGAGCAGCACCGCTGCCAGGGCCACCTGCCACAGGTTGGCCAGCAGCAGCGAGCCGAAGGGGTTCCAGCCCAGCTCCAGCGGGGCGTTGTGGAAGCGTCCGGCGAAGAGCCCGCGCAGCGCCAGCACGCCCAGGGAGCCTGAGATCAGCCGCAGCCCCGCATAGATCAGCCACAGCACGCTGAGGATCTGCAGATGGCGTGAGACGCGATCGTAAGGAGTACAGCCCTGAGCCGGGATATAGCCCTGAGCTGGAACGTAGCCCTCAGCAGAGGCGCAGCCCGCAGCGCGAGCACCGCCCGCTTGCCCCTCCCACACCGCTTTGGTCCCGCAGCGCGGGCAGAACCGGACATCTGGCGAAAGACTGTCACCGCAGGTTGAGCAATTCATCTCCCCTTACTCCTTCAGACCCCATCGCTCAGACCCCATCGCTTCGGCTCAGAGGTCCACTCTCAGACTCTCCATCCCCGGCGACCCCGCTGTGGAGGCAAAGCCTTTTGCTGTCCCATGGTACGCGGTCGCTTGCAACTTCGTTCCCTCTGGCGTGGCGCGCCTGCGCAGCCACGGCAGGCTTCCATCCGCCCCTGCCCCTCTGGGCGCAGCATCCACGCAGGCTGTCTCTTGCCCGTATGCTAAGCATGTGGCCTCCTCGTCCCTGCTTCCGCCTGTCTTCAGCGCGCCGCCCGCCTCGCGGTTGGCTGAGACCAGCGCTGATGCGCTGCAGTGGGCCGAGCTGATCGAATCGATCGCGGTCCGCGCGCACTCGGAGCTGGGCAAGCGCTGGCTGCTGGCTCTGGAACCTTCTTCTGATCTCCTCTGGATCGAGCGGCAGCAGCAGCGCAACGCCGAGATGCAACAGTGGATCGCCGGGGGGAGCTTTGACTTCCATGGCGTCTTCGATGTCGCCGAGATGCTGGAGCGGGCACGCATCGAGGGCGCGGCGCTGGAGGCCGTGGAGATTCGCGCTCTGCTTGCGCACGCCGAGCGCGTGAGGGTCTGGCGCCAGCAGGTGCTATTTCCGGCCGAGGGTGCGCGCCTGGCAGCGTCTCCCGCGGCCGACGGTTTCTCCGGCCTGCGGGAGCTCACCCAGCCGCTCGATCCGTATGATCTGGGGAACCTGCTCGGCTCGCTGGCCGGCAAGATCGAGCCCGATGGCAGTCTCAGCGACGATGCCTCCCCGGAGCTGCGCCGCATCCGCAGAGCCCTGGAGCAGCAGCACCGGGCGATCCAGGCCAGCCTGCGCCAGGCCCTGGCCAGGCTCTCCGAGGACGGGAGCACCCAGGACGCACTGATCACCGTACGCGGCGAGCGCTTTGTCATCCCCGTCAAAACCGAGTTCAAGCGCCGCGTGGGGGGAGTGGTTCACGGCTCCAGCTCCAGCGGCCAGACCGTCTTCCTCGAGCCCATGGAGACCATCGAGCACAACAATGAGCTTGCCCGCCTGCTCGATGAGGAGCAGGCCGAGATTCATCGCATCCTGGTCGCCATGACGTGCTCGCTCTCCGCCCATGCCCCGGCCCTTTTGCTCGGCGCCGAGGTGCTGGCTCAGGCAGATGCCCACCAGGCCATCGCCAGGGCCGCGGCAGAGTTCGATTGGGTGCGGCCAGTGATGAGTCCCAGGGACCAGGAGGCGCCCCTCGCGGAGAGCAACCGTCCGCAGGCTGCCGCCAACGCGGAGTCCTGCGCCGTCCAATCCGATCCGGGGCTCTTCTTTGAGCTTGAGCTGGCCCGCCATCCTCTGCTGGACCTTCGGCTTCGCTCCCAGGGCGGCCGGATTGTTCCCCTGACCATCGCCCTGCCCGCCGGCAAACGGCAGATGATCGTCAGCGGACCCAACACCGGCGGCAAAACCGTCGTGCTCAAGACGGTCGGATTGTTGGTGCAGATGGCCCAGGCGGGGATGCCGGTGCCGGCCCGGAGAGCTCGCCTGCCGCTCTTCGGCGCCATCTACGCCGACATTGGAGACGCGCAGTCGATCGAGCGCAATCTCTCCACCTTCTCGGCGCACATCACCAACCTGGAGCGAATCGCCCAGCGTGCGGACCAGCGCTCGCTGGTGTTGCTGGATGAGCTGGGTTCAGCGACGGATCCGGAGGAGGGCGCAGCCCTGGCCGTGGCCGTGGCCGAGCACTTTCTGCACTGTGGCGCCTGGTCCATCATCACTACCCATCTCACCGCCTTGAAGGTCTACGCGGCAAAACATGGCGGCGAACCCGGGCAAGCGGGTGTGATCAATGCGGCCGTCGGCTTCGATGAGGCGACGATGTCTCCTACCTATGAGCTGCGCCTGGGCGTGCCCGGCGCCTCGGCAGGGCTGAATATCGCGGCGCGGCTGGGGCTGGATCCGACTATCGTGGCCCAGGCCCGCGCCCAGATGACCACGCAGCAGGTAGATATCGGCAGGTTTCTCGACGAATTGCATGCCCAGCTCACCGCAACCGCAACCGAGCGCGAGCGTCTTGCCGCCGCCGAGCGCGCTCTGGCCAAAGAACGGCTGCGCCTGGAGCAGGAGGGGCGCGCCGAGCAGCAGACACGCACCCGCGAGCTGGAGCGCCGGCTCAAGGATCTCATTGAGGCCTTCGAGGCCCAGCTACGCGACACCGTCAAGGCCATCGATGACAAGACCGCCGCCCAGAAGATCGCGCGTGACGCCGCGCTGCGCGTGGCCCGCCTCAAGCGCGAGTTCTCGCAGCAGTTTCAAAGCACAGTGGCGGCTCACCAGGAGTCCTCCCCGGCCGCCACAGGAGAGAACCCGCCGCCCCGGCAGGCGGATGAGCCGCAGCCCGGAGACCTGGTTCGGCTACGCTCGCTGAACCGCGAAGGCCGGGTCGTCCGGGTGCTCGACCGCAAGACGCTGGAGGTGGCCGTCGGTCCCATGAAGATGCGTGTCCGCAGCAGCGACGTCGCCGAGGTGGTCGCCCGCTCCGCGAGCCGCGAAGATGGGTTGGGGCCGCAGAGCACCCGACGAGGTGGCGTTACCGTCTGTAGCGCGGGCGACTCCGACTCTCTCAGCTATGAGATCAACGTCATTGGCCGCACCGCCGACGAGGCCGAAAGCGAGGTCGAGCGGTTCCTGGAGCGCGCCTTTCTGGCCGGACTGCCGCGCATCCGCGTGGTGCATGGCGTCGGGATGGGGATCCTGCGGCGCACCCTGCGGGAGTTCCTCAGCCGGCATCCTCACGTGGCCTCGGTCTCTGAGCCCCCCTACAACGAAGGGGGCCAGGGCGCGACGCTGGTCGAGCTGCGCCAGTAGCGTCCTCTTTCCAGCCGAGCGACAAGCTCTGCCAACTGCGCCTCGAAAGCTGACCACGCGTAGCTACGCGTCGCGGGTCCTCCCGCCCGTGGCCTTGGATCAGATCAACGGTTTACTCTTATGGATTCTATTGGCCTTAAAGCAGCTGCAGGGTGGGATCCCCGTTCAACCGTCGCTTTTTGGCCGTTCGCTGCAAAATATTCCCATTCACTGCTTTGGTAACGACTTGAGGCCCCTGATCCTCCTAAGCTGTAGGCGTAGTCGGAAGAGGTCTGGCTCCGCTCGTCTTCGCTGGAGATCCGGATCAGGAGTCCGGGCCGGTAGTCTAAGCAACCCGAGCCTCTGCCAGGGCGAAACCGCCATAGCGGGCTTCAAGGCTAAGGAAGCAAGGCTGGAGAGTCAAGGTAATAAGTAGAGAGCCAAGGCAAGCAATCTTTGGAACCGGTGATATGGGTCAGTCACTCCAGCGTTGCCGTTTGAACCGTCGCCGTTTGATCTCGTAGAACCAAGCATCGACCGCGCCGATCGTCGCGGAGAACCCTCAGGAGGTACGAAAGATGGGAAAGGCAACAAAGCTCTTAGAAAAAGGCATCGTTGTGGGCGCCAGGGGCGCCTGGGCAGTGTTTAGTCGGCTGAACTCCATCAGCCCCAATGAGAGCTTTACTCCGAAGTGGTCGGATAAGCCGTTGCTCAAGTCGTACCAGAAGGAGAAGCCGCCCCTGGGCTGGCCACGCACCACGGACTCCCTCTGCCCCAAGTGCGTTCCGCAGATTCGCAAGCAGATTGTGGATGGCAAGCTGCCCCACGAGATTCTGCTCAATGAGAAGGTAGGCGAGATTAAGGCGCAGATCATCGAGCGCGACGGCAAGATCCTGATGGTCAAGGACTGCCCGATCCACGGTCACTTTGAAGATGTGATGTCGATCGATCCTCCCATGATGAAGCACTTGGAGAGCGTCTTTCCGGGCCGCGATATTCGCGCCCACAACGACAGCAAGCTCCACAACCACGGGACCTCCACGGTCACCCATGGCCGTGGCGCGGTGCTCACCATCGACCTCACCAACCGCTGCAACATGATGTGCGACCCGTGCTTTATGGACGCCAACCAGGTGGGTTTTGTGCATGAGCTTACCTGGGATGAGATCAAGACCATGCTGGATAACGCCATCACCATTAAGCCTAAGCGGCAGATGTCGGTGCAGTTCTCCGGCGGCGAGCCCACCCTCAGCCCCTACTTCCTGGACGCTGTGGCCTACGCTCGCAAGGTGGGTTACAACTCCGTGCAGGCGGCTACCAACGGCATCGAGTTTGCCAAGTCCAAGGAGTTCGCCAAGGCCGCGGCCGAGGCCGGCCTGCGCTATGCCTACCTGCAGTTTGATGGTATCGGCAACGCAGCCAACTCGCACCGCAAGGTGGGCAACGCCTTTGACGTCAAGCTGCAGGCGATCCACAACCTGCATGAGGCCGGCGTGGATATCGTCCCCGTCACCACCATCGTCAACGGCATCAACAATGAGCAGGTGGGGCGCATCATCCAGTTCGCCATGGATAACCCCAAGAAGATCAACTTCCTCTCCTTCCAGCCGGTCAGCTTCACCGGTCGCGATGAGGACATCTCCGACGAGCGCCGCGCAGCCCAGCGTTACACCCTCTCGCACCTGGCGCATGACGTTCGCGACCAGACGGGTCTGGGTGAGAGCACGCGTGACTGGTTCCCCATCAGCTTCATGTCCACCTTCACCGACTGGGCTGACCTGGTGCACGGCCCCAACCACGAGTGGGGACAGCTCTCGTGCGGATGCCACCCCAACTGCGGCATCGGCATGGCGGTGATGATCGACAAGGAGACCAAAGAGGCTGTGCCGGTGACGGCGTTCCTCAACGCTCCGCGCCTGGCCAAGGACATCGCTCGGGTCAACGATGCGGCCCGCGGCAAGTTCCTCACCATGCTGGGTGGCTCTCTGGCTCTGCTCCGCAACTATGAGCCCTCCAAGGCCCCCACCCACTTCAGCCTCTTCGACCTGCTGGCCAAGTTCGACAAGGCCTTCGGAGCTTCTGGACGCGACTATGGCAAGGTCACCGGGGATCGCACCATGGAAGACATCCAGAAGCGCCGCGCCGATCGCTGGAACTTCCTGTTCATCGCCGCCATGTGGTTCCAGGATCTGTTCAACTACGACTTCCGCCGTACCGAACAGTGCATCATCCCCTATGCCACCCAGGAGGGCGAGATCAGCTTCTGCGCCTACAACACCGGCATCGGCTGGCGCAACATCATTGAGAAGATGCACATGACCGCCTCGCTCACCAAGTGGTATGAGGAGCATGGCCGCCATGAGATCTTCGCCGGCGGAAAGAAGGTCGGTCTGGAGAAGCAAGAGAAGTATGACCTGATCCTCAACGAGGAGCACGTGAATGCGGCTGCCAACGATACCTTCGACAAGAGCGGCATCGCCAAGAACGCTCGCGAGGAGAAGCTTCGCGCTCGCGAGCAGAAGCTGAAGCAGGATGCCGAGAACGCCCGCATGGCCAAGCTGTACCGCAAGGAGATCCTGAAAGAGCAGGAGATTCCAGGATTCGTTGCGCTGGGCGAGATCAACGGAGTCAAGCCTGCCGCTCAGCCGCAGAAGAACGTCGAGGAGACCGTCGCCGGCGACTGATGTTGAAACCAACGCTGCAAAACCGGAAGGCCGCCCTATGGGCGGCCTTCTGCCGCTACGGAAGTGATATATCCCGGCTGCTCGGGAGGGTGCAGGTAGGGCTGAACCCCTTCCTGGCGGCCTCAGTTTTCATTCGTCTCGATCGCCGCCGCGGCGATCAGGGCATCGAGAGCCGAGGTCTGGGTGGTGGCATTGGCCTTGCGGAATGGTCCCGACCAGACGACCCCAAACTGGTTCCCTGGTCCACGGTCGTCCTTCCAGATAGCATTCGCGTTCGTCTCGATGAAGCTGGAGTCATTCGGCTGTGGAGCCACCGCTTCCAAAGCCATCAGATTGCGCAGCAGGACTCCCTTGAACTGGGATCCATCTCCTCCGCAGTTGGGCTCACAGACGTCGTGCAGGACTCCATTCCCATCCACCAGGTGCGTGATGGCGGCGGTGGCAATCTTCTGCGCGCTATCCAGCAACGCTGGATTGGATTCCGCTTGGGAGAGATCGGCGAGCCCGCCCAGAACCACTCCCTGGTTATAGGTCCACGTCGTCCGGCCATTGTTCGTGCAAGCCGCCGCGCCTTGCTTGCTGGGGTCGATCGTAAGGCCATCGTTGATCAGGTGTTGCGAGTTGATCATTCCTGAGGCGGCAAACCACTGCCACTCCCGCTTGGCCCAGCGCAGATATTCGGCACGATGGCGCGGATCGCGGCTGGCCAGGTGAGCCGCCAGGGAGAGAAATAACTCGTTGGCGATCGCATTCTTGTACTGCCGCTTCTTGCTCCACCAGATGCCGCCCCCACAGGTCCCATCCCAGCCTCCAGCCATGTTCTCGAAGATCGAGCGCGCCATCTTCCGATAGGCGCCATGGTGCGTCAGATCCCAGGCATCCACCCAGGCCAGCCCCCACCATCCTTCATCATCGTAGAAGTTGTTGATGAAGCCGGGACTCTTCTTCTGGGCCGCCACAAACGTCCTGGCAATCACCTTGTTGTACTCATGGGTCTGCTTCAGACGCGCGTAATCCACCAGGACCGTGAGCGAGTTCGCTGCATTCCACCAGCCGGAGGTGCGGTACAGGCCCGTCGCCGGGTCATACCAGCCCTGCAGGGTCACAATCCCAGCCTGAGCGCGACCCAGCGCCGAGGCGGCGGCGCTCGACTGCACTGCCTGCGCCGCGCTTCCCACAGGGGTCAACACAGCGATGGATGGAATCAACCAAGCCAGGATCCATCCTGCCCAATCGCTGCCTTTGACCCGATAGGGCCGGTTCTCTCGCCTCTTCATCGTTGCTCCTCTCACGAGCTGTCGGCAGACCGCCCACGCGCTCCCCAGTCAGCCTTCAAGGGCAAAGCGGATCCGCCATGCACGGTTGCCGGCACGCACTCTCGATTGTACCGGCTCAGCGCGCGGCCGCTCCCGCCCCGGCGCAGCTCAACGGCGGTACAAGCAGCAATGCTTGAACTTTTTGCCGCTGCCGCAGGGGCAAGGATCGTTGCGTCCGGCGTGCTCGCGCGCCGCCCTGGCCTCCTGAGCGGCAATCCATCGCATCACGTTCGCCGGCGGCCGATTCGCAGTCAGTTCCGCAGCCATGAAGCGCATGTACGGATCAACGTGATGGAAAATCATCTTGTAGCCGGCGCAAAGATAGTTCAGGCCGGGCTCGCCGTCCGGCGTGGTCGCGAATCGGTGCTTGGGGCACTCCCCATTGCAGGCAAACCGCACGTCGCAGTCGCGGCAGTATCGGGGCAGCGTCGATGCCTTCTCCTCACCGAACTCGCGTTGCTGCTCTGAGCCTACAAGCTGCTTCAGCCCGGCCTCCATGATGTTTCCCAGCCGGTTCTCGGGATAGACGAAGTGATCGCAGGAGTAAACATCTCCGCAATGCTCGATCGCCAGGGATTGGCCGCATGTCTTCCGGAAGATGCACAGACTGGCCTCCATGCCCAGCCACATCTCCAGGCAGATGTCGAACAACTGCACGAAGGTGTGGCCCACATCCTCACGCACCCACTCGTCGAAGATCGCGCACAGAAAGCGTCCGAACTGCTTTGGCTCGACGGACCACGGCGTCACCCTGGCCGTTCCTGCGAAATCCGGGGACACCAGGCTCAGTCCATCGGCTGTGGTCTGCTGCGCCGCCCGTTCCACGATGGGAATGAACTGCATGAAGCCGCTTCCGCACTCCTTCAGGAACCGGTACACCTCCAGCGGGTGGTCGGCGTTGCCGCGATGCACCGTCGTCAGCGTGTTGAAGTCAACCTTATATTGCTTCAGTATGTTGATGCCCCGCAGAACGCGCTCAAAGGTCGGCTGCCCGCCCTTGTCCACACGATATGTGTCGTGCAACTCTCGCGGCCCGTCGATGGACACGCCAACCAGGAAGCGGTTCTCGTGGAGAAACTCAGCCCAGGCCTGGTTCAGCAGCACTCCATTGGTCTGCAGCGCATTCTCAATCCGCTTGCCGTTCGCGTATCGCCGTTCCAGCTCCACCACCTTCTGGAAGTACTCCACGCCCAGCAGCGTAGGCTCGCCGCCTTGCCAGCCAAAGTTCACCACCGGCGTGTCATGCGCCTCAATGTACTGGCGGATGTAGCTTTCCAACACATCCTCCGGCATGGCCCACTTCCCGGCCTGCGGATACAGAACCTCTTTTTCCAGGTAGAAGCAGTATTTGCAGTCCAGATTGCAGATCGGGCCAATCGGTTTGGCCAACACATGAAATGCCGAGCTACTCATGGAACATCCCTCCGGGAATTCCCCTTTTGTTCTGGCGCCGTGGCGCTCGGCCCTTACGCAGGCACCGTGAATTGACGCAGCAGCTCAGGCCGCTCCCGATGCAGCTTCAGCACCAGCTCTCCGAACAGGCCGTTGGCCCACGCAAACCAGGGGCGCGTGTAGTTGGCCGGGTTGTCCTTCTGGAAGGACTCGTGCATGAAGTTTGTCCCCGCCGTGGTGGTGCAAAGCGTGCGCAGGCAGGCGACGATCTCATCCTCCCGGTCGCTGCTGAGCGCGCGCATGGTAATGGACATGGGCCAGATGAAACCCAGACCGATATGCGGCCCGCCAATTCCTTCTCCGGCGCTGCCGCGGAAGAAGTACGGATTATCCAGGCTGAGAGCAAAGGCGCGCGTGCGCTGGTAGAGCGGGTCGTCCCGCCGCAGCAGTTCAAGATAGGAGAGCGACAACAGGCCGGGAGCGTTGGCGTCATCCATGGACAGCGCGTTGCCGTAACCGTCGATCTCATAGGCTAGAATCTGCCCAAACCGCGCATGCTGGATGGTCCCGAACCGCATCACTGCGCTGCGAACCTCATGGGCAAACCGCGTGCACTCCTGGGCCAAGGCCTGTTCGTGATATACCGTCGCGGAGATCTCGCTGATGCGCTCCAGCGTCAAGGCCGCAAACAGATTCGCCGGCACAAACAGAGGATAGGTGCAGGCGTCGTCGGAGGGCCGGAACCCGGAGCAGATCATGCCGTTGGGACGGATCGGATTGCCATAGCCACTCAGCCCCAGCGTCCCGGTCGGCGTCCGCGTCCGACGTTCAAAGTGGTAAGGGCCAGGATTGGTTGTCCGCTGCTGCTCCCGGAAGGTGGCCACGATCCGCGTCGCCGCCTGCATCCAGCTCTCGTCGAAGGGCGCTGTCGAGCCGGTCGCCTTCCAGTATCCGTGCGCCAATCGAACCGGATAGCAGAGCGAGTCGATCTCCCACTTTCGCTCACCCACCCCGGGGCGCATCACCGTCTCGTCATGCACCGCCCATGGCAACGGTGGATCATCCGGGTCTCGGGTAAAGGCATTGGCGTAGGGATCGATCTGGATCAGCCGCGCCTGCCGGCGTATCACGCCCTCGATCAGCCGGCTCAGCGCCGGGTCTTGGGTCGCGAACTCCAGATACGGCCAGACCTGCGCGGCGGAGTCTCGCAGCCACATCGCATCAATGTCGCCGGTGATCACATAGGTATCCGGCTTACCCTGCCGGGAGCCCGGGAAGACAGTGGTGTCCAGGGTGTTCGGAAAGCAGTTGGTAAAGATCTGCGCCAGCTCGGGGCTGTGAACGCCGGAACAGACCTCCGCAATGGCATCTTCGATCACTGCGGACCGGAAGTGCCGTTGCGAGACGGGCGGCCTTCCATTTAGCCCGGTGAACGCCGGGGCCTTCTGCTGCGCCGGAAGCGCGGTGGCCATACCGGCCGCCGCTGATCCCAGCAGAAGCTCGCGCCGGTTCATAGCCACCTGCTCATGGTCTCGGCCGCTGCGCTGGTCAGATAGCCTCTGCTGTCTTTCATCCCTGCCTCCCTCTTCGGCGAACCGCTGGTCCGCATTTTTTTTGGTTTCATCGTTCGTCTCATCCTCCATCTTCAGGCCCGCAGAGGGTCAATGACTACCCTCAACCATCCCGAGCCGTTTTGCAAGGTGAACGCAACCCACAACCCTCGGCTGCATCCTCCGCCTCCGGCAAACCAAGCGGGCTTACGCCCGGCCCAGAGTCCCTGCAGTCTCTGCTCGCGACGCCGATGCAGAACGCGAGTTCATGGGTTAGGAATATACTTCGGTGCGGAGGCGCTGGGCTTTGCGCTGCCGTGTGGAGAAGATGCTTACGGGCCTTCATCGCAATCCTTGCCTCAGGCGGACCGCGCGGCAATGCTCGCCCGCGCCACGCCCAATCTCTTTTTCCGGTCTCGACCGCAGACCAGCGGGAAGATGGGTGAGGCGGATCCCATGAAAACGGAAGTCCTCATCATCGGCGGCGGCTTGGCCGGCTCCGCGGCAGCCATCGGCCTGGCTCGCGCAGGACGCCAGGTCGCTCTGTTGGAGCGCGATTCCCAGGCGCAGCATAAGGTCTGCGGAGAGTTCCTCAGCCGTGAGGCCTTGAAGTATCTGGAGGAGCTGGGCGTCGGAGTCGCTGGGGCCGGCGGGGTGGTAATCCGCGCCGTCCGCCTGGCCAACGGGAGCACGGTCAAAGAGGCTGAGTTGCCCTTTCGGGCCATGTCCCTCACCCGCCGCCGCCTGGACGACTTGCTGCTGGGCCGCGCAGAGGAGGCCGGAGCCACGGTGATGCGCGGCTGCCAGGTGGAGTCGCTGCTTCGCCACGAAGCTGCCACCGGCGCCGGACCGCTCGCCCCAACCGCTTCCCCTTGGCGCGCCGTCGTCAGAGGCGCTGCGCCAGTCGAGGCCCAGTCTGCCTTTCTGGCTACCGGCAAGCACGATCTGCGCGGTCGCGCCCGGCCCCGGGGCAAGCAGCCCGGTATGGTGGCCTTCAAGATGTATTGGAGGCTCACTCCCGCGCAGACCGCCGCGTTAGAGGGTCACGTGGAAATCATGCTCTACCGCGGCGGTTACGCCGGTCTACAGATGGTGGAGGAGGGAGCCGTCAACCTCTGCTGCGTCGTCGAACAGGCCGAGCTGCACCGCTTGGGCGGTCGCTGGGAGAACCTGCTGGGGGCCATGCAGAAGGAGTGCGGCCTGCTGCGGCAACGCCTGGAAGGCGCCCAGGCGCTGCTCGCGCGCCCCTTGGCCGTGGCCCCCATCCCCTATGGGTTTGTGCGCGAGTGTTGCCTCGGTACCACCCAAGGTATCTGGGCGTTGGGCGATCAGGCGGCGGTGATCCCTTCCTTCACCGGCGATGGAATGTCCATTGCGCTGCACAGCGCCCGCCTGGCCGCCCGGATGTACCTGCGCGGAGAGACTTCGGACCACTTCCAGCAGCGGCTCTCTCGTGAGATCTCCGAACAGGTGGCTCTGGCCACTATGGTCTCGCGCGGGCTGGTCTGGCGGCCCGCCCGCGGCGTCTTCACCGCGGCCGTCGAGTTCTGGCCCGGCGTGCTCGGGATCGTGGCGCGCAGGACCCGGATCGCCGAAGCGTCCATGCTGGTCTAGACTGCAGGTCCGATTCACAACTTCAGACCGCAGGTCCGATTTACGGGTCCAGACCGCAGGTCCGATTCACTGTTCCAGACTTTTGGTTCGGGTCGCCAGTTCATACGGCCGTTGCAGCTTGCTCCCGCCCAGAACTGTCTTGAAAGGGTACATAGCGGCTCTGCCGTTCTCGCAGCCCCGAACCGCCCGGATAGACTGTCTGCAGCATGTCGAAGCGCAAGAATGCGGAGGCCAGTCAGCCCGGCGCGCAGGCCGAGCAGAACCCTCCCTCCTCGCCAGCCTTGGTCACTGTCGGGCCGCACGCCTTCTCGCTGCACTTTTCCCCGCTGCGCCTGCGACGGCGCCTGCGAGCCTGGTATACCCAGCATGCCCGGGCTCTGCCGTGGCGTGGAACCCGCGACCCTTACGCAATCTGGCTCTCTGAGATCATGCTGCAGCAGACGCGGGTGACCACCGTGATGGACCGCTACGTCGAGTTTCTCCTCCGGTTTCCCACCATCCATGATCTGGCCGTTGCGGAAGAAGAGGCTGTCCTGGCGCTGTGGAGCGGGCTGGGATACTACCGCCGCGCTCGCATGCTGCACCGCGGTGCGCAGTTCGTGGAGCGGGAGTTCGGCGGCAAGTTGCCCACCACCGTAGCCCGTCTGCGCATGCTTCCCGGAGTCGGCGACTATACCGCGGCGGCGATAGCCAGCATCGCCTTTGGCCAGAGCGTGGCCGTGCTGGACGGCAACGTGGAGCGGGTGCTCCTGCGCATCCTGGGGCAAGCTGAGCAGAAGAGCACATCGGCCAGAGGCCGCCTTCTGCGGGCAGCGCAGCAGTTGATGCCTCCCTCCAGCCGCAATCCGGCCCGGGAGAACCAGCCCGGAGACCACAACCAGGCGATGATGGAGCTGGGCGCTCTTCTTTGTCTTCCCCGCGCGCCGCTCTGCAGCCAGTGTCCCCTGTGGGAGATGTGCAAGACGCGCGGGGAGCATCCCACCGGACCTCGCACTGCCATGCAAAGCCGAACCGCAGCTCATCTACTGGCGTTGCGAAAGCGCGGCGTGGTCACCGAGGTGCTGCTGGAACGCCGGCCTATGGATGCCGGCCTGCTGCCGGGCATGGCGGAGCTGCCGCCGCTGCCGCTGGACGCCGTCCAGGGTCGTGAGCCCATCCTGCGCCTGCGTCATGCAATCACCAACACCAACTACTACGTGCAAGTCTTCAGTGAGGGCATCAAACCCGGCGGACCCTCCGCGGCGTCCCTTCTGAAAAGAGTTTTAGCCACCCCGGCCGAGCGGAGTTGGGTGGCCACCAGCCACCTCATCCAGCAGCCGCTCACCGGCGTGACGCGCAAGACCCTGCAGCGGTTGAACCTGATGTCCGTGCCCAAGGTCGCCATCCAGCCGCTGCCGTGACGTCATCCTGCGCCTGCTGCGGCGGCCCCTCCGCCCGTTCTTGCGCCAACAGCCTCGCCCGAAAGCCTCGCCTTCGCCCTTCGCCAAGCCCGGCTCGTCGCTCCCCGCCCCTGCGTCCCGATCTCGCGCCCGAATCCCCCCACGCGTCATCCAGCCTGCCGCGTGCTTCGCCTCGCGCCGCGTTGATATCCGAGATAGCTCAGCGTCAGCGCCGCTGACCCGCAGAAGACGGATGCCGCATACCGTGCATCCGGATGCTCCATCACGAACGGAATCATGCCGATGGCCAGCGCGGGAGGCATGTGCAAGTCAAACAGCCGCAGCACGCCCACCGAGCACAGCACCGTCATCATCACCGCCAAAAAGCCTGGATGGAGGTAGCGTTCGGCCGCCACGCCCATCCCCGCAGTGATCAGGCAGACCACCGGCAGCAGCACCGGCCGCCTCATCCAGCCTGGAACCTCCGGATGCCCAAACAGCTCATAGCCCATCACGATCAGCGGTGGAAACAGCAAAAATCGCAGCCCCGTGATCTGCGCAAGCGCACCGGCTGCCAGAACAAAGCCCAGCAGCGCCACCAGCCAGTAGCGGCCTCGCGGCGCTCTCTCCATCGCATCCAGAATCTGCGCATCCCGATCCTCCTCTCCAGATGCTTCGCCTCCACTCGCCGCTTGGGAAACCGCAGCATACCTCTTCCGCACCATCAGGATCGCCGTCAACACGCTCAGATCAAGAAAGATGGCTACCGGATAAAGCCGGCTATGCTCGTTCAACATCAGCGGCAGAACTCCGGCCGAGATGGCCGGCGAGACGCTGCAGCGCAACAGCCGGATAACGGCCAGGCTGAACAGGACGATCAGCAGAATGGCTCCAACGCCATAGTGCAGCCTCCGGGCGCAGAACAGGCCAAAGACGGCAGTGATGGTCGGCGCCAGGATCAGGTGTGCGGGTTGCCTGGCCCACTCGCCCCTGGGGCGAAGCAGCACATCCTGAGACAGCGCGGCCAGCTCCGGGAAGAGCACAACGGCGATGCCTGTCAGGTGAGCAGCCAGTCCCACCAGCCCCATAAAGCCCACCACCACCAGCTCCAGCGGCAGCTGAGCACCCGCATCTCTTCCGGAACGCACAGACCTCATCGTTACCAGCATAAGGGGCCAAGGGTCGACTGCCCGCGCCCACATCTCTTTCTCTGACGCGCCAGGGCTTCCTCCTCAAGCCGGGTGTGGGCGTGAGTGGCAATCTGGTCGGCCTCGTCAGCCGGCGTAGAAGGATGTCGGCGCCCTGAAGCTCGGTCTCCTCACCCTTTCTTGTTTTGTGCAGATCCGATCTGTCACCCCCCCGATGGATCATCCGGCCCGACGCCCCCAGGCTGCTTCTTCAAGCGCTTCCACGTCCTCGCTACCCGCGAACTTCACGGAAGCCTCGATCCTTTCGATGCCGCTCCTTGTTACACCAAAGATCTCCAGCCAATGACCGTCAAGAAGTTCACGTAAGGTCTCACTTCGTTGGACGGCCCGTTCGATATGTTCTCTGGGCGCATAGACCACGACGGTGAGACGCAGCGGAGCGTGCCGCCAGCGCTCTCCATCATGGATCGACTGCAATGCAAGGCCCGTGCGCAGATCGCCCGAGTTGCCCTCGAAGAGACCCAGCGCGCCGCCGGCGACGTTGTGCAATGTCTTGTTTCCTGCGCCGAACCGCAGTGGATCCACCGTCGAAGCAAAATACTGCATATTGATCCAGTGAGCAACGATCACGGGTCCGCTCATGATCTGTTCCAGAACTGCGCCGTCGCAGTCGGCATCAGCATCGTACTCGTGCAGAAAGCAGCGGCCTTCCAGATTCAGTTCGCGCGTTCGCCAACGCGGCCCAGCGACAAACGCCGCGTTGTTCGCCAGACCCCACTCGGGCCTGGTCTCAGCCCAGTTCCAGGCGCGTTTCAAAGCCTGAGACGCGGCTCCTGCCGGCGCCGCATGGCTTTCATCTCCAGCCTCCAGAGCCTCTCTCTCCAGCAGCGTGAGCTCGGAAGCCGTAGCAAGTGTGCTCTGCAGAGACTTCTGCCGGCCTCGGCTGAGCCCGGCAAAGTCCTCTGGATCGAGTTCAACCGTCTCCGTGGTGGTGTTGTGGAGCGCAGCCGCCCATCGCATATCTTTCCTCAAGGGAACTCCCCTCCGCCGGAGCTCGGCGATCACCTCCGGGTCGTTGAGCAGGTCGCGCATCACGCGAGCATTGTTCAAGCCACTCTGACCGCAACATGCGCCGCAGTTGAGAGCCGTCGCAGTAGGATTATTTCTGGTCTGGCTCGCATGGCCGACAAGGATGACCAGCGGGGCCGCCCCTCGATCCAGTCCCGTCGCGCGCAGAAAGCGCTCTGCCAGACTCGCCTTCTCTTCCAGCGTGGCCTGAAGCTGAATCCCGGCCCACGAATCGTCCTCGGCCAGGAGATCATCCTTCTGCTTGCGGCCTCGGGCAAAAGCGCTCTTCCATAGGCTCACCGCGCGGCCCATCCCCAGGATCTCCACCATACTGAAGCCGGAGGCGGGCATCCGGGAGTACTCACCCGAAAGACGCTTGTCCCTGATCCGTTTCCTTACGATCTTTCCATCCCGCACCGGATCGCCGGTGGTCTCAATTGCCGTCAGATCCGCTTTGAAGAGACCGGGCAAGTGCGGTACGGCCGTCTCGGAGCCTAGCGAGCGGTACCCCATCGGGACTCCGAAGAAGCCGGCGAACCCGAGAGTCTGAAACGAGGAGTCCAGGGATTCAATGGCTCTGCGCATCGGCTCGGAGCGGACATCGATGCAGAAGACCGCCTGTACGGCGGCATCAGAGGCCTGCCGGATTGGCGGCTGCGAGAGCGTCTCAAACAGCCGTTGCCGATAAGACAGTTCTTCGGCGCGCAACCAGACGGTAGCCATCCTGACCGCCCCCGGCTGCTTCGTATTGATGGCCTTTTGCCACAGAATCTGCCACTCTGCCCAGACGGATCCCGCCGAACGAACCGCATCGTCCAGCAACAGCTCCCACGCCACGCGAATGGCCAGCAGGTTCAATGTGTGGCCCGGATCAACTCGGCCTGCGAGCTTTGCCTGCCAGGCCAGATACGATCCATGAGACGCCCACCCCGGCACACGGAAGATCGCCGTCGCAAAGAAAACCGGGACCTGGTCCGGCGAGAGCTGCAGGCGATCGACCGCCTCTTCCAGCAGACCAAGCGGTTCACGCGGTAGCCTGCGGCAACGCCGCCGCAGCCCGTGATGCCGCATCAGAAACTCGCTCCCTCGATCCTCTTCGAGCATCTCCAGCCAATAGCCATAGAGGCCCAGATTCTCCGCGATGGGCCACTCCGCCTGAAATTGATCGAAGTAGCTCGCGCAGCACTGGCTGATCTGAGTCAGAATATGCTCTCTCCAGCTATAGGCATGGGTCAGCTCGCGCCGCGCGTCCACCCTGTCGGATAGCAAAGGGACCGTCTGCAGCGCGGGCGTCGCCGAATCCAAAAAGCCGATCAGATCTTCCATTGTGCAGCAGAGCCTCGACTCCTCAAGAGCCGCGGCCAGACAGACTTTCGAGATCTTGCCGGCGGCAAACCTCTCCCGGTAATACTCCGGGGGCATGGTCATGCGCGAGCCGGCAAGATAGGCAAGCTCTTCCATCGTCTGCTCAAAGGACGAGCTTCGGAATCCCCAATACGGATTTACAGCAATGGCCCGGTCCAGCGGCCAGAAGGGCGCAACCAGGTCACAGGAGGCCTGCGCCATGGAGGCAATGTCGAATCGTTTGCTGATGTCGTTGCAGCTTGCGGTGATCACGCATACTCCCTATGTGTCGATGTTCTGGAAAGTGGGTCTGAAGAACTTCCACTCACCTTGATGGGCCAAATCGCCAGCACATATCGAGTGAAGATCTCATCCAGGTAGAAACCATGAAAGGCCCAGATGCGCAGGCGAGACAGTCGCCGGGCGTCGCCGGCCCGTACCGCGATTTGCACCGCATAGAGCAGCGCCATGCCCAGGGCGAAGAGAGCGGAGACCGCCCGGGGCCGGTCAAGCTCTGACCGAACCATCGCGCCGGCGCCCAGGTGCAGCGCATAGTAAAGAGCCAGCAACGAGAGGATGCGCGCCAGGGCTGAACCGAGAAGCTCCTTCTCCTCCAAGCCGGTTGCCAGCAGCGGCGCAACTCCCACAGCCAGCACCACCAGCGCGACTGGTTCTACAACGTAGGCTGTGCGAGCCAGAAGAGCGTGACCGCCCCAGAAGGCCGCGGCGAGAATCAGCAGAGAGAGGATGCGCGGCCAGACACGGGCACGGCGGAGAATGGGAATCTCCCCAAGCGAGATGTCCTCGCCATAAGTCTGCACAACGCTCCCGGAGCTGAGGAAGAGATAGGACTTGTAGAGGGAGTGGCCGATCAGATGAAGCAGCGCGAGGCCATACAAGCCGGCGCCGCACTCCGCGAGCAAAAATCCCATCTGAGCGCAGGTGGACCAGGCCAGGCGAACCTTGATGCTCACGCGCGTCAGCATGACGACTCCGGCTATCACGAGCGTAGTGACTCCCGATGCCGTCAAGAGAAACTGACTCCACGGCTCGGCGTCGAGAAAGGGATGGAGGCGCAGGAGAAGAACTCCGCCCAGATTGACGATGCCCGCATGCAGCAGCGCGGACACCGGCGTGGGAGCCTCCATCACCTGTATCAGCCAGCCGTGCAAAGGCAGTTGCGCTGACTTCAAAATCACGGCCAGAGATAGACACAGCGAAAAGACAAGCACCGGCAGTGTATGCGGGTGCTCCGTCAACACCGCATGGTTCAGGGCTGCGATATTGAGCGTGCCATAACCGCGGTAGAGAACCACCGTGCCTGCCAGAAGAAGCGCCTCGGCGGTGCGGCTGACCAGAAATTTCTTGTGCGCCGCCATCCTGGCGGCGCGCCGGTCCGGATAGTACAGGAGCAGTGCATTCAGCGCCACGCTGCTGAGAATCCACGCCACAAGAAGAAGATCCAGACGCGGCGCAATCATCACGGCGGAAGAGAAGCCGAAGGTCGCCATCAAGGCGCTCAGGAACCGCCTCTGGCCCTGTTCCCCGTTCAGGTAACTCTCTGAGTAGCGGGTAATCACAACAGCTAGAAAGCTGATGAGGACAAGCATGCAATGCCCCGGCAGATCCCCGGCTGGATGGAGAGAACCTCGATCCAGCGAGACGAGACTGAGGATGGAGCAGATCAACGCGATCCAGGTCGCAAGGATCGCCCTCTTCCACGGTGCGCGCGTTTGAGACCGCCCCGGAAGGGCAGCCAATAGATAACAGCATCCGGGCAGCCACATGGAAACATCGGCGGGAGAAAAACTGGCCATATCCGCATGCTTCTAGATCCATGCCGATTTGTAAAATATATAATATTGCACAAATGGTTCTAAATTCTAAAACGCTACGCTACTTGAATCTTCACCACCTGCGCTACTTCTGGCTCGTCGCCCGCTGCGGCAACCTCACCCAGGCGGCCCGACAGCTCAACCTCTCTCAATCCTCTCTCTCGATCCAGATACGGCAGCTCGAAGACTCACTCGGAACGGCTCTCTTTGATCGCGCCAACCGCCGGCTTGAACTCACGCCCTTTGGAGCGATGGTGCTGCACTATGCGCAAGAGATCTTCGAACTCAGTGAAGAGCTCGCGCGCGCTGTCGATGGGGAAGCAAGCCGTTCCAGATTGCGCTTCCGCATTGGCTCGGTCAGCACCCTCTCGCGGAACTTTCAGGAGCATTTCCTGCAACCGCTGATGACCGAGCCGGATTTGCATCTAGTCATTGAATCAGGCGGCATGGAGGAACTTCTGAACAGGCTGGAATCCTTCCAGCTCGATCTCGTGCTCAGCAATCGGCCCATTGGCTCTCAGGGCGAATCTGACTGGCGCTGTCAACAGTTGGCGCGCCAGCGGGTCAGCCTGGTCGGGAGGCCGGACCCAAGCTTTTCCCTGCTGCGATTTCCCAGAGACCTTGCGCGTCTGCGCCTGTTGCTGCCCGGGCGCAACAGCGACATCCGCACCCAGCTTGATGCGCTCTTTGATCGCTGGGAGATCGAGCCCAACATCGTCGCCGAGGTGGATGACATGTCCATGCTGCGGCTGCTGGCAAGGGATGGACTGGGGGTCGCCGCCGTCCCTCGCGTCGTGGTCAAGGATGAACTGAAGGAGCGGAAGCTGGTGGTGCTGCATGATTTTCGCGAGATCTTTGAAAACTTCTACGCCATCAGCGTCAAGAGGCTGCGCAAGAACTCCACCTGGACCAGGCTGTTGAGAAGAGCGACGCAAAAGCAGCCATTGCCGGCGTGAATCCGCCAAAAACTCGAGTCCCATTTCGCCGGGAACACGAGCCGCCTCTTGCTTGCGCTCCGACCGGGCCCACACATCTCGTTTTTTGAGATGTGGGACCGGAGGGGGCAGGTGTCGCTCGTATCAGGCCTCCAGGGTGGAATCAGGCTGTTGTTCCCGGGCTGACGCTGCCCCCTCCATTCGCTTCGCGCGCACCGTGGCCACCAGTCCCAATCCATTGGTCAGCAGAATCAACCCGAAGGTCAGGGATGGAAAGAACTTCAGCTCCTGCGGCTTGGCCTGAATGGCCTCCAGGACCAGAACGGCCGTAATCAAGCCGCGCGGCATCAGCGTCGTCGCCAGCTCAAGCTCCTGGCGGTTCGGGCCTCGCCAAAATACGCGGCTCAACTGCACTGCCACAACCCGAGCGGCCAAAAGGACCAGCAAGATGCCGACACTGGGCAGAAATTGCTCCTTCAGTCCACGGAACCGGATCATGGCGCCCAGAAGAACAAAGAAAAAGCTTCTCACCAGAAACGCCAGCTCGGAGTGAAAAGACAGAATTCGGCTGCCCTCATCCGCGCCATCGAAGCCCATCTCAAGCTCGCGCAAAAAACTCTCCGGCCCCAGCAGATTGGCCAGAGTCGCGCCAAAGACCATCACCGCGAACAGATCGCTTCCGTCCATCGCGTGGGTGCTGGAGAACACGATCAGCACCACGCCGAA
>DAHWOF010000165.1 GCA_027335345.1 Granulicella sp. | reverse complement strand
GAGCCTTGGGGTCTTGGGCGCAGGGACATCCCGGTTTGCCGCACTTGACGGTGCGTTCGGATAACCAGCCGCGGCGCATGGGCTGGGGCTGGGCCAATGCAGTAGCCAGTTGGCGAAGGTGTGCTGGAGGCGGTGTGTTGTCCATGTTGCTATCTTACGGCTATAATAGCCGTAAGATCAACCGCAAAATCCCTGCCGTTCCAAAACACTCACTCCTGTGTCGTGCGCCCCGTAATCACCTATTGATGGACAGACTTTGCACTTCATCAGTACAAGAGAGGCCAATAGCCTTTTCCGTGTTGGCAGCTCACCTAAGCGGGCTTGCGGTGGCGTTCTCATTCGGGTAAACAGCGATCAAGGTCAGGGTATTGAGATACACCTTCACGGAAAAGCTCTACGCTTTCACCAGCCCTGAAGGAGGCCTGTCCTCGGGTGCGCTGGCCCAAGTCTTGTTTGGCTCCGGTCCCATCTGAAAATGCAGCGTCCCTCCGGCCACGATGTCGGCGTGCGTGAACCAGGAGCGATTCAGTGGCTTGCCGTTTAACCTCACGCTCTGCACATAGAGGTTTCTGTCCGAGTTGTCGTCGGCGACGATGGTAAACGTCGTTCCGGCAGCAGAGTTGTGCAGCGTGGCGTGGTCCACCAGAGGGCTTCCGATCACGTACACCCCGGTGACGGCATTCACCGGATAAAATCCCAGTGCGGCGAAGTTGAACCAGGTGGAGATTTGGCCACAGTCGTCATTGCCAGGCACACCTTGAGGCGTGTTGCGATACAGCCGCGCCACCTCGCGCACTCTCTCCTGGGTCTTCCAGGGCGCGCCAGCAAAGGCGTAAAGATACGGGATATGATTGCTGGGCTCATTGCCCTGCGCATCCTGGCCCACCATGCCGCTAATGTCTGGTGGGGAATCGAGCACATCGGAAGGCGCTGCGAACAGTGCGTCGAGCTTCTCCACAAAAGCCTGATCTCCGCCAAACAGATCGATCAGTCCCTGCACATCCTGCATCACGTTGAAGGTCGCCTGCCAGGCATCGGACTCGGTGTAATCCTGCCAGTACTCGCGGTCGGGGCGGAAGGGCTCGCGCCACTTTCCATCCGGAGTCTTTGCGCGCATGAACCCCGTGGCCGGATCAAAGAGGTTCTTGTAGTTCTTCGCCAGCTTGTAGAACATGGCGGCGTCCTCCTGCTTGCCCAGCAGTTCGGCCATCGCTCCTACACACCAGTAGTCGTAAGCAAAGTCCAGGGTGCGTGAGACGGACTGCCGCTGCTCACCCGCCGCCACATAACCAAGCGTGCGGAACTGCTCCTGAAGCGCCTTGTTGTCGTTGGCAGTGGCGCCTACCAGGGCGGTATCGCGCATTGCTGCGTAGGCCGCCTCCACATCGAAGTTGCGCAGGCCGCGGGTATACGCTCCCACAATCAACCCCACCACATGAAACCCGGTCATACACCAGGTCTCATTACCCCATAGCGGCCACACCGGCAGCGAGTTCTGCCCGAGCTGGCGATAGTCCGCCAGCATCGTCTTGACGATATCGGCGATGCGTTGCGGCTGCATCAGCGTCAAAAACACAAACTCTCCACGATAGATATCCCAGATGGAGAGCGTCGTGTATTTGGTAAATCCTTGGTTGGGATAGTTCTTCTGATCTTGCCCGCGGTAGCTTCCATCCACGTTGTTGAAGGTAGCCGGCGCCACCAGGCCGTGATAGGCCGCACTTGCAAAGGCCTGCTGCAATGCGGGGCTGGGCAGCTTGGCGCGCAACACCCCGAGGGTTTCGCTCCAGGCCCGCTGATTGCTGCGTCGCAGTGCATCGAAATCCCAGTGCGGAATCTCCGCGGCCAGGTTCATCGCCGCACCCTCAACCCCGGTGCCGGAGATACCCACCCGCACGGTGAGCGGTCCGCTCAGGGCGCTTGGCGTCAGAATGGCTCTGAGCTGTTTGCCGGAGATACGGTCACCCACGGCCGCGGAGCGCACCGCTCCATCCACCTGCACGTCAAGCGTCGCAAATGGTTGCGAGAACTCGATCACGAAGAAGACATGCTTGTCCGCGGCCCATCCATGCGTGGAGCGCACCCCCGAAATTCGAGTGGAACTCTCGATGTGCAACCCGGCGGCATAAACCTTGCAGCCGATGCCATGCACCAGATCCACCATCAGGCCACGGCGCGCGGACGGCAGGGAAGACTCCCCATGAGACTCTGCCGCAGGATAGCGATAGCGATGCATGGCGCAGCGCGTGGTTGCGGTCATCTCGGCCGCAACATCCGGCGTATCCAGGTGGACCGCGTAGTAGCCTGGCTGCGCCGTCTCGCGCTGGTGTGAAAAGGCAGAAAAATAACCGCGCTCTGGCGGGTCAAAGACCCATCCTGAGCCCTCGCCGAGCGCATCGGCCTGCGCCTCAGCCTGTCCACCCGGCTTCCCCGTATCCCAGCTCCAGTTCCGACCCTCGACCAGTGGCATCAGCAACACATCGCCCAGATCCGCCGCACCGGTGCCCTGCAGGTGCGTGTGGCTGAAGCCCAGGATAAAGTTATCGCCATAGTGATAGCCCGAACAGTGGTCCCACCCGGTAATGTCCCATTGACCATTCCACTTCGGCTCCGGCGCCCCGCTGGTATCCGGGCTTACCTGAACCATGCCGAACGGCGCCACTGCGCCGGGAAACATATGCCCGTGCCATCCCGTCCCGATCAAAGGCAGCACCCCTTCCAGCGTCGCACCCTCCCCTGCCAGGGCGGCTCCGGCAGGTTGCTGAGCGTT
Source organism: Granulicella sp. (assembly GCA_027335345.1). Taxonomy (GTDB): domain Bacteria; phylum Acidobacteriota; class Terriglobia; order Terriglobales; family Acidobacteriaceae; genus Granulicella. The sequence goes on along the minus strand of DAHWOF010000165.1, from coordinate 882 downwards.
GCCCAGCCGATAGGTGGGCGTCATGGCGCCTGCCGTCAGCACGGCGCAGGTCTTCAGGAACTCTCTTCTACGCATAGAAATCTTGTCTCCTCAGGGGTCGAGTCGCTGCGGCGCCACGCATCGGAGTGCAGCGTTGGTTGGCCGACGTGTTAACAGGGACCGGCATCTTCACCATCTTACAGCGATGGAATCCTTACCATAGCCGGAATCTGCGAAGAAGTAGAATCGGATGTATGCAAAGACGAACCCTTCTGACCCTGGCCACAAAGGCCGGCTTGGCAACGACCGCTTCGGCGACCCTCCGCTGTCCTAGTCCGCTGCCCCGCTTCCTCGGTGCTTCCCCGGAGCCGGAAGCACAGCCTCCAGACGCCCTGCCACGCGCCATTGCCCGCCCCTCACCAGACCAGACGGCTTGGCAGGATCTGGAGATGGGCATGTTCATCCACTTTGGGCCACGGACCTGGCAGCAGGGCGCAATTGCAACCCAGCCCACACCGCTCTCCGCAATGAACCCGCATCTGCTGGACACCGACCAGTGGGCCCAGACCGCACTCGACCTCGGAGCCAGATACATCGTCTTTGTAGCCAAGCATCAGGAAGGCTTCTGTTGGTGGCCCACCAAGACCACGGGCTACAGCCTCCGCAACATCCCCTGGAGAGACGGACAGGGAGACCTGGTAGGCATGATCTCGGAGTCCTGCCGCAAGCATGGGCTCAAATTTGGCATCTATGCTTCGCCCCGCGACGACCATTTTGGCGCGGCGACCGGAGGCATCTGCAAAACCGCCGCCGAGCAGGAACGTTACAACACGATCTATCGCCGGCAGCTCACGGAGCTTTTCACTCGCTACGGCCCTCTCGTCGAGATCTGGTTTGACGGTT
>DAHWOF010000156.1 GCA_027335345.1 Granulicella sp. | reverse complement strand
GGGGATCTCGGCCAACTACGCCGTCAAGCCAAAGCGTGGAATCGCCGCATCAACCACGCTCGGACTATCATCAAGTGGAAGTTCACAAGAAAAAAGGCCAGACTGAAACTTAATTACTCATTCACGAGGTCGTGATACTAGGACTGAAGTCGCTGTTTCTCTCGCGGCTTGCCTGGTTGCCGTCAGGAAACAGGCCTGTGCCAGGCAAGTGACCAAGGGTAAACCACTCCCGGGGTTCACTGCTGAATGCGTTTCGACCTGGCGCTGAGCCGAGAACTCCCGATTCAACCGCTCAAGCTCTTGCTACAGCTTGTAGCGTGTGGATGGGTTTCTCGTTACGGGCATGGTTTGACGCTTTCCTTTTACTGCAAGCCGGCGGAGCGGCAATCCACAGCCGAACGGTTTTAGTAGATTTTGTACGCTTCGTTGAACTTTGGCCTTGGCTTGGAGTGAATATAGGCAGAAACGTCGTAGGCTTGTTGTGGAGTGAGCAGCCCGGGATGATCCTGCGGCATGGTGTAAGAGACAAAGGCAGCCATCTTCGACGGATTGTCCATGCCTGCTCCATCGTTGTAGGAGTTATTTCCCCAGAGTGCCGGCAGGATGGGTGGATCTCCCGCTCCGTCAATGCCGTGGCAGGCAGCGCATTGGGAGACATAGACTGCCTTCCCTCGTGCTGGATCACCGATGAGGGTAGGGAGCTTGATGAGTCCACGCCCGGGATAGGGTTTGCTCTTGACCTGACTTTTGGATAGCGAATCGATGTAGGCCACCAGGGCCACCATCTGCGGGCCATTCGCGGGTAGTGGCTGGCCGGCTTCGCTGCGCACGAAGCACTCCTGAATCCTGTCCTGGAGAGAGATGATGTGACCGGCTCGCTTACTGAACTGGGGGAACGTTCCGGCAAGATCGGTCATTGGAGCGGCATGCGCCGCAGTTCCGCTCTTGAGATGGCAGTCACTGCAGGACAGTTTGTTGCCCACATAATCCGGGGCTTCTTTGGGCGTCTGGTCAAAGAGCAGCTTTCCTTGATGAATCAACCTTCTCTGCTGTGATTGTGAGATGCCGGCAGGCCCGTCTGCCGAGGCTGCATGGACGGGCGGGTTAGACGAGTTCGAGCAAGCAACGGCAAAGAGGCTGAATCCCATGACCATAAGCGGAATCATAGCCACGCGCATTCGTTTCTGTTGCGTGAAGTGCATTGCAATCTCCTAGTGCGAGGTCGCCGATAGCGAGCGGAATCCATACTGGTGGTAGATGGTTTGAGCTTCCGGACTTTTGAGAAAGGCAAGCCACTGCGCAGCTATGGCGGGGTGCGGAGCATTTCGCAATACGCCACCGGCATAGACGGCGGTTACGTTCTGAGAGTCGGGAATCTTTATCCCTTCGATCGGATTTCCAACCCTCTCTTCAAAACGGACTTCGGAGGCCCAAGTTACGCCTGCATCGGCTTGCTTGTGCATGATTCGCATGGGAGTCTGGCGGTGGTGAATCTCGGTGAGAATCGTTTGGCCGTCTTTGACCTTCTCCTGATAAACAGCCTGGTAGAGCGGTTCGCCTCCCGCCTTGCGCAAAGAGGCGGCGATCTGGTTGGCGACGCCCTCCCACTCCGGATTTGGCATGGAGAGACGGAGACCGGGCCGCGCCAGATCGTTCAGCGACTTGATGTGTTCGGGGTTTCCTTCAGGAACCATGATCTCCAGATTGTTGGTTGCATACTCCACCACGCCGCTCAGCTCGCCGTTGTGCTCCATCTGACGTACAGCGCGCTTTCCTGCCTCATAGATATCCGGCTTGACCTGGAGTGTGAGATTGCCGAGCGTGAGCGCTCCGTCTGCCGCGATCTGCTTGCGCAGGATTCCTGGCGGAAGCGTCTCATAGTAGATTTGCCCGGCAACTTCCGGGTGCTGCTTTGTAAAGGCCGTCACCAGTTGAGGGAGTACGAAGAACTGATTGCCTCCGATAAGGATCACCAGCTTCGCGTTGCAGGGATTGCCGTGCAGATCGGGGATGTTGTCCACATCCTGCACGTGAAAGGCGTACCCCTTTTGCGCTGCGGGGTCGTTGGCTCCTTTGCTCCAGGGAGGGTTTGCCTGGGAGAGAGCCAACGGTGCGAAGGAGATCGCCAGAACAGCAGAAACAAGCTTTGAAGTTACTGACATTGCGATTGCCTTTCCTGAAAACTAAACGGTGATGTAGGTGTAATGACCTTCCGCCTGCAGCAGGGCGATGGCGGCTACCATGGAAGCGACTACCAGCGTGCCGGGAACGGTGTGCGCCAGCATGTCTTTGACAATCTCTTCCGGCGATTGGGAGAGCTTGTACTTATGCACTAGAATGCGCGCCTGTTCTTCGGTCGCGGTATGGCAGCTCAAAAACTGGACGCCTCGCTTCTGCAGATCCTGCATGCTCTTTGCCTGGTAGATGGAGTGTTCGTTGTCAGGATCGGTGGAAGGGATCTGGCCTGCCGGGAGGGTCGCCGCCGGGTAGTAGATGTTCCTCTGGGCCGGTTGGCCGGTTGCCGGATCCTTCACGTCGAGCCATTCCCCGATCTGATATTTCTTCCATACGTAGTCGTCGAAGTTGAGCATGTTCGTGGGACCATGCATGGCCACCGCGATCTTGATCCGCTCTTTGGGAATGGCGAAGCCAAACTGCAGACCGTTCAAGGAGTTTTTGACGTTGTTGAGGAACTTGCCGTCCCCAATCTGGACTACATCATAGACCTGTTTGATCCGGGCAGGATCGTTGACCAGCCGATTGAACTCTGCGATCTTCCACTCCGTGCTGGTCCAAACAAGTTGTGAGTCTGCGGCGGGTGCGGAACTGCCCAGGAAGCCAATCGCCGTCATACCGGCAGCGGCGGTGGAGACAAAGGATCTACGGGTTACGTTTTTCATGCTGATTCTCCTTGAAAGAAAGATCTTCTGGTGTGTTCTGGTCGGGGGAAGGATAAAAACCGAGGCGTTCGAGAAACGGCATCTTTTGGATCTCTGCGTGTTCCCAAAATCTCTTGGAGGCGGTTCTCTCGCTGGGGGGTGCGACGATCCCCACCGTTCTGGGCTGGGCGCTTCATCGGAGTTGGAGGAGGAGGAGCGGCCGGTTATCTTCATGCGGCCACTGTTCTAGCAGCCGCCAGCCAATGCAAGCCCGTGATAGATAGAGAAAATGCCGAAGAGATGGTCGGATCTACGAAGCGAACCACAAAGTAAGAGACAACCAGCGCAGAGAGGAGCAGGAGCGCCACAAAGATACGCTGCCTGACGGTCATTGAGGGAGTGGGTGCAGGATTCAATGCGTCAGTGTGTCGATTCATAGGCCTTCCTCCGAACCATTTCCTTCCGCCTTACCTGCAGTGAGGATCTCGAATCCCACCCCAGGGCGTCCAATTCCAAATTCTTATTGGAGATAAGCGCTCTCTGTTTGGAGAGGTTTGGCCGTCGAGGGCTGGTTCGAGACGGCGGGAGGGGTTTCTCCGGCCGAACAAATGGTGGGGCCTCCGCCGACGGCTTCAAAGCCTATCGTGCCGGTCCTCACAGCGAAAGGATGGTCCAAATGGGTGTGGAGAACCTGCCGGAACCTGACCGCCCCTAAGATTGGCACGAGGTATGCTTCCCAATGGAGAGATGGAGGCGTGAGAGCAGGGGTGACGCTGCGGAGAGATCGGCCAGCGGTCTAAAGATGGTGCGCCCGGAAGGATTCGAACCTCCGACCTACTGGTTCGTAGCCAGGCGCTCTATCCAGCTGAGCTACGGGCGCACATTGCTTGGAAGCAACTAGGTAAGAATAACCGAAGCCGCCCTCCCAAGCAACCTGCGGATTGCTCTCTGCGGATGGCTCTCTCAGCTCGCCACCGGAGTTGCGGCCTCCGGTTGAGGCGGAATCAGTGAGACCTGCTCCAGCACATCGATCCCGGCGCGGCGCAGCAGTTGGTGGATGATTGGCTCGGTCAGCCGTGTGGCGTCGTACTCCACGCGAATCATCTTCTCTGCCTCCCGGAGTTCCACAACACGAACTCCGTAGACCTTGCGAATCTGTCCCAAAGCCTTCATCGCCGTTTCACCGGGAGCTTCGCCGTACAGGTACATCACATCGAGCTGCGTCATAATTTTCGATCTTATCAGCGCAATGGGGGCAATGGCGCGGGCGCTGATCACAAGTCTGCAGAGGCTTACGCCCCAAGTTTCTTCAGGTATCTTTCAAACCCCGGATTGGTGAAGTCCTGCGCTCCGATGAGTTTTCGGCGGATGATGCCGCGCGGATCGATCACATAGGTCTCCGGGAACTTGAAGCTGCCGTAAAGCTTGTTGGAGGTCTGATTCTGGTCCAGCACGGTCAGCAACGTAATGTGATGTTGAGCCAGAAACTGCTGATACTGGGAGAAATCCTCGCCGCTGGCGATCGCAATCACCTGGATCTGCGGCATCTGCTGCTGCAGGGCCTGCAGGGCGGGCATCTCCTCCACACAGGGCGGGCACCAACTGGCCCAGAAGTTCAGCACAACCACCTTGCCGCGGAAGTTGGCCAGAGCGACCGAGTGTTGTCCGTCGCTGATGGAAAAGACCGGAGCGGCGCGCCCAATCTGGTCGGAGATGGTGCCCCGGTTGCAGCCGCTGGTGAGAGCACAGCTCATCAGAAGCAGCGCCCCGGCACGCAATCGCTGTCTCCCCTGCCGCTTCCTCATTGCCGATCCTCGATCGATCCCATCCACAGCCCTATATTACGATACGAAGCAGTGACTCATGAGAGCATCGAGAGCGGCGAGGAGCAGCGCACGGTGGAAACCGAAGGTCCCGAATGCAGGCTTTCGGTGATCATCCCGGCGCGTAACGAGGAGCCAAATCTCCCCCACTGCCTGAGAACCCTGCTCGTGCAGAACAAGGAAGCTTTTCGTCTGGGACGGGAGTGGGAGCTGATCGTTGTGGATGACAGCTCCGGCGACCGTACCCTGGAGTTGGCGCTGGCGATCGCTGCCCAACAGGAGGGAGTGCGGGTGATGGAAGCCCCCGCTCCGGATGCGAGTGCCGGCCCCGGCGCGATGACCGGGAAGAACAATGCCTGCTGGGTAGGGGCGCAACAGGCCAGAGGAGCATTTCTGCTGTTTACCGATGCCGACACCCTGCATCAGCCAGGAGACTTGGAGCTGGCCTTGGAGGAGATTCAGCGGCGGCAGGTGGGTCTGCTCTCCTATTCGCCGCGGCAGCTCGTGACCGGCTTCTGGCAGCGGGCGCTGATGCCCCTGGTCTTCTCAGAGCTGGCCAGCGCCTACCCTCTCCAAAAGGTGAATGACTCCGCCAGCACCCTGGCTGCGGCCAACGGGCAGTTCATCATGGTGGAGCGCGAGGCCTACTTCTCCCTGGGAGGACACAGCGAGCTGGGCCGATCGGTACTGGAGGATGTAGAACTGGCCGGTCGGATGAAGCGGGCCGGGTTGAGGATTTGGTTCCGCTATGCGCCAGATGCGCTGAGTACGCATATGTACCTTGGATTCAGCGATATGCTGGAAGGATGGACGAAAAACTTTGCCCTGTTGTTCAGCCATCCCCTGGCGCTAGCGGTCGGGCGGTTGCTCGATTTGGGGTTGCTGTTTCTGCCTATCCTTCTGATTCCTTTGCATCTTCTGGCCTGGTGGCAGAGAGTGGCCCTGCTTCTGATCTGGGCACGGGTTCTGATGCGTTACTTCCGGAGGGTGGCGCGATCGAACTTTGGGGCAGGGGATTGCGTCCTCTCGGTCTTTGCTCTTCCGCTGTTCGCCGGCTTGTTGGTGAGGAGTTGGACGCTGCATCGTCTGCTCCACCGGGTGAGATGGAAGGGACGGGAGTATCGTACCTGAGCTACGTGCGGTGAGTCTTCCGTCCCATCACCGCAACGAGGTTCGTCGGTAAGCATCCAACCCAGTGGATCGACAAATGGATGCGCATCGACAAATTGAAGTGCAGTGACAGATTCAAGTGCAGTGACAAATTCATCGGATTGAGCGAAATCATGATCCTGCTGACGCGTAAAGCCGAATTCTCTTCCGCCCATTTCTACTGGAACCCCGCTTGGAGCGAGGAGGAGAACGTGCGTGTGTTTGGCAAGTGCGCCAACCGGCAAGGGCACGGCCACAACTACACGCTGGAGGTGACGGTGGCCGGTGAGATCGAGCCCGTGAGCGGTTTTGTGATCGATCTCAAGCTTCTCAAGGAGATCATGGAGCGTGAGGTGGTCTCCGTCTATGACCATCGCCATCTGAACTTTGAGGTTCCGGAGTTTGCCGAGATGATCCCTACCACCGAGAACATTGCGCTGGCGATCTGGCGCCGGCTGGAAGGAAAGATTGAGAATGGAAGGTTGCATCGGGTGAGAGTCTACGAGATGCCGGACCTGTTTGTTGACTTTTATGGGGAGGGCGCATGAGCCGGGTTATCGCTCACCTTTCCCGGCGGTACGCCTTTAGCGCCTCACACCGCCTGCATGTGGACGCGCTAAGCGAGGAGCAGAACCGCGCAGTCTTTGGCAAATGCAATAACCCGTTTGGGCACGGACACGGCTATGTCGTGCAGGTGACCCTGTCGGGGCCTGTGGACCCTGCGACCGGTATGGTGGCCAACCTGGCAGATCTGGACAGATTTGCCAGGCAGGAGGTGGTAGAGCGCTTCGATCACAAAAATTTGAACACGTTAGAGGCTTTCCGCGATCGCGTGACCACCACCGAGAACCTATGCCTGGAGATATGGAGCATCTTCTCTCAATTCATTGAGAGCGCGAACCATCCGCAGCTCAAGTTGGAACGGATTCATGTTGAAGAGACCGGCAACAACTCCTTCGATTACTTCGGAGAAGCTGGACCGGGCCGCCAGGGCTGAGTCCGGCGGAAGAGGAGAATCAGAGCCGAAATGAATCTGCAGCGTCAGGCACACTGCGCGCATCTGTAGATCAGAGTCAGAGAGAGGCATTTGCAATGTCGAACAGGATGGAATCGAAGGTGGGAGAGTCGTTGAAACCGATGTCCAGATTGAAGAACAACGGAACCGGAGACGGCGAAGCAGCTCGAGGACTGGCGCTGAACGATGCCAGTGTGCAGCAGATCTACGCCGAGCTGCTCCGGCGGATGGGCGAGGATCCCGCGCGGGATGGGTTGCTCGAAACTCCCAGGCGCATGAAAGAGGCAATGGCATTCCTCACTAGAGGCTATCGGCAGACGGTTGAAGATGTTCTCCATGATGCGCTGTTCGATGTGGACTACGACGAGATGGTGATGGTCAGGGACATTGAGTTTTACTCGTTGTGTGAGCATCATCTGCTGCCGTTTTTCGGCAAGGCGCACATCGGCTACATCCCTCGAGGCAAAGTGGTGGGTTTGAGCAAGCTGCCACGCATGGTGGATGTGTTTTCTCGCCGGCTGCAGGTGCAGGAGCGGCTCACGCAACAGATCGCCGAGGCAGTGGAAGATTCTATTCACCCGCAGGGCGTCGGCGTGGTCATTGAGGCTCAGCACCTTTGCATGATGATGCGCGGCGTGGAAAAGCAGAGCTCGCTGACGGTGACCAGTTCGATGCGAGGGGTCTTCAAAACGCAACAACAGACCCGGAATGAGTTTCTTTCCCTGGTGCATGCGCAGAAGTAGGCCGCCGGCCGCGCTCAACTCCGGCCTTTGAAGCAGCGGCTTGAGTCTCACCCGTCAAGCTCGGCCAGATTTTGCCTCCGCTATCCCCTCCTTACAGCGAAACGCGTCGCGAGATTGAGCGACAATAGCATCTGCATGAATGGAGTCCTGATTCTAGATAAACCCGCAGGCATCACCTCGCATGATGTAGTGGCGATGGTGCGTCGAGCCACGGGTGAGCATTCTGTTGGCCACCTGGGGACGTTGGATCCGATGGCTACCGGCGTTCTACCGCTACTGTTGGGCAAGTACACCCGGCTGGCGCAGTTTTTCGGGCAAGCGGAAAAATCCTATACAGGTTCCATCCGGTTTGGATTCGCGACGGATACCTTCGACGCCGAGGGCGAGCCGGCGGGTCAGCCCAGGCCGCTCACCCTATCGTTAGAGCAGTTGCAGGCTTTGGCTCTCAACTTTCACGGGGAGCGAGAGCAGACGCCACCGGTGTACTCCGCCAAAAAAATCCATGGAGTCCCGGCGCATCGGCTGGCGCGCGCCGGCAAGAGCGTTCCGGTAAAAGCGGTGCGGATCACCATCCAGGAGTTTGATCTGCTCGGCCTGGAGGCTGCGACGGCCACCTTCCGGATGAGGATTTCGGCGGGCGGCTATGTGCGGTCCGTAGCCCATGAGCTGGGCGAGATGGCTGGATGCGGAGCTCATCTTGCTGCGCTGCGCAGAACCCAGGCCGGCTTGTTTTCCCTCGCTCAGGCGATCCCGCTGGATGAGTTGAAGCAAATGGCGCCGGCTGAGATCGAGGCGCGACTGCCGCATCCGCGCACGCTGTTGCCGGAGATGCCATCGGTGACGGTGGATGAACAGACCGCAGGCCGGATACGCAACGGAATGCAGGTGAATCTTCCGGAGTTCTCTGGGGCTCCGCTGGTGAAGATCTTTACCGCTCCCCGGGAGTTGCTGGCCATTGGCAAGAGAATCGCCGGCACCCTGGCGCAGCCAACGGTGGTGCTGGGGTAACGTAAATCGTAGTGGAGGAGCGGCGCCTGCTTCGATCTGCCGATACGCGTTTGGGCACAGAAGGAGCGGATACACTTCAGCCGTAGATATAGCAGAGCTTCGGTGTTGAAAGTTTCTTGTTGCAGCAAACTCCTGAGGCTGGAGGCTACGGATGCGCGGGTGCAGCGGGGCGCGCGGGAGCCGGCGCGGGCGGAGCGCTGGAGACGATGGCGGCGGTAGCGTCGAGGCGTGCCTTCCACGGATCCGTTTGCGCAACCGGGCCGTGGTCCTGGGTGAAGTCCATCACCATGCTGGTCTGCGGGTTGAAGCGCGGCCACGCTATGGGATTGCCGGTGCTGGGGTCGCCGGTTTTCGCGAAGGCAACCCAGTAGCTGATCATCTCCTGGGCCATGGTCTCATCTTGCGGTGCGAGCGAGGCGCCGTACTTGGCTTGAACAGTGTCAAAGACGTAAGGGATTTCGGTGGCGTGAGGCGCGCCGGGCCACTGGCTGCGCATGGAGTGGGCGACGTAGGAGAAGCGGTAGATATAGGCCGGTTCGCCCTCCGAGGCGAAGACGGTGGCGACGAAACGGGCGGGTTCCACCATGAAGCGGTCCATGTTGACGGCATAGCGAACGGCCTTCAGAGGCGCGTTGCCGGTGGGGTCATAGGCCTGCATGGCCTGCTGACGAAACGGACCGAAGCTGGCAAAGAGCGCCTGCTTGCTGGGTTGGGCGCCGACGCCGATGTCCAGGCTGTTGGTGCCGATGAGGATGGGGACATGCCAGAAGTCACCGGCAAGATAGGCCGTCTGGGGAGCTGCGAGGACGACGTGGCCATCGATCATGGGGCCCGCGTAACCGGGCTGGCGCATGGTGGCCATGTTCAGGTTGCCGCGGACCTTTTCAGCGGGGAGCTTGCGCAGGGCTGCGAGGGCGGCTTTCCCAGTGCCGGTGATGCCCATGCTGCGGGCAAACTCGATGCCGATGGATTCTGCCGAGGCCGGCCCGTTGGGAAGGGAAGTGCTGAGGTAACGTTGACCGCCAAGGTTGGCGCGTCCGCCGCCGGACTCGACGATGGCTTTGTTGAAGAGGCCCTTGCTGAGCGGGGAGGTGAGCAACATGTGGACGCTGAATCCGCCGGCGGATTCACCCAGAATGGTGACATTGGATGGATCTCCTCCGAAGGCCGCGATGTTGCGCTTGACCCAATGGAGAGCGGCAATCTGGTCCATAAAGGCGTAGTTGCCAAGCATGCCGTCAGGATTTTGGCGGGTGAGTTCCGGAAAGGCGAAGAAGCCGAAACGGCCGAGGCGGTAGTTGGCGCTGACGAAGACCACGCCTTTGGCTGCGAATTTACTGCCGTCGTAGACGGCCGGTGAGCTGCCGCCGTTCACAAATCCGCCGCCATAGATCCAGAACATGACCGGGAGCTTGTCGCCGGCATGGGCGCCGGCAGGACGCCAGACGTTCAGGTAGAGGCAGTCTTCAGAGGGAGTGGTGCCGAGTGGCGCGGCGTCACTGGGAAAAGGAACCTGCATGCAGTCGGCCGAATACGCGTTGGCGGCGCGGACGCCGGACCAGGGCTTGACAGGCTGCGGGGCGCGCCAGCGAAGGTCACCTATGGGCGGCGCGGCAAAAGGCACGCCTTTGAAGGACTCGATGGAGTTCTGGGTGGTTCCGGCAAGTTTGCCGGAG
>DAHWOF010000155.1 GCA_027335345.1 Granulicella sp. | reverse complement strand
AGGCATTGGAACGCTCACCAATGCAATTCAGCAGGCCCCGCTCGAATAAAGCAGTGGAGCGGTTCCACCCGTTCCGCACGGGATCGCCGCCGGGGGCCTCTTCACGACGCCATCTCCAGCGCCGGCAGAGTCTCTTTATCCAATGGGAAGATCCGTAAACCGCCTTTTCTCCACGCAAGAGTCGCTTGCATAGCCTTCACCAGGACTCGTACACTCTGGTGCTGTTGGAACGCGGCTTCGGGGGAGTCGCTTCTGGTGACCACCGCGCTCCATCCGCCGCCTCCCACAGGCAGCCTCGGAGGAAGCACAAAACTTCACCCGGTCGCAGCCGCTCAGGAATCAACATCGTGTAAATTAAAAAGTTCACCCTCGAAAGTTCCTGCCGGAGGTTTCGCTCCCATGCCCACTTACACGGTTACCACGGAAGCCAGCCGCCTGACCCCTCGCCAGAAAACCTTGATCGCCCAGGAGATCACGCGCATCCACAAGTCCGTTACCGGCGCCCAGGCCTACTTGACCCAGGTGCTGTTCCATGACATTCCCCCCGGAAGTCACTTTGTGGGCGGCAAGCCGCTGCAACACGACCTGATCTACGTGCAGGGGAAGATCCGCGCCGGACGCAGCCCCGAGCAGCGCCAGGAACTCATGGTCCAGCTCACCAACGCTCTCGCTCTGGCTGCCGGCGCGGCCCATAATGCGGTCTGGGCCTGCCTGGTCGAGATCCCCTGCTACCAGATGATCGAGTTCGGCCACCTCCTTCCCCAACCAGGTGCGGAGGCCGAATGGTTCCAGGGCCTGCCCTCCGTGGACCGAGGCTTGATGGAACGCATCGGACGCTGAAGTAAGGGTCGTCGAGCCCAGCGCCTCACCTCCTATCGGCGACCTCCGCCCGGGAAAACTTCTCGGCGCGTCCTCCTATGGAAATTCATCACCACCCGCAGCGGCTCCTCCGCAGAAACGATGCGTGCGCGCCGGTGAGCCGCGGTGTCACCCGCACAGCCTCGGGCCTCGGCTGTGCGCAGGTTCTCCTCGCAAACCATCTTCTGTAACCAGACAGGTATTGACTTTTGAGGTGACTGGGCGGATTAAAACCCTGGAACCACGGTTGATTCTGCGCGCCTTGAATACGATTAAGTTCTGGTGAGAGAGCAGAGGATTTGAAGACCCCTTGGGGCGACCAAGGCCAATCCGATCCAACCTAATTCTGTCCTCCGGCCAGCCCATCTTGATCCTTGGGCAACAGGTTCGAACTACGTAGTCAACATGCGCAAGAGTTGTCCCACGTTGAGGTCCCCGAGGTTTTTACCGAATGACTCACCCCACTCATCCCGCTGCGGCGCCCGAACTCTCTTCACAGAATCAGCTTGGCGCGGTCTCCCTCCCGGACTCGGTCCTTCTGGGGGAGATTAGCACCTTGCGCGAGCGCGGCCTCAGCGATGAAGCCATCCTCAATCTTCTCAGCGGCTTCAACATTGAAGCCCGCCCTGAACCCTGTGGGCCGCACTGGGATCGGCCCCGGCACTATCAGCTCATCCGGCTCATCTGGGGCCAATCCAACCCCTTCGCCATCTTCCGCGACTGAGGAAGATCCCTCCCCGTCGGCATGACGAGCCGCTGCCTCGACGGGCTCTCTTCCTGGCAAGCCGCCAAAGCTCACCCCGTCAGAATGCCCAAAGGAAGACAGGGCTAATGGCTAGTTACCGGGCTCTGTTCCCAACGGCTGCCACGCAGAAAATGGTGCCTTGCCATGCTGAACGCCAGGCTGAAAAACAACAAGGTAAGGAACACCACGAACAGGTACTGAACATAGTTGGGCCAGCGCGAGTTTCCATTGCCGGTTCGATGCTGACCGCGATCCTCCGTCCTCATGGAGCCCTCCCCAGCCGGCATCTCCGGCTGCAATGAATCGGCGATGCAATACGCTGCGCGTTCGCTCCGGCACGATCGCCCCGAGGAAGAAGGATCGAACCGGTCCGGCATCTCCATCTACCGTTCCTTCCTAACAGGTCTCTGCATCCTTTGGCGAGTGCAAAGATCAATACAGGCGCGAATTTCTTAGCATCTCTACCTTGCCCGCGCCCCCTCCCTCATCCTGGCGTCAGGCCGTCGGCGCCCGCCTGGCGTCTCGCCAGCTTTGGCAATTCATCTCCATCTTCTTGTTGATTCCGGCGCAAGCTTCCAGTCATATACTCATCGGCATGAAAATAAAAAGCCTATTCAGCCTGCTCCCGCAGTTTCGTCCATCTCGGCTCCGGAGTTCCCTTCAAGGTGTCGGCCTGGCGGTCATTCTGGCTGCCGCTCTTCTGGCCCAAGCCCCAAGCGGCCCGGCCGGCGCCAGCCACTCGGACGCCTCCTACAGAGTTCTCTCTATCCACCAACTGGGCGGTCGGGGAGGTTGGGACTATCTGGCCGCCAACCCCTCTACCCGCGAGCTTTATATCGCTCGCTCCGGCCCCACGGGCGAGCTTCACGTCTACAACCTGGACACCCTTCAGCCCATCACCACGATCCCGACCGGCGCCGTTCATGGCGCAGCGATCGATGACGCCACTCACCACGGCTTCGCCACCGGCAGCCAGATCGCTATATTTGATAGCCTCACTCATCACATCCTCAAGACCATCGCCATCGGCGGCCGTCCCGACGGCTACCTTGACGACCCCATCACTCACCACGTCTACATCTTCTCCCACGTCGAACCGAACGTCACCGCGCTCGACGCCGCGACCGGCGACGTCCTCGGAACCGTCAACCTGGGAGGTGAGCCGGAGCAATCCCAACTCGACGGCCAGGGACATCTCTTCCTTGACGTCGAGGACAAGGGCCGCATTGCTGTGGTCGACACCCGCACCCTCAAACTCATCAGGAACTACGATGTCTCCACCGTTGACGGCGGATGCTCCGGTCTGGCCATCGATGCCGATCACGGCGTGCTCTTTGCCGCCTGCAACGAAAAACACAACATGGTGATTCTGCGCGCCTCGGACGGCCAGATCCTCACCACGCTGCCCATCGGCGCCGGCTGCGATGGAGCTCTCTTCAACCCCGCCACGCAAGAGGTCTACAGCACCCAGGCTGATGGGACCCTCACCATCATCCAGGAGAGCCTCACCCCCGGAGCTCCGCTCTCCGGCTCAGAATTTCGCGTGGAGCAGACGCTCAAAACCCAGCCCGGAGCCCGCACCATCACCTTCGACCCCAACACCGGCCGCATCTTCACCGCCACGGCGGACTTCGCCCCCGCGCCTGCCGGGCAGCCCGTGCGCCATCACTACCGTCCCGTACTCCCGGGCACCTTCCGACTTCTGGTGATTGGCCGCTGAGGCAACCGCTCATCCGGCTCTCTCGCGTCACTTCAGTATCATGAGCTCATGGACATGCTTTCCCCGGAAGATCGAGCCCGCCGAATCAAGGTGCTGCTCTATGACGTCGACGGCGTTCTCACCAACGGCGAGATCACCTTTATTCCTGAGCTGGAAGATCCCAACGCAGCGACCGCGCAAGCCGTTCCACGGGCCGTCGAGGTCAAGAGCTTCTCTGCGCACGACGGCCTGGGCGTTGCCATCGCCCGTCTGGCCGGGCTGAAGGTCGGCTGGATCACCAAGCGCAACTCGCGCGTGGTCGCCATCCGCGCCGCCGACCTTCGGATCGATCACCTCTACCAGGGCCAGTCCACCAAGCGGGAGGCGCTTCGAAACGTCATGGCCGCCGAAGCCTGCACCCTGGAGGAGATCGCCTACGTCGGCGACGATATCATTGACCTTCCCGTGATGCGCATCGTCGGCTTGGCCATCGCCTCCGCCAACGCCCGGCCGGAGGCCAAGGCGGCCGCGCACTATGTCACCCCCAACCCCGGTGGCCGGGGAGCCGGGCGGGACGCCATCGACTTCATCCTCCGCGCTCGCGGCGTCCTCGAAGAGACCATCGAGCGCTACTTGGCGCAGGACACCGCCGAAGCCCGAGCCGCCGACGTCGGCGCCGGCAACATGTAGCCAACGCCGCGCTCCACTGCCCACACCAAAAAGCAACGGCCTTCCATCCTTGCTGAGAGAGCCGGAATTCAGCGGAGGAATCTCCCGGGAAGACATCCTGCCCCACCACCCTCGATGCGCGGCAGGCGAACGATCAACGTCTTCCTCGCCGCGCTGATAGCGAAGAAACTACGAAGAGCTACAATGGCTCATGGCGGTCGAATCTCCCTCCCACGATCCCTGCCGTGATGCCGCTCAGAGATCTCTCGCCTGGGCACATCCGATCGTTCAGGAGTGGTTTCTCCGCCGCTTCGGCTCACCCACCGAGCCCCAGATCGCCGGCTGGCTGGCCATCCTGCGCGGCGAACCAACGCTGCTCTCCGCCCCTACCGGCTCCGGCAAGACCCTCTCCGCGTTTCTGGTTGCGATTGACAGGCTGCTGCGCGCCTCCATCGCCGGCCGCCTGGACCCGCGCACTCAGGTGGTTTACATCTCTCCCCTCAAGGCGCTCTCCAACGACATTCAGAGGAACCTCCAGGTCCCGCTGGCCGAGATCCAGCAGCTCGCCATGGAGCGCGGCTATCTGTGCCCGGAGATCCGTGTCGGCGTGCGCACCGGAGACACCCTGGCCAAAGACCGCGCAGCGATGCTCAGGAACCCTCCGCACATCCTGGTCACCACCCCCGAGTCGCTATACATTCTACTCACGGCTGCACGCTCCCGGCAGAACCTCACCCGCGTAGAGACCGTCATCGTCGATGAGATCCACGCCGTCGCCGGCAACAAGCGTGGTGCGCACCTGGCTCTGTCGCTGGAACGCCTGGACGCTCTGGTCTGCGGTGAGAACTCCCTGGCAGCCGGCGCGATGCTCAGCGCGCGCGGCTCTCCTCCGCAGCGCATCGGCCTCTCCGCAACCCAGAATCCCATCGAACTGCTGGCCGGCTTCCTCACCGGCGTCCAAGCGGCGTCCAAGCCCGGCCAAGGCTCTGAACTCACCCGCTCCTCTGGCCGTCCCGCAACAGCCATCGTCCAGGTCGCCCAGCGGCGCAGCCTGGATCTGGCCATCGAGGTTCCCAGCATCCCGCTCTCCTCCATCACCTCCACCGCCATGTGGGAGGAGATCTACGCCAGGCTGGCCACCTTCGCCGATCAGCACCGCAGTACGCTGGTCTTCGTGAACACCCGGGCGCTGGCGGAGAAGATCAGCTTTGAACTGGCCAACCGTCTGGGCGAGGACGCCGTTGCGGCGCACCACGGTTCGCTCTCTCGCACCCTTCGCCTGGATGCCGAGCAGCGCCTCAAGTCCGGCCAGATCCGCATCCTGGTGGCCACCGCCTCACTGGAGTTGGGCATCGATATCGGCACCGTGGATCTGGTCTGCCAGATCGGCTCCACCCGCTCCATCGCCGTAGCCATGCAGCGCGTGGGACGAGCCGGCCACTGGCGCGGGGCCATCCCCAAGGGCCGTTTCTTCGCCCTCACCCGGGACGACCTGCTCGAACAGGCTGCGCTGTTGCGCCAGATGGTCGCCGGCGAGCTCGACCGGCTGGAGATCCCGGAGGCGCCCGCGGACGTCCTGATGCAGCAGATCGTCGCCGCCGTGGGAGCGGAGCCTTGGCCGGAGGACGCGCTCTTCAACGTCCTGCGCCGCGCCTGGCCCTACCGCAGCCTCACCCGCATTCAGTTTGAGGAGCTCCTCTCCCTGCTTCACAACGGCATCGTCAGCTCCCGTGGCCGCTACGGAGCCTACCTTCTGCGCGATCAGGTACACGGCCATCTGCATCCCCGCCGCGGCGCCCGGGCCATCGCTATCAGCAACGGTGGCGCGATTCCGGACACCGCGATCTTCACCGTCCTGCTGCAGCCGGAGAACGTCCAGATCGCCACCGTCGATGAACACTTCGCCGTCGAGAGCCATCCCGGCGACGTGATCCTGCTGGGCAACACAAGCTGGCGCATCCAGCGCGTGGACCCCGCCGGCAAGCTGCTGGTGGAAGACGCGCACGGCGCCCCGCCCAGCATCCCCTTCTGGGAGGGTGAGGCTCCGCAGCGCACCGTCGCGCTCTCAGACGCCGTCAGCGCTCTGCGCAGCCAGCTCGACCACCTCACCCGCGATCTCTCCCCGGCTGATCTTTCGCGCGCCTGCCTCACTTCATCCTCCGCGCCGCCGTCCCTGGCGCAGACCATGGCTCTGCTGCAGCGCGAGTGCTTCCTCTCCTCCTCGGCAGCTCTCCAACTCATCACCTACATCGTCTTCGGCCGCGCCGTGCTGGGCGCAGTCCCTAGCAAGCAAACCATTATTGCCGAGCGCTTCTTTGACCAGGGCGGCGGCCAGCAGCTCATCCTTCACGCCCCCTTTGGCGGCAGGATCAACAAGGCCTGGGGGCTGGCCCTGCGCAAGCGCTTCTGCCGCGGCTTCAACTTCGAGCTGCAGGCCGCGGCCACCGATAACGGCATCAACATCTCCTTGGCCGAGCAGCACAGCTTCCCCCTCGCCGAGGTCTTCGGCTTCCTCTCCACCCACACCGCGCGCAGCTTGCTCGAACAGGCCAGCATCGCCTCGCCGCTCTTCAAGAACCGCTGGCGCTGGGCCGCCGGACGCAGCCTGCAGCTTCTGCGCATGCACAAGGGCAAGCGCGTGGCTCCGCAGATCCAGCGCATCCGCTCCGATGACCTGCTGGCCAGCGTCTTTCCCCACGCCTCGGCCTGCCCGGAGAATCTGGCCGGCGACATCGAGATCCCGGACCACCCCCTGGTTCGCGAGGTGATGAAGGATACCCTCACCGAGTCCATGGACATCGACGGCCTGCTCAAGCTGCTGCAGGGCATCAGCGACGGCAGCATTCGCTGCATCGCGGTAGATACGCCCATGCCGTCGGTCTTCTCGCACGAACTGCTCCACGCGCTTCCTTACGCTTTTCTGGACCCTGAGGACGCAGCGGCCCGGCGCGCTCGCGCTGTGCGGACGCGCGGCATTCTCCCTACGCAACTCCCCGAGGCGCCCGGCCATCTCGATCCTGCAGCTATCGCGCAGGTTCGCGCCCAGCTCTGGCCCGACCTGCGCAACGAGCACGAGCTCCACGACCTCCTGCTGCAGCTCGTCTGCCTGCCGCTTCCCATCCTCGCGCAGGCTCCGCCAGACAAAGGCACGGAGCACTGGCCGCTCTTCTTCGCCCGCCTGGAGGCGCAGGGCCGCGCCCTTGCGGTGTTAATCGACGGCCAGCCTGCCTGGATCGCCACAGAACACGCCGCTACGGCCAACCTGCTGTGGCCAGAGCTGGAGCATCCGCGGGGCGGCCAGACCCCGGAGGCGCAAGCAACCGAGCCGGACGCTGTTCTCGCCCTGACCCAGGGCTGGCTCCAACTGCTCGGCCCCACCACTGCGGCCCAGCTTGCGGAGCACGCGCATCTGCCGTCCTCCCGCATCCTGCAAGCGCTGCTCACCATGGAGATACAGGGGCTGGCTATGCGCGGCGTCTTCGAGCTGCCGTCTCCCTTCAGGGAGGACCCTTCGCCTGACGCCACTGCGGATACTCAGTGGTGCGAGCGCCGCATCCTGCAGCGGATTCACCGCCTCACCCTCGCCACGCTGCGCCGCCAGATCGAGCCGGTCAGTGCGGCAGCCTTCTTCAACTGGCTGCTGCGCTGGCAGCTCGGCGAGGGCCTGGACGAACGCGGGACGAAAGATCCGGGCGAGGCTTTGAGCGAGCAGACAGGTGAGCGCAAAGTTCAACAGACATCCGAGCGCACGGGCAGACAGCAAGCCGAGCTCCAGTCAGCCGGCGAAGAGGCCGTGCTGGCCGCCATCGAGCAGCTGGAGGGCTTCGAGGCTCCGGCCATCGAGTGGGAGCGCTCCCTGCTGCCCGCGCGCGTTGCCAACTACTCACCCCAGTGGCTGGACAACCTCTGCCTCGCCGGCGTCGTCGCCTGGGGTCGCCTCTCGCCGCATCCTGCCTGGGCGGAGCTGGACTCCAGCGTCCGGCCCGGCCCGGAGAACGCTCCATCGCCCTCTCGCTCCGCAGGACCGAGGCGGGTGATCCCGACCTCCCTGGCGCCGATCACCTTTTATCTGCGCGAGTCCTCCGCGTGGCTGAACCATCTTCTGGCATCCAAGTCCGTCGACGAGGCCATCCTGGCGCAGTCGCTGTCTGCCGAGGCGCAGACGATCCGTGCCTTGCTCTCCGCTCATGGAGCGGCCTTCGCCATCGACCTGCAGCATCGCAGCGGGCTGACCAGACAGCAGACCACGACGGCTCTCTGGGAGCTGGCCACGGCCGGCCTGGCCTCCGCCGACGGCTTCGACCAGCTCCGCGCGATGATGGATCCTCGTCGCCGCTCTCTGGCCTCCGCAGGAAGCAGCCGTGCTGCCAGCCAATCTCCCAGCCTGCGCCAGCGCCCTGCCGCGCGCTCGACGGCCGGTCGCTGGTTCCTCTTTCCGTCAGCCGCGCTTTCGCCCGCGGCCGCGCCGGATGCGGTCGCCCAGGCGCGTCTTGCTGACGCCGGTCTGGATGCCGCCGCTCGCATCCTGCTTTGCCGCTACGGCGTGCTCTTCCGCGAGTTGCTGACGCGTGAAGCCAACGCTCCGCGCTGGGGCGACCTTCTTCCCATCCTTCGCCGCCTGGAGGCGCGTGGCGAGATACGCGGTGGCCGCTTCGTCTCCGGCCCCTTCGGCGAGCAGTTCGCTCTACCAGAGGCGGCCCGCTCGTTACGCCGCGCCTCGGCGCAGCAACGCAGCCTCACCTTCTCTGCCGCCGATCCGCTGAACCTCACCGGCATCCTGATTCCCGGCGAACGCATCCCGGCCATCGCCGGCCGCACCATCAGCGTCTGCAACGGTGTTCTGGTTTCGCCGGAACCTTCGCCCGAAGCCAACGGCAAACCCCCGCAGAGCAAGCGCAGCCGCAGCATTCCGGATCTGCTGCGCACCGCCTCCGCGCCCACCCGCACCGCGCAGGCAACGCCTGCTCCCAGCCTGTTCTCCTCCTGAGCGAACCCAGCGCGTCATGCACTCAACCAGCGGCACACGCCTAAACCGCTGCCCTTCGTCCTATCTGCCCACACTCTGCGTTTCCTTCCCCACACTGGGCGCCACTTCTCGGTCTTTTGAGTGTCAAGTTTCAGGACATCCTTTACATTTTGTCTCGGGCGGAAGTTCCCCTTCTGAAAGCAGCTAAGTTGTTGAAGGTCCGAGAGCAATCGTGTCTTTTGGGTACTGATATAGGCATGTAAAAAGCTATAATAATCTTTCTATAATCTATTTTCAGTGATATTTATAGCGCATGTACATAGCGCGCGTCCCCAACCGCTCCTCGCCTCCGGCCATCCTCCTGCGGGAGTCCTTCCGTCAGG